>JBNJGW010000035.1:0-24388 GCA_051748005.1 Pseudomonadota bacterium | reverse complement strand
ACCACCAGCGGCAGGTACCACTCTCCCTCGAATTTGAGAATCAACGGCTTATCATTGGCCACCAGCTCAGCAAACAGGCTGAACACAAACAGGGCGCTGAACAGCCAGAGTGATACGCGGGCGCGGCGGTTGGCACGAAAGGCAGCAATACGACGGCGGGTAATCGGCGACACGGTTACGACTCCCGGGTAGCAAAATCGATGCGTGGGTCAACCCACACATAGGTCAGGTCTGATAGCAGCTTGAGCAGGAGACCTATCAGGGTATAGAGGTAAAGCGTACCGAAAATGACCGGGTAATCGCGTTGCATGACGGCTTCAAACCCCAGCAGGCCGAGCCCATCGAGCGAAAAGATGACCTCGATCAGCAGGGCACCGGTAAAGAAGATACCCACCAGTGCAGCAGGGAGGCCCGCAATGATGATCAGCATGGCATTGCGAAACACATGGCCGTACAGAATCCGCCGTTCATCGGCGCCCTTGGCTTTGGCGGTCAGGACGTACTGCTTGTGAATTTCATCCAGAAAGCTGTTCTTGGTGAGCATGGTCAGGGTTGCAAAACTGCCGATGGAGGCGGCGATGACTGGCAGGGTGATGTGCCAGGCGTAGTCCTTGACCTTGCCCCAGGTGGACAGGCTGTCGAAATCCGGTGAGGTCAGCCCGCGTAGCGGGAACCAGTCCAGGTAGGTACCACCGGCAAACAGCACAATCAACAGGATGGCAAACAGGAAACCGGGAATGGCATAGCCAACAATCACCAGCCCCGAGGTCCACACATCAAAGCGCGAACCATGGCGCAGTGCCTTGCGGACCCCCAGCGGAATCGAGATCAGATAAACCAGCAGGGTTGTCCATAAGCCCAGAGATATCGACACCGGCAGGCGTTCAATCATCAGGTCAATGACCGGTCGGTCGCGAAAGAAGCTGGTACCAAAATCAAAGGTCAGGTAATCACCCATCATGGTCAGAAAGCGCTGATGAGCGGGCTGGTCAAAGCCGAACTGCTGTTCAAGCTGTTCGATAAAGCGCGGGTCTATGCCCCGGGCGCCGCGCGAATCATCGCTAACCTGTACATCGCCACCGCCCATGTCCAGGCGCGTGCTGGCCATGGCATCAGCGCCTTCGAAGCGCGCCAGCATCTGGTCGATAGGGCCGCCCGGTGCTGCCTGAACAATCACAAAGTTGAGCAGCATGATACCGATCAGTGTCGGTATCATCAGCAACAGTCGACGTAGGGTATAGCGCGCCAAGGCAAGGCTCCTTTTGCAAACACTGATTTCGCAAACGTTGAACAGAAGGTTATCGGAACAGGGGCAACGCTAATCTCCCCGAACAGCTAACCGCCATTATCGACCGCTGCGGCGGCGTTGAAGTTCAGCTTCCCGTTGTGTATCCACCCACCAGGCATCCAGATCCATGGCATAGCGGGGGAACGGCTCGGGATATTCGAACTTGTCCCACACGGCAATCCGGGTCTCGCCGGAGTGATAGTGGGGAATCACATAGAACCCCCAGCGCAGCACCCGGTCCAGCGCATGGGCAATGGTGTTGAGCTGTTCGCGGCTGTCGGCGCCAATCAGTTGGTCAACCAGGCTGTCAACCGCTGGGTGGGCAAGCCCCATCAGGTTACGGCTTTGCGGCTGCTCAGCAGAGGCACTGGTCCAGTAGTCGCGCTGTTCGTTGCCTGGGTTGTTGGATTGTGGAAACTGGCTGATAACCATGTCGAAATCAAAACTGCGCAGGCGATTGAGGTACTGGTTGATATCGACAATGCGTATCGAGGTGTTAACCCCCAGGCGGGCCATATTTCGCAGCATGGGTTGGACAACCCGCTCCAGACCGGAGTCATACAGAAGCACTTCAAGTGCCAGAGGCTCGCCGTTTTCAGCGTTGACCAGCTGGCCGTCTTCTACCTGATAGCCAGCTTCTCGTAACAGCTCCAGCGCCAGGCGCAGACGTTCACGCAGCGATTCAGGGTGGTCAATCGGCAAGGGCTCGGTGAACAGCTGGTCAGATTGATGGGACGCCAGAAGCTCATCCCTGAAAGGTGTCAGCAAGGCCAGCTCTTCCTGGCTGGGCAGGCCGGTGGCTTCCATTTCCGAATTCTGGAAAAAGCTTTGGGTGCGGGAATAGGCGTCGTAAAAAATATTGGTGTTCAGCCAGGGGAAATCAAAGGTCAGGCTGAGCGCTTCGCGTACCCTGGGGTCATCGAACTTGTCGGTGCGCAGGTTGAATACAAAGGCCTGCATGGGGGAAGGGTTAACGTCGGGTACAGTAATGCGTTCCACCAGCCCTTGCTGATAGGCAGGGAAATCATAACCAATGGCCCAGGTTGCTGCGCGGGCGTCAATCCGGTAATCAATCAGCCCGGCCTTGAACGCTTCCCAGGCGATATCCCTGTCTCGGTAATAATCAATAATCAGCCGGTCAATGTTGTAGCGGCCAACATTGACGGGTAAATCCTTGGCCCAATAGTCCTCGTCGCGGGCGTAGACTATTCGCCGACCAGGGTCTACATCATCAATCTGGTAGGGGCCTGAACCAGGGTGAGCTGCCAGTGTCGGTGCGGTAAAGTCTCGCTCTTCCCAGTAATGTTTGGGAAGAATCGGCATCTGAGCCACAATCAGCGGTAATTCGCGGGAATCCGTGGTGTTGAATTCAAAGCGCACCCGATGTGCATCCACGGTTACCGCCTGTTCAACACCAGCATAATAGTTGCGGTAAAAAGGGTTACCCTCTTCACGCAGGATATCCAGGCTGAACACCACGTCTTCAGCGGTGACCGGCTCACCATCCTGGAAAACCGCAGCAGGATGCAGGTCGAATTCAATCCACTCCCGTTCAGGGTCCAGACGCACTCCTCTGGCCAGTAGCCCGTAGAGGCTGAAAGGCTCATTGGGGTTGCTGGCCATCAGAGTGTCGTAAATCTGGGTTACGCCGTTGGCCGGCGTGCCGCGAACAATGAAAGGATTGGTGGAATCAAAGCTGCCCCCCGGCGCACTGCGCACCATGCTGCCACCCTTGGGCGCCTGGGGATTGACGTGCGGAAAGTGAGCGAAGTCTTCGGGCAAGGCTGGCGTGTCGTAAAGCGCCAGGGCATGCACGGTGGGGACGCTGTCTGTATCAGCACTACCCGTTTGCGCATGTACTGTTTGCGTATGTACTATAGCCGAGGAATAAATACCGGCTAGCAGAACGCACACCTGCCATCGTCTGCGAGTATGGGATGATCCGCTTTCCCTGGATTTGCCAGCCCTCATTGCTCTTTCCTCCCGTCTTGGCTGCACTGCTGTCTCGCGATGCAGCTGAGACAGCGCTCACAACACGTCAAGAATTGATATATGCCTCAAGAATTAGAAAGTGTCTCAAGAACTGGAAAGTGTCAGGAGTTGGCCCGGTTGTAAAGCTTCTGGCCGATCAATGGCATTCCAACGCATGATATCACGCAAACTGATATTGTAGCGCTGGGCAATTGTACTCAGGTTATCACCCTGAACGACCCTGTGGGTTTGTGGTGTTGATGTGCCGGCCAGGGTTGCTTCATTTTCATTGTCCGTACTTAGCGGCGCGCTTAGCTCGGCGAGTATTCGTTGACTGCTTTCCTCAGGCATCAGCAGGGTACGGGTGTAACGCGGGTTAAGGCTCCCGTTCAACAGGCCCGGGTTGAGTGCGCTAAGGTTATCAGCATCTACGCCTGCGCTTAGTGCCAGCTCTTCAAGGCTTAAATCCTGATCCAGATCAACCATGGCAAAGGCGGGGGCAGCATCAATCTCTGGCAGTTTGACACTATAAGCGGCCGGGTCGGCAATAATTGTGGCAATCGCCAGCAGCTTGGGCACATAGTTCATGGTTTCGCTGGGCAATTGCAGATCCCAGTAGTCACCTGACTTGCCTTGGGCCTGGGCATTTCTGACCGCCCTGTTAACCGTGCCAGCGCCGGCGTTATAAGCGGCAAGAGAACGCATCAGATCGCCGTCATACCACTGGTCTGCCTGCATTTCGATATAATCAAGAGCCGCTTGGGTAGAAGCAACCACGTCAAGACGTCCATCGTAATGAGCATTGCGTACAAGTCCTAGAGCGTCGCCGGTGCCCGGCATGAACTGCCATAGCCCGGCGGCACCCCGGTGACTTTTTGCCTGAGGGTCAAATGAGCTTTCAATAAAAGGAATAAGCGCAATCTCCCCGGGTAACCCACGTTCCGATACCTGCTGGTTGATCCAGGCCAGCCAGGAGGAGGCGCGATGACTGATCTCGAAAACATTTTCAGGACTTGACTGATAATATTCTATCCAGGCATCGACTCTTTTTTGAGCGTCAGCGGAAAGGGAGTTCTCGTGCCAGGCAAGCTGATTGCGCAGCTCGCTCCAGGCGTCGCGGCTTTCAAGTTCCAGGAAATCCCAGAAGTGTTGCTTGGTCACGCCTGAAGGCGTCGC
The DNA here is from genome assembly GCA_051748005.1 of Pseudomonadota bacterium. Classification (GTDB taxonomy): domain Bacteria; phylum Pseudomonadota; class Gammaproteobacteria; order Pseudomonadales; family Halomonadaceae; genus Vreelandella. The sequence goes on along the minus strand of JBNJGW010000035.1, from coordinate 19,953 downwards.
CATGGACGAACTGCCGGCCATCACCTGGCTGTCTTGCGCGCCGCTAGAGGCTTGTGCAGCCGCGGCAAGCAGTATTCCGCTCATCATTGTGCTGCCAAGGGTCAGCAGCAATCGATCTCTTAATAAATGGTAAGTCATAGGCATCTGAAGGTGGACTAATTATCGTTTCAAAGCGTATTCAAATGGCAAATACCCAGCATGCAAAACGAATCAGTTAAAAACGATCTTTCCACTCGCGCAAGGTCGTGAAGGTAGCAAGTGAATCCGAGTTGTCCCCTTTGTGGCCTGCAGCTTGGCGGACGCTGTCTGATTCCAGGCGGAAATAGGGGTTGATTTTCAGCTCGCGTCCTATCGTGCTGGGTAGCGTTGGGCGTTCCAGTTCACGGGCCTTGTGACATTCAGAGAGTGCCTGTGTAACGGCAGGGTTATCAGGATCGGCCTGATTGGCAAACGTGAGGTTAGCCAGGGTGTACTCGTGGCCAGCAAATACCAGAGTTTCTTCTGGCAGCTGGGCAAAGCGGTTGAGTGCGTTGTGCATCTGTTCCGGAGTACCTTCAAACAGCCGCCCACAGCCTGCGCAAAACAGGGTATCGCCACAAAACAGCAATGGCGGTATGCCTGGCGCAAAAAAACTAATATGATCCAGCGTGTGGCCGGGGGTCGCGAAGACTTCAAACAGACGACCCATGATACGCACCTCATCACCTTCACCGACCGCGTCGGTTATCCCTTCAATGCCAGGGTTGTCCGGCCCGATCACTCTTGGGGAGTAAAGCTTGATCAGGGCTTCCAGCCCACCGGTATGGTCAGGATGGTGATGGGTTATCAGAATGCTCTCTAGGGTTAGCGATTCACGCTCCATGTAATCGATGACCGGACTGGCCTCGCCTGGATCAACCACACAGATACCAGGGCTGGAATCTTGTCTGAGCAACCAAATATAATTGTCACTTAAGGCAGGAATGGGCGTCACGCTCAGCATGGAGGTAATCCTTTAAATGTTAAAGGCGTCAAAAAGGCGTTACTTTGGAGGCAAGAGCGTTTTATGTCAAATTCCGACGCGGCGCACAGGCTCAACCAGCAGCTGGAAAAATGCCAGCATTTCTGGACGTCGGCACAAGGCGCTGCCCTGCTTGATGCTCAGCGTGCCTGCCTTGGGCCAGTGATTGATTCACGCCATAAAGGCCATGCGCTTGAAATAGTGATGGGCCCCTCAATGCTTCAGGCGGCTCCCCTGGCACATATCATGCAGTGGGCCCCCTGCCGCAAGGCAGCTAAGCAGCAAGAAACCCTTATTTGCCCGTTGGATGATCTGGCATTGCCGGATGGGTGCCTGGATATTACCCTTGTTCATCACTGGATGGAGCATACTGACAATGCGCATCATCTGCTCCAGGAAGCGGCTCGAGTTACTTCAGATCATGGTATCTTGCTGATTTTCGGGTTCAATCCCTATAGCCCGAGTAATCTGTCCCGGCGTGGCATGCCTGGGCGGGATAAATTTCCGGACAAGGGCCATCAGCGCGCTGACTGGCGCTCACCACGTTATCTGCATGACTGGTTGGCATTTGTTGATTTTGATATCGAAAGGGTAGACTACTGTGGTTTTAGAATGCCGTTCGCGCGTTCCAGAAACGCGAGCTGCAACGGATCAATGGAAACCCTGGGGCGGCGACATAACATTCCCCTCGGGGATAGCTATATGATCCGAGCCAGACGGCGTCAACAGCCTGCCAGCACCAAACGGGTGAAGTTTGGTCTACAGATGGCGCCTACCGGGCGCTCTGTCCAGGCGTTTTCGCGTGAACAGAGCGCCAGAGTGTCGCTGATCACCCTACCTTCAGATAAGCGCCCCCCTGGTCAGGTGCCACTGACCAGAGCAGATTCGAAAATTACATCGGTCAGGAAAAACACTTCTGATACATCCAAGGAATCCAAGCGTTGAGTGATCAAGATACCCAGCCGCTCCCCAGTGTCACTGTCTATACCGATGGTGCCTGCCGAGGCAACCCGGGTCCTGGAGGATGGGGAGTGGTATTACAAAGTGGTGAGCATGAAAAAACCTTGTATGGCTATGAGGCTGACACCACCAATAACCGGATGGAGCTGATGGCGGCTATCATGGCGCTACGCACTCTGAACCAACCGTGTAAGGTCGCGCTATGGACGGATTCACAGTACGTCCGCCAAGGAATAACCCAGTGGATTCATAATTGGCTGAAACGTGACTGGAAAACAGCCGCTCGCCAGCCGGTCAAGAATGCTTCACTTTGGAAGACCCTGTATGACGAAACCCAGCGCCACAAGATTGAATGGCATTGGGTAAAAGGCCACAGCGGCCATCCCGGTAACGAGAAAGCTGACCAGCTCGCCAATATCGCCATCGATGAGCATGTTGAGCAAAAGGCCTGATCATCATTAAGGTAACCAACTTATCACGTCAGTTCGGAGAGCATCATGCGCCAGATAATACTCGATACTGAAACCACCGGTATTGACCCCAAGGATGGGCACCGCCTGGTCGAAATTGGCGCGGTAGAAATGGTTAACCGCCGCCTGACAGGTAACAACTACCATCAGTACATTAACCCGGAGCGTCATATTGATGCCGAAGTTGTGGCCGTTCACGGGATTGATGATGACAAGGTGGCCAATGAGCCGGTCTTTGCTGAAATAGCCGATGACTTCTGGGCATTTATTGCGGGTGCTGAACTGGTCATTCACAACGCTGCCTTTGATGTGGGGTTTATCGACCACGAACTGGCAATGCTTAACAAAAAGCGACGCGATCCGTTGCTGGGCCCCGTTGCTGAACATTGCCGCATTCTCGACACCTTGGGCCTTGCCCGCCAGAAACATCCAGGCCAGCGTAATAATCTGGATGCGCTGTGTAAGCGCTACGAGATTGATAACGGTCACCGCGTTCTTCATGGCGCCTTGCTGGATGCCGAAATCCTGGCCGACGTTTATCTGGCGATGACTGGCGGTCAGACAGCCCTGACGCTTGAAACCGGCAATCAGTCTGCCGATAACCAACAGGAAGGCAGCGAGCAGGGGCTGACAGTTCAGCGCCTGACTCTTTCACCCGGCCAGTTAAAGGTTGTTGTGCCCGATGCGGCTGAACAGGCAGCCCATGAAGCGAAATGTCAGGCCCATAAACTGAGCTGGCAGCAGGGGTAAGCAATGCTGAGACGTGAAATTCCGGTGGGGCATACCCAGGGGCGGGTGATGGCGCTGTCCAAAAGTAAACTTTTGCCATCACCTGTTCAGGCAGAGGGAGAAGTCACTCCACTTCATCCCTGGCAGCCTTGGACTGAACGCATGCAACCCCTGTGCTATTGGGACGATGAGCCGGTGGCACTCCAGCTTGCAGAACAGCCTGGTGACGCCTGGATTGATGGCCGCCAATGGATGGCGATGTTACCAAGCCACTGGTTCAGCCTGCTATCGACTGCGCTGCAGGTGGGCGCCTGGCTGGAAAATCACCGCTTCTGTGGCCGCTGTGGTGCTGCTGCCACCAAGCTGGAAGCTGAATTTGCCATGCACTGCCATGCCTGTGGTCATCGCAACTACCCGCGCATTTCACCCTGTATCATCACATTGATCAGCAGTGGCGAAGCGATGTTGCTGGCGCGTAGTCCACGCTTTCCTCCGGGGCGCTATTCCACGTTAGCCGGTTTTATTGAACCTGGAGAGTCTGCTGATGAGGCCGTACATCGTGAGGTATTTGAAGAAGTGGGCGTACATATTGAGCAGGTGCGCTATTACCAGAGCCAGGCGTGGCCCTTTCCCCATTCATTGATGCTGGGTTTTTTTGCCGAAGCCAGATCCCGGCGTATTCATATCGACGGGGTGGAAATTGCCGACGCGGCCTGGTTTTCACCGCGTCAGCTGCCTTCATTGCCGCCGCCTTATTCCATCTCCCGCGCCCTGATCGAAGCGCATCTGGCGAAATGGCGCTGATGCTTGGTCTGAAAAGCATCAGGCAACGAATTATTCCTGTGGGAACAGGCTGGTCAGTCTGGTGGCCAGCATGACATTGCCTGTGGCTTTAAGCTTGCCGGTCATAAACGCTGTCATCCCGTTGATTTCACCGTTCATGATGCCCTTCAGGGTGTCTGATTCCATGCTCAGGCTGATTGAAGGGTCATCATGTTCACCTTCGTTGATTTCGAGTGTGCCCGCATGAATATTCAGATAATAGTCACCGGCATCGGAAAAATGGAACTGGAAAACCTCGCTCATGTCCTGAGCTGCCTTGGGGTTGAAGCGGGCCTGTAGCTTTTCAAGTGTGGAGGATGACATCTGGACGTTTCCTTGCAGATCAATCAATGGACAGCTGAAGCACAGCGTATTTTAGAAGCAAGACTATTTTAAACATCTGTTTACATCAAGTGATAAACGACCTAATCGGCAGGAGAGCATAGTGACTGAGTGGATTGTGGAACAGGGTACCTTTTTGCTTCAGACCCTTATTGTGGTCGGGCTGGTCGGCATTGCCATCATCCTTGTGAAGCGTGCCAAAGAGCCTGGTGATCAGGCGTTGACGCTGAAAATCACTGAGCTCAACGACCAGCGCCGCTATCGTCGGCGCCGCCTGGAGTTGGCGGCGGCGGTGCCATCAGCGCGTAAGAAGATGATCAAGGCGTTCCGGCGTGATGATAAATCCCATAAAAAAGACGCTGCTGAAAACAGCTCGAGTGATGCTCCACAGCGTGTCTGGGTGCTGGATTTTCATGGTGATATCAAGGCATCCGCTACCGAGCATTTCAGTGAGGAAATCTCAGCGTTAATCGATGTGGCTGACCAGCGGGACGAAGTGGTAGTCCGCCTGGAATCCGCAGGAGGCCTGGTGCATGCCTATGGTCTGGCGGCCGCACAGCTTGACCGTTTACGCGAAGCGAGCCTTAGGACGACGGTGTGTATTGATAAGGTTGCTGCCAGCGGTGGTTATCTGATGGCCTGTACGGCGGAGCATGTCAAGGCAGCGCCTTTTGCGGTGATCGGCTCGATTGGCGTTGTCGCCCAGATACCCAATATTCATCGTCTGTTGAAACGTCATGATATTGACGTAGAACTGCTGACCGCTGGTAAATATAAACGTACGCTGACCATGCTGGGTGAGAATACCCAGGAAGGGCGTGAAAAGTTTGTCGACGACCTGGAGAATACCCATCGGTTATTCAAGGATTATGTCAGCAAGCGACGGCCGGAAATGGACATTGAAACCCTGGCGACCGGCGAGATCTGGTATGGAAATGAGGCCATGCAGAAGCAGTTGGTGGATAGTGTGCAGACCAGCGAAGCCTATCTGACTGAGCGCATGGCAACATCGCGGGTATTAAAGGTAAGGCTGGAGATGCCACAGACAGTGACCCGCAAGCTGGGCCTTGCAGTGGAAGCGGGTGTTGAGCGTGCAGTGCTGAAAACCGTTGAAACCTTGGATGCTTCTCGCTGGCACAGGCGTTAAATCCTGATCTGGTAGCAAGCATATGAATCCCGCCGCTGGAGCCAAGCGAGCGGGATTTTTGGGCTAGCGGCCGAAATAATTCGCCAGGGTGCTGATGATCGCTTTGGCACTGTCGCTGTTCAGCGAGTAGTAGATGGTTTGCGATTCACGACGGGTCTGAACCAGGCTCTCTCGACGTAAAATAGCCAGATGCTGTGACAGGGCAGACTGACTCAAGGCCAGATGATGATTGATTTGCGTCACGGAAAGTTCCTGATCAGCCAGCAGGCAAATGATTTGCAGTCGCTTTTCGTTGGCCATTGCCTTGAGTAGAGAGGCAGCCATATCAATCGCATGACCCTTGTCTTGTAACAAATCGCTTGCAGCGCTAACGGAAGGGGGCATTTCAAACTCCTGGTCGACGCAAGATGCGTACATGGCAATCGCTTACTTTTAGTTTGGTGTCACGTAATCAGAAGACGGCTAGTGGCAGTCAACGAAGCGTGTGAACAAAGACAACGTCATTGCCTTGGTCGTATCGTGTCATGTGATTCGTTTAATGTACTGCTTATCATTAAATTTTATTAATTTAAAAGCCATTTTCCAAGTGTTTGTTTAGCTTTCTATCAATAAATTGCTTTTTGATGCTGATGTGAGCCAGGAGAGCGATGAATAGTGCCGCTGCATTGAGCAATATTAGGGAGCTGAAAATGGTGATAAAGGCGTTTATGCCTAACCCATTAGGCTAGTAAAAAACAGTTTTTGTTGACAATTAGGCGCCTAAATATACATCTTTAGTCGCTTTTTAGCCAATAGTATGACGGTTATTTGTCCGTTTCCTTTATACAGTGTCGACAATCATATGATCTTTTAACCCAGACTTTGGACACCGTCGCTATGAGTCGATATCAACAAGAGTTTCAGCACGCCATCCAGCAACCTGAAGAGTTCTGGTCACAGCAGGCCAAGCGCATTCCCTGGTTCAAGCAGCCGACCCAGATCCTCAGCTATGACGACCAGCAACATGCGCGCTGGTTTGGCGATGGTGAAATGAATATCTGTCATGCGGCGATTGATCACCACGTAGAAAATGGTCGTGGTGAGCAAGCCGCGATTTACTGGGATTCTCCGGTCACTGACAGCAAGGCAACCATCACCTACGCGGAGTTACGCGATCGGGTAGCCTATTTTGCCGGTGGGTTGCAAATGCTCGGGGTAGAAAAGGGTGACCGGGTTGTCATCTACATGCCGATGATTCCGGAAGCTTTGGTGGCCATGCTGGCTTGCGCTCGCCTGGGCGCCGTTCATTCTGTGGTTTTTGGTGGTTTTGCTCCTCATGAGCTGGCAGTACGCATTGAAGATGCCCAACCCAAAGTAGTGATTGCTGCTTCCTGTGGTGTGGAAGTCAGCAAGGTGTTGCCCTACAAGCCGATTATTGATCAGGCCATTGGACTCAGCGCCCACAAGCCTGATGCCTGTGTTATCTACCAGCGTGAACAGCATCACGCCGAACTGACTGAGCGCGACCATGACTGGAGCGCTCTGGTAGAAGACGCACCCTTTGCTGAATGTGTGCCAGTCAAGGGGACCGATCCTCTTTATGTACTCTACACCTCAGGTACAACGGGGAAGCCCAAGGGCGTGGTGCGTGATACGGCAGGCTATGCCGTCGCATTGGCTTACTCCATGGAAGTCATTTACGACGTAGAGCCCGGTGAGGTGTTTTTCTCGGCCTCAGACGTTGGTTGGGTCGTGGGCCATTCCTATATCGTTTACGCCCCCTTGCTGAGAGGTTGTACCACCATTGTCTACGAGGGCAAGCCGGTCAAGACGCCGGATGCTGGCGCTTTCTGGCGGTTAATCGAAGAGTACAAGATCAAAAGCTTCTTTACTGCGCCGACGGCCTTCCGGGCCATCAAGAAAGAGGACCCGGATGCCAAACTGCTTGAACAATACGATATCAGCAGCCTGAAACATCTGTACCTGGCTGGTGAGCGCCTTGACCCGCCGACCTTCCATTGGCTTGATGACCTGCTCGATGTGCCGGTTATTGACCACTGGTGGCAGACTGAAACTGGCTGGGCGATTGCCGCCAACCTGCCAGGTATTGAGCCCATGCCTACCAAGGCAGGTTCTGCCACCGTTCCTGTACCTGGTTTTAACGTCCAGATTCTTGATCGAGACGGTGAGCAGGCGGGTGCCATGGAGCAGGGCAGCGTGGTGATCAAGCAGCCCATGCCGCCGGGTTGCCTGACCGGCGTCTGGGGCGATCCGCAGCGCTTCCACAGTGCCTATATGGCAGCATTTCCAGGCTATTACCTGACCGGTGATGGCGGCTACTACGATGAAGACGGTTACCTATTCATCATGGGGCGCACCGATGATGTGATCAACGTAGCAGGCCATCGTTTGTCTACCGGTGAGATGGAAGAGGTTGTGGGTGCTCATCCGGCGGTAGCGGAATGTGCCGTTATCGGTATTCATGATGAACTTAAGGGGCAGTTGCCGGTTGGGTTGGTAATTCCCAAGGATGGCTTTGATGGTGATGAAGCTACTCTGGAAGCAGAGCTGATTGCCAGGGTAAGAGACCAGATAGGACCAATCGCGTGTTTTAAACAGGTACTCGTGGTCAATCGTCTGCCGAAAACCCGTTCAGGCAAGATATTGCGTAAACTGTTGCGCAGTATTGCTGATGGCAAGGAGTTTGGCGTTCCGTCAACGATTGATGACCCGACCAGTCTTGAAGATGTTCATCTGGCGATGAAAGATCGCGACGTTGGGGCTGCTGACAAAGCGACTCAGGTTTAATCCGCCAGGGGAGTATCTCCGCGATCTCATAACCGCCGACCTGTTCGGCGGTTTTCTTTTGAGATGGCATCAGGTGAGCAGATGCGTATAATGCCCACCGCCAGCCCTGCTGTGGGGTAGAGGGTTCCCTAACCCCTCGATTCATTTACCAAAAAGGATTCCTGCCGATGTTTGCCCTGACGAACGCGCAATACCAGCGCTGTCTGTTGATCATGGTTGCCTTCCATATCTTTATTATTGCGGCCAGTAACTATCTGGTTCAATTACCTTTTGTGCTGTTTGGCTGGCACACCACCTGGGGAGCCTTCAGCTTTCCGTTCATTTTTCTGGCCACTGATTTGACCGTCAGGCTGTTCGGTAAAGAACCCGCGCGGGCTATTGTCATGCGGGTCATGCTGCCTGCATTGTTTATTTCCTATCTGGTGTCAGTGATTTTTCCACGCGGTGAGTTTGCCGGCCTGGGTGCCGTGGGCGAGTGGAACGTCTTTGTGGCACGCATCGCTCTGGCCAGCTTCCTGGCTTATATCGTTGGTCAGCTGCTTGATGTTCAGGTGTTTGATCGTTTGCGTAAGATGGCCTGGTGGGTGGCGCCAGTCTGTTCTACTGTTCTGGGTAATCTGGCGGATACGGCGGTATTTTTCAGTGCTGCCTTCTATCATAGTCCGGACCCTTTCATGGCAGCCAACTGGATTGAAATTGCCAGCGTGGATTATGTGATTAAACTGATGGTGAGCCTGATTTTTTTCCTGCCCTTGTATGGTGTTCTGCTTGCGTGGCTGACGCGTCGCCTGATGGTGTTGACAGGACAGCAGGATGCCGAACCACGTCCAGTGGCTTGATTCGCGATGTTATGCCCCGCTGACATGCATAATGGCTTGCCAGTGACCTCAGAGGAGTGTGTATGACCGATACTGATTCCAATATTTATACCGTTAGCTTGCATTGCGTTGACACAGGCAAAAGAGCCGACAGAGATTCGTTGCCAATGATTGTCGTCCATGGACTATTAGGTAGCGCTGATAACTGGCGTAGTCATGTAAAAGCATGGCAGGAAAACCGCCGGGTTATTGCCGTTGATTTGCGTAACCATGGCCGTTCGCCCCACGTGGAAGGAATGACGTACCGGGCCATGAGTGAAGATGTAATGGCGTTAATGGATAAGCTCGGCATTGCTCAGGCCCATGTTCTGGGGCATTCCATGGGGGGCAAGGTGGCCATGACAATGGCGCGTTTGGCACCCCAGCGGGTGGCCTCCCTGATAGTGGCGGATATCGCACCGGTGGCTTATTCCCACGGACACGATGATGTCTTTGCAGCCCTCAATGAAGTGGCTGTCAATCGCCCGGCTAACCGGCGTGATGCAGATGCCTTGCTGGCCAAGCACGTTGATGCACGGCCGATACGCCTGTTTCTAGCCACTAATCTTGAGCGCACTAGCGATAATGGTCAGCCCGTGATGGGCCTGCGTGTGGGGCTTGAACAGATTATCAAGGGTTACCCTGATATTGTGACCGTTCCAGCGGGTGATCAACCGTATGATGGACCTTGTCTGGTATTGCGTGGGGCGAATTCAGACTATGTTAGCGATGCAATGCTACCTGCGCTCAAGCAGGTGTTACCCAATGCGCGGGTAGTGACTCTGAAAGAAGCCGGGCATTGGCTGCATGCAGACCAGCCACAGGCTTTCCAGCAAGCCGTTGAATCCTTTGTCGCCGCTCAATCGGCAAGCTGCTAGCGGTTAATGGGCCGAAAAGGGTAGCTCAATAATCTCAAGCCGATGACGTTGGGGGTCGCGCAGAAAGCGGTTGAGTAGTTGATAAGTGTCCATATCAAACGGGACGTTTTGTGTATCAAGACTGTCAGCTTCTTCCAGTTTTTTGATCGTACCCAGATAACGCCATTGGGATACCAGGTGGTAGGCAGGCCAGCGGCTTTTCTGATGGGCTTCATAAATGGCGATTGGCCCGGGCCAGGGCCAATGATTAAGTTGCTGCTGCGTTAGTGCCCGTTTGGCACGCTGCTCATGGGCCTTGAGCGTTTCCTGCTGGCAGCAGGCACCGCGGCATTTCCCCAGTTGGTGGGCGAAACAGCGGCCACGTCCTTTTTCCAGGCCCAATACCTGTCTGCACAGTTGATGCTCTTCTGCAATCTTGCCTAGGGTGTTCTTGGCGTCCCGGGTGCTGCGAAACAGTCCAAAAATGCTTTCTGTATGCGCATTGCTGATAGCTTCGCCATTGATCAACCGCGGCTGTTGTTCACTTTTTGGCCAGTACCAGGCGTAGAGCCGTCGCTGCTTACGTAGCCGGCGGTTCATGATGGGCATCAGGGTTTTGATCAACTGGGCTTCCCGCAGCTGAGCGCCAAGGTCTCCGGCAGTTTCTTCCCACTCAATGTGTTGCACCTGCTGCGCCAGACGCATTTCCCGGTCATCCTGATGGTCTCCCTGAAAATGGCTCATCACTCGGTCGCGCAGGTTTACACTCTTTCCAACGTAAAGTGGCAACTGGTTATGACCGTAAAAAAGGTAGACCCCGGGGCAGTTGGGGATCTGTTCAACCCGTTTGGAGTCAAGCTGAGCCGGTAAGCTACGTTGACGTCGCTGGGCGTCCAATAATTCTTGCCATTGTTCAGGTGGCAGGCTGGATTCCCAGAATTGCCAAAGCGCCCACAGGGATTGCACGTCATGGGTTGCACGATGTTGTGCCGGAGTGGAAATCTGGTAGCGGTTGAGTAGGGCTGCCAGGTTATGCTGGCCCTGGCTGGGGTCGAGTTGGCGTGACAGGCGCAGGGTGCACAACATTTTAGCGCGGTAATCCAGCCCAGCGCGTTTGAACTCGTTACGCAGAAAGCTGTAATCAAAGCGTGCGTTATGAGCAATCAGTTCGTTACCCTCAAGCCAGGCAAACAGGCTATTGGCAATATCTGAAAAACACGGTGCCTGCTGAAGGCTAGCGTCATCAATGCCAGTCAGCTGAGTGATTGTGGATGGCAGGCGACATTCAGGGTTGACCAGGCTTGTCCATTGATCCAGCACTTGTCCATCGACCACCTTAAGTGCGGCGATTTCGATTATTCGGTCACGGCTGGCGCGCGTGCCTGTGGTTTCGAGGTCAATCAACACCATCATCAATCAGCACCCATCATCAACAGTAAAGTTATTGGCCGAGGTGAGGGTCAATTGCCAACTGTTCTACAGGCAATATTTCACTGGTGATGCCCCGTTGCTGAAGGAAAGACTCCATTGCACGGTAACGGCGTATATCCAGCGCAGCCGGGCTTAATGATAAACGCCGCAGCAGGTCTTGCCAGTGATTATCGGTCAGACTGTTTTCCAGACGGGGATACGCTTTAGTGATAATATCGAGTGCCTTTTGCGGATTCTCAATGATCCAGTTAGCCGCGTCTTCCAGAGCGATTACAAAACGTACCCAGGTTTCCATGCGCCGACCAACGGTATTGCGGTTGGCCATTACAATCAAACCATCGTGACGGGGGATAGACAGATCATCATAACGGATCACTGTAGCTGACAGTCCCTGAGCGGCCAGGCGTGTGGGTAAGGTATGGAAAAAACCATCAGCGACGGCTTCAAGTCCCCCTTCGGCCAACGACTCGACGGTCTCAAAATGAGTAGCCTGGGGTTTGGCGTACTGTTCCGACTGACGCACTGTCTCAGAAATCAGCAATGGCAAGATCAGTTGTTGGCCTTCCTGAGTAGCAAAACCGAGCGGCTTTGAGCCCAAAGCTTCCAGGTCGGCATCTTCGCTGCTATTAATTGCTACAATGGCGTTAAGAGGCGTTTTCACCAAGCTTGCAATGCGGGTTAGCGGTGCTCCCTCATGGGCAGCCAGGTGCAACTGGGTCTGGCGGCCCAGAGCAAGGTCAATCTCCCCGGCGGCCAATAGTTTGGTCGGAAGTGAAGGATCACCAGGAATCTGCCAGTTAACCTCCAATCTTTGTTGCTGAAAAAAACCTTTTTCATGGGCAACCAGAATGACGGCATGCTGCGGGCTTAAGAACCAGTCGAGCATGATATTGACAGCTTCAAGCGGTGGGGGGGTAAGAGGTTCAGGTGGGCTATCCGCCATGCTTGGTGCCTCCATGACTGGCTCAACTGGCCAAACACCTTCTGGTACGTAAACCTCTGATTCTAAATGTAAAGTGGAGCTTTCTTCGAAACCCCCACTCACATCGTCGGCGAGCGCCAAGGCAGAGTAACAAAGCGCCAGACCGCCCAGGATAGCGCTTATCCAGATATAGCTGATCCATGCGCGGCTGTTCGGTGCAGTGCCAGTATTATTTTCAGGGGGCAAATGATTAGCGGATGCGGTAGCAAAACTGTCTGATAGCATCGCTATTACGGTGCGTAAAAAGCATCGCAACATGGCTTAACTCCAAAGGCGAATTCAGTAAGTTTATCTTCAGTTACCAGTCGATGGCTAGCATAGGTATCAACGCGCAGTGTAAAAGCCGCAGCCAATCACAATATTGCATGTAATAATGATGCGGCTAAGACGGGAATGGAGAAACATGGACGCAATTTATACTTTTTTCCTGCTCGGCGGTTCTCTGATGACGTTGAGCATTCTGGCCAGCCGGCTTTCGTCGCTGTTTGGTGTCCCACTGCTGCTTATTTTTCTTGGTTTGGGAATGCTGGCAGGCGAAGAAGGGATTCTGGGCATCGTTTTCAACGATTACGGAATGGCTTTTGTGATTGGCCACCTGGCGTTGGCCATGATTCTGCTCGACGGCGGACTGAGAACGCGCCTTAAGACCTTTCGCGTTGGCTTCAAACCAGCACTTTCGCTAGCTACCTTTGGCGTTTTTCTTACCAGTGGGTTCGTGGGCATTATTGCCATGTGGATCTTTGACCTCACTCTGGTGCAAGGGCTACTGGTGGGTGCCATTGTAGGTTCAACTGACGCTGCCGCTGTTTTCTCAATGTTGAGCGGTCGGGGTGTCAATCTCAATGAGCGAGTGGGCGCGACCCTTGAGATAGAATCAGGTACCAACGACCCCATGGCGATTTTTTTGACCCTGATGCTGGTGGAGTTGGTGACCGGTGACCTGGGTGGATGGCTTGAGACGTTGGGGTTTCTGGTTTCTCAGTTTGGTATCGGACTGGCAGTGGGCATTGGCGGTGGTTGGCTGAGCGCCAAGCTACTCAGGTGGCTGGATCTGGCGCCTGGCCTGTATTCCATGTTGGCACTGGCGTTGGGGTTCAGTGTATTCGGAGTCACCAGCGTATTGGGTGGAAGCGGTTTCCTGGCTATCTATCTGACAGGCCTTATGATCGGTAACCAGCCAGGGCGTCACTTGAACTTTATACTTCCAGTTCACGACGGTCTTGCCTGGCTCAGCCAGATCGGGCTTTTCCTGGTGCTAGGGTTGCTGGTCACTCCCAGCGAACTCTGGGATGTGGCGCTGCCTGCCTCGATTGTGGCGCTGGCACTGATCTTTCTGGCCCGTCCATTGGCCGTGCTGATCACCATCAAGCCATTTTTCAAGTTCCGTTGGCGTGAGACCCTGTTTATTGCCTGGGTAGGTCTGCGTGGTGCCGTGCCGATTGTGCTGGCTATCTTCCCGGTGATTGGTGGTGTCGAAAATGCGTCGCTCTACTTTAATATCGCCTTTGCGGTTGTTTTGCTGTCACTTTTGATTCAGGGCGGATCATTGACCTTGATGGCGCGCTGGATGCGGGTGGAAGTGCCGATTGGCACCACACCCAATCACCGGGGTCCCTTGGGTATTTTGCCTGAAAACGATTTTGAGATGTTTGTCTACACTGTTGAAAATCAGGATCTTGAAGATGTACCTATCCGCTTGTTACGGTTTCCCTCAGGCGCTCTGATTTCCGCGTTATTTCGTCAGCATACCATGCTGCATCCCAAGGGAAGCACGCGCCTGAAGCTTGGTGATGTCATCTGTGTGATTGGCCGTACCGGTGATCTGCCGGCACTCAACCGGTTATTCAATGGTGATGCCAAGCTCAAGCAGGAACGCGCCTTTTTTGGCACCTTCACACTGGACGGCAGCGCTCAGATGCAGGATATTGCCCTTGCCTATGGCCTGACGCTCAGCCCGGGCGAGCAGCACATGACCCTGGCAGAGTTTGTGGCACTGAGAGTTGGTGGGCACCCTGTGATTGGTGATGATGTCGATTGGCACGGTATCCACTGGGTGGTGAGTGATATGCAAGGGGGAACGATCACTCGGGTGGGGTTACGTTTGTATTAGCAAACACTATACGGTTCTTGCCTCTTTCCTTAGCCAGGTACATGGCAGCGTCAGCCGCCTGCAACCAGTCATCCGGGTTATCTCCTTCCCGTTGCAAGGCAACGCCAATGCTGGCGCCGACTGTGATGGAAGGTGTGCCCTCAAGGTGAACAGGTTCAGACAGGCTTTTCAGTAACTGCTGGGAACGGCGCTGAATGGTTATTTCATCAGGCAGGTTTTTCATCAGGATCACAAACTCATCCCCCCCTTGACGGACCACGAGGTCTTCCTGACGTGACTGTTGGCTTAGCCGGCTGGCAACTTCCACCAACAGCATGTCGCCAACGTCATGCCCATATGTATCGTTGATAGGCTTGAAACCATCCAGGTCGATGAAAAACAGGGCATCAAGGGTAGTATCGTGACCAAGTTGGCGTTCAGTTAAGCCAAAGCTTTCCTGCATGACATCTTCAAGACTTCGTCTATTCGCTAATCCGGTGAGATTGTCATGAAAGGCTTCATATCTTAGGCGAGCCTCCCGTTGGCGTGATTTTGTCACATTGTCAATGGAAATAACGCTGCCCAGACTTTTGTTCAAAAGCTCAATGGGTTTGACACGTAGCACCACCGAAATCAGCGCACCATTACGATGGTAAAGCGTGGTTTCGCGAAACTCTGCGGGCTCTCCTGCCCGAATAGCCGCCAGAACAGGGCATTGCAGGGCAGTGTGGTGGTCTGGGTTGTCTACTGTTTGCTGTGTACAGGGCTCGTGGAGTGCCGTATGAAGGTTCTTGCCTTGTAGCAAAGTGCCATCCCAGCCGGTAATTTCGAGCAAGTGTGAGTTGGCATAAAGTATGCTGCCGTGCTGATCGACAATGCAGACGCCATGTTCAACCAGCTGAAGTACAGTCTGCACTTCTTCAAGCAACGCCCTACGACGTTCCGTTTCCTGATGGTAGCGACGTATTACCCAGATCAGACCACCAGTGATAACTACAAGCATAGCAAAACTCAATGCGAAACTTGACAGCATGGAGGGCAGCACACTGCGCCAAGGTAGGGTAGCCTCAATAGTCAGGCGGTAATCCGGTTCGGTCTGCTGAGCATTAACAAAAGCGTTTGACAGGAAATTGTCTGTCTGTTCTACAGGGTGTTGGCTGATGATAGAGTTATTGGCACCTGTCAAGCGAAGAACTATGCCTGTTGATTGGCTGAAATTTTCCAACCAACGCGAGATTTCTTCTACTTCCAGCATGGCAATCAAAAGCTTGGAAGGCGACGTATTATCGATTTTGTAGCTGACGAGAGAATAGGTCGGTGTGGTGTCAGCCTCAGGCTCAGGCGCATAGAAGCGTGCCTGTGCTAGGCCATCAGCATGTTCTTGGGCAAAGTCTCGATTGGCGGTGGCGAGCATTTTGTTACGCTCATGAGTAAGTCCTGCAGATGCCAGACGATGACCGTCAGTATCAATGATACTCAGCATCACCACATTGGGCAGGGCATCGCGCACAGTCGAAAGGGCAGCCTGAATATCAACAACTGTATTATCTGGCCGTATACTTTCTGATTGAGGCTGTTGTGGCTCAGCAGTTTCTTCCAGGTAAGTAAAACTGTCTGCCAGCTCGGTTAATCCAGCATCGACCTGACGGAAAAACAGCTGGGAGCTGGTCAGAATTGATGCCAGATGGTTGTCAATGTAGGCCTGGTGCTGCCGCTTGGTTTCAATAAAGTTAAGCGTAATCGAAATTCCGTATAACAACCAGACGAGCACCAGCAAGCCCATCAATCGGTGAGAAGAACTCTCATGTGAAAACATCAAGAACTCATTGGCTGTCTGAGCATAAGCAGAACCTCACGCATAAATGACGTTTTTCGGTATGGTTTTGAATATGTTGAGCCTTGAAAGTTCAGGGCTTCTACAACCTTAATACAGCGAGATTGGAATTTATACAGCCATTGAGTTTCTGTTCTCAGGAAATCTGCATCCGCTTGCCGAAGACTAGCCCACCCCAGCGCCAGCGATTAACCAATATATTCCAGCCGATCGAACCTGCCAGGCCAACAAGCGTCAAGGTGAGGATATAAGCAGCCGTTGGCAATTGCTCACCGGCGTGAAAGACATCCACCAAGTTGAAAAACATGGGGTGGGTCAGGTAAATACCAAAGGAGACTTCATTCAGGCGTTTAACCAAAGGAGGGGCTTGGCGCCCCTTGAGATGCTTCATCATCCACACAGTGAAGATCAGGAAAAGCGGCACTACCCAGATTTCCTTGGAAGAATAGTCAAGCCAGCCGGGCAGCGACAGCAGGATAATTATCCCTGTCGTGGCGATCAGCCAGAAGGAGTTGGCAAGGCGGGTTATCCACTGGGGGCGTGGTGTCTTGGCATCGGCGTAATATTGAACCAGTACCAGTGCCAGGAAAAACAAGTAGAGCCACCCCAGTGGTGCAACCCAGTGTAGATACCCTGGCGGCAAGTGACTGTTCCATTGCCAGTACCCCCACCATCCCATGCTGACCAGGCTTCCGATGACAAGGCATGGCGTTGTAGCTACCCAGCGGGCCATGTCGAAGCGGCAGTATAACCAATAGATCAGGTAAAATTGGGCGGCAATGATCAGAAAGTAGCCGTGCCATCCAGCAAACAGCATATATTCCTTCAGGGTTGCCCAAGGGCCATTGTCTTCGCCCAAAGAATAAAGACGCAGAAATTCCGCTATGGCGTAGGCCAGCCCATAAACCAGGTAGGGCACAATGACATACTTGATTCGATTGCTCAGAAACCCCTTGGGGATATTACAGCCGTAACGGGCAGAGAACAGAAAAATCGAAATAAAAATAAAAATCGGTGTGCCGAGCACGGTAGGAATCCTGGCCAGATTCAGCGCCCAGGTATCAAGATGGCGTTCGAGGTGATCCAGCAGATGAAAAAAAAACACCGCAAGACAGCCGTAGGCGCGTAGCCAGTAGATTTCCTCTATACGTTGCATGGCCTGATGTCCTTGTGTCTCCAGTTGAGGAGAACGCTAATGGGGGAACGTCATTCCTGCTCGCGCTGTCAGACACGACTTTAAAGGATAAATTCATTTCAAGGTGGCTTTTCTATTGGACGCAGGCCATCACCTGATAGAGTGAGAGTTGGCTATGAAGCATGTTTTCTGGCCCATCGAGCGGATCTGGGTGTCGCCTTTGCGACTTGTACTTTTATGGTTTCTGCTACTTCTTTCGGTGTTGTTGGCGAGCAATCAGGCGCTGGCCAGCCAGGTAACCCACCATCGCTTCCATTCTGAAACCCTGGGGCGAGATTATCCGTACACGCTTTATCTGCCAGACGGCTACTACAAGTCAGGGCTTGACTATCCTGTGGTGTATCTGCTCCATGGCTCTTTCGGGACGGGGCGTGACTGGACGAGTAAAGGGGCACTCAAACGTGTCGCTGATCGCCTCATCCGGCGTGGCGATATACCTCCCAGTATCTTTGTCATGCCGGAAAGCCGTAGCTGGTGGGTTGATGGATATAATGAAGCGGCCCGTAGTGCTTTTTTGCAGGACCTTCTGCCCCATGTGGAAGAACTCTGGCGTGTCGCACCAGGGCGTGAGTGGCGAGGCATCGGCGGCCTTTCCGCTGGCGGGTATGGCAGCGTCAACCTGATGCTTGAGCATCCGCAGCTCTTTGGGGCAGGGGCGGCGTTGAGCCCCGCCAGCTATTATCCACTTCCACCCATGAATTCAACGGCCCGTGAACACCCTGCGTTTCTTGATGCAGAAAACCGTTTTGATGAAGAACGCTGGAAGTCGCTAAATTACACTGCCTATCTGGATAATTACCTGCAACAGGAACTCATTGTGCCGCTATATCTAAGCGCCGGTAGCACTGATGTCTTTGATGCGGTGGGGCATGCCCGGCGTCTACAGTCAGCATTGCAGCCTCATCAGCCAGGGCAAGTGCCTATGGAAGTATTTTCCGGCGGCCATACCTGGCGTGTCTGGCGAGCAAGTCTTGCCCCGGCTCTGAAGTTCATGTTTCAACACCTGAAAGCGCCGGTACCAAAGGAAACATCTACATCCTGATAATGGGCGAACCCCTTGAAAATCATAAGCATCGCGTTTTGTAGTTAGGGCTTGAGATCAGAAATTCTGTGGCCGCAACATTACCGTCTTCCTGTAAGCCCAGCCACAAGCATGATTATCAAAAAGCGAGTGAAGTCTTTCCTGAGCCTCAGTGAATGAAGGAAAGGGATATCAACAAAGTTCCTGACATGACGTCTTGTGTTCTTGCAACCTCATATGAGTTGTAATGTGGGGCATATGGCTGATAGTTCAGGCGGGTAGATGTTGGTATGCGCATTGGAGACTCCAAGCGCCACTGCTGAAAAGTTTCCGAGTGGCACTTGGAGCTCATCACCGTCTCTGTCTCACATGCAGATCAATGAGTCTGGCCGTCAGCTTCAGCAATCATGCGGTCAACCGAAGAGACATGGTATTCCTCGGCAAAGGCCCCTTCAGGTTCTTTCAGCCAGATAAAGCAGATCAGCCAGCTCAGAAAGGCGCCTGCGGCCAGGATGTAGAAGAACTGGGTGGGGGTGACAAAGGTGAAAATAGTCAGATAGACCACCGCACCAACGTTGCCGTAAGCACCCGCCATACCCGAAATCTGCCCGGTAATGCGCCGCTTGATAGAAGGAATAATCCCGAACGTGGCACCTTCTGAACCTTGAACAAAGAAAGAGGTAAAGATGGTCACCGCAATGGCGACGATCAGCGGCCAGCTTTCGTTCATGGTCGCCATCAGGGTAAAGCCGATGAAGATCCCGAACATATAGCTGAGCATGACAAAGCGACGGTTGCCCATACGGTCAGAAACAGCACCCCCCATAGGGCGAGCCACCAGATTCACAAAGGCAAATGACGACGCAATGATGCCAGCGGCAGCAGCGGTCAGCCCCCAGGTTTGCTCAAAGAACATGGGCAGCATGGAGATCACCGCCAGTTCAGCGCCAAAGTTGGCAAAGTAGGTGCTGTTCAGGGCAGCGACGCTGTTGAAGGAATATCTGTCGTCCTCCGGCACGCCTTTTTTCAGGATTGGCACATTGACGCGGATGATCTGGGTGATCTGATAAACGATGACCGCGAAGATCACCAGATAAGCGATGATAGCGGCACCTGTGGACATGAAGCCCAGATCCTGAATGCGCCAGACCAGAATGGCCAGACAGCCGACCAGAGGAATGGTCCACAGGATCAGCTTGACCATATCGCCCCAGGTGCTGACTTCCATGGCCATGGCCTTGCGTGTCTTACGGTGGGAATGGGCACTGGGGCCATCGGTCATCCCGAACCAGTAATAGACCCCATAGGCGGCCATGACCACAGCGCTCTGGGCGATGGCCCAGCGCCAACCGTCGTCACCGCCATACATGGTGATGGCAATGGTCGGCAGCGTCATGGCGGCAGCGGCAGAACCAAAGTTACCCCAGCGC
>JBNJGW010000034.1:0-24503 GCA_051748005.1 Pseudomonadota bacterium | reverse complement strand
TTTCAAACATGAGTATTTAGAAGTGGTGAGTTACAATGTTGGCTCCATCGCCGAACAGCCCACAAGGTGGCGTATGCTTTCCAACCCTGATATCTCACCTCAAGAGCATGACCACCAGAGTCGCGAAGCCAAGCGCGTCACGACCATTGGTGCCTGGCTTGATGCCGTCCTTAGTGCGGTCAAGGTAATAGTGGGCCTATTAGTTGGTTCGGCAGCCCTGGTGGCCGATGGCATTCATTCTCTTTCTGACCTGATTACCGATGGATTTGTGTTTGCCGCCATTCACTATGGCCGTCAGGGGCCAGACAAAGACCATCACTATGGCCACGGCCGGATCGAAACCCTGACCACTCTGCTGCTGGGCAGCGTGCTGATTTTTGTGGCAGGGGGTATCGCCTGGTCGAGCATCGAACGCTTGTTCAGTGGCACCCAGATCAATGCACCAGGCCTAGCCGCCATCGCTATCACCCTTGCCGCCTTGATCAGCAAAGAGTGGATTTTCCGCTACACCATGAAGGTGGCGAGAAGGGTGCAGTCCAAGCTGCTTGAAGCCAACGCCTGGCACTCACGCAGCGATGCGCTTTCTACTGCGGTTGTACTGGTCGCGCTGATCGGTGCCCAGTTCGGGTTGGGCTGGCTGGATGCGGTAGCCGCCATCATCGTCGGCTTGCTGGTCGGCAAGGTCGGCTGGGACCTGCTGTGGGATTCTGCCCGTGAACTGGTGGATACCGCCCTGCCCACCGATGCCCAGCAACAAATGCATGAGGTGGCCTGTACGGTGCCCGGCGTTGATAGCGTTCATGATCTGCGCACTCGCCAGTCCGCTGGTTGGGCGATGGTCGACCTGCACGTTGTGGTTGGCCCAAAAGTCAGCGTGTCTGAAGCCCATGAGATTGGCAACGAAGTCAGCCGCCGCCTGCGTCACCAGTTCCCGGCACTCACCGATGTGATCTTCCATATTGACCCGGAAGACGACGCTGGCCAGGGTGACCCCAGCCGTTTGCCAGGCCTGCCTCTGCGCCCTGAAGTGGAAGCCGCGCTAAATGAGCGCTGGTATAAGCACCCGGTCTGGCGCACCTTGACCGACCTGCAGCTGCATTATCTTGATGGCAAGATATCCGTCTCTCTGGTGGTTGGCGGTACCGTTCAGCAGCCGCCACAATGTCTTGCCAGCCAGCTGAAGGCCATGGCCAGCGATATCGAATGGCTGGGCAATGTGGAAATCCTGTTTATCACCCGCGCGGCCAGTAATGCTCCCTTTCAACAGCGCTGATCAGGCCGCGACGCTCGTTAGTATGGCTGAAGCAATACTGAAATAGATCAGCACTCCTGAGGCATCAATCAGGGTGGTTACCAAAGGGGCCGATGCGGTAGCCGGGTCTACCTTGAAGCGCTCAAGCACAAAGGGCAGACACATCCCCATCAGGCTGCCAAACAGCACGATGGTTACCATGCTCAGAGCCACCACTATGGCCACCGCTTCACCTCCCCGCATCACCCCGATCGGCGCAACTGCCAGGGCCATGGTCAACCCCAGTGCCCCGGCCACCAACAGTTCACGGCCGAGCATCTTGCCCCAATCCTTTACGCCAACATCACCGGTTGCCATACCGCGCACCATCAAAGTAGCCGCCTGAGCACCCGCGTTACCCCCTGAACCTATCAGCAACGGCAGGAAAAACACCAAGGCCACCTGAGCGGCAATAATATCCTCGAAATAGGCGATCCCTGCCCCGGAGAAAAGATTGGCAAACACCAGCAGTACCAGCCAGAACACCCGCTTGCGATACAGGCTCCACAAAGGCACGCGGCTGACGCCGTCTTCAAGTGCCCCGATCGACATCCCCTTATGAAAATCTTCTGTAGCCTCTGACTCTGCCACGTCCATGGCATCATCATGGGTGACGATACCGACCATGCGGTTGTCTGCATCAATCACCGGTAGCGCCAGGAGGTCATAGCGCGCCACGATGCGGGCCACTTCTTCCTGCTCTTCATCCACCCGGGTGCTGATGACTTCCTTGATCATGAGTTCGTCCACAATCGCCCCAGGGCGAGCCACCATCAGCTGGCGAAGCGACATCGTGCCCATCAGCTGACCATCCCTGGAAAGGATATAAAGCTGGTAGACGGTTTCTGCATCCGGGGCCGTCTGGCGTACCCGCATCAAGGCTTGCGACACCGTCATGCCACTGGCTATGGCCACATAGTCAGAGGTCATGATGGCGCCCGCTGTACCTTCCTCGTAGCTTGCCAGGCGTTTGAGGTCTTCCCGTTCACGGTGAGCCATCCGCCGAAGCAGCGCCTCACGGCGATCTTCACCCAACAGGTTGAACAGGTCAGCACGCTCGTCCGAGCCCATTTCCTCAAGCAGGGTGAGCACCTGACTATCCGGTAGCTCAGCAACGATGGCCAACTGATTATCACCTGCCAGATAACCCAGCACATTGGCAGCGCGTTCACTGGAAAGGGTGTCAAGCACGGCAATGGCCGTTGGCAAGGCGTCATCATCTTCAATCATGACGTCAAGCATTTCACCGATATCCGCTGAGCGTATTTCGCTCAGACGTTCGGCAATAACGGCTTTATCAAAGGTGTTTTGGTTGAACGCTTCGACAAGCTCATTTTTAAACAACATCAGGGTTTCATCATCCAACGACATACTAACGCTCCCTCGTCATTGCATTTTTATGATGATAATTAAGAAACAAAAACGCCCCTCATACCCTGTAAAGGG
Source organism: Pseudomonadota bacterium (assembly GCA_051748005.1). Lineage (GTDB taxonomy): Bacteria > Pseudomonadota > Gammaproteobacteria > Pseudomonadales > Halomonadaceae > Vreelandella. The sequence goes on along the minus strand of JBNJGW010000034.1, from coordinate 21,766 downwards.
CCTGAGAGGCGTTGTTAACACACCACAAGGCGTGACTACCCTTTACCTGCCTTCTTACGCAGTTGCTGGATAGTACGCAATTGGGCAACCGCTTCAGCCAGTTCGGCGGCAGCACGCGTGTAGTCAAGATCAGCAGACTGTTCATTCATGGCGCGCAGTGCGTTCTGGCGCGCCTCCTCTGCTGCTACTTCACTAAGATCAGAAGCGCGGGCAGCAGAATCTGCCAGGATAGTGACAACATTTGGCTGCACTTCCATGAAGCCACCGGTCACAAAGAAGTTATCTTCTTTCCCGTCGTCAAAGATGACGCGAATCGGGCCGGGCTGAAGCTCAGTCAGCAGTGGTGCGTGCCCCGGCAAGATGCCGAGATCACCCATCAAACCAGAAGCAATCACCTGCTCAACGGAACCTGAGAAGATGGATGCTTCGGCGCTGACGATATTGCAAGTGAAGCTATTCGCCATAGCGAATCCCCCTAGTCGACGGGATTACTTCTGCATCTCGTTGGCTTTCTCGACGGCTTCATCGATGGTGCCGACCATGTAGAAGGCCTGCTCCGGCAGCTCGTCGTAATCACCGTTCAAGATACCCTGGAAGCCACGAATCGTATCCTTCAGCGACACGTATTTGCCGGGCGAGCCAGTGAATACTTCTGCCACGAAGAACGGCTGCGACAGGAAGCGCTGGATTTTACGCGCACGGGAAACGGCCAGCTTATCTTCATCAGACAGCTCGTCCATACCCAGAATCGCGATGATATCCTTGAGTTCCTTGTAACGCTGCAGAACGCCCTGGACACCACGTGCCACGTCATAGTGCTCTTCACCGACAACCAGCGGATCAAGCTGACGTGAGGTGGAATCCAGCGGATCGATAGCCGGATAGATACCCAGCTCAGCGATGGAACGCGCCAGTACCACGGTCGCATCCAGGTGCGAGAAGGTGGTGGCCGGAGACGGGTCAGTCAAGTCATCCGCAGGGACATAAACGGCCTGAACAGACGTGATCGAGCCTGTCTTGGTCGAGGTGATACGTTCCTGCAGAACACCCATCTCTTCTGCCAGGGTCGGCTGGTAGCCTACCGCTGACGGCATACGACCCAGCAGTGCCGATACCTCGGTACCTGCCAGGGTGTAGCGATAGATGTTATCGACGAACAGCAGTACGTCGCGACCTTCATCACGGAATTTCTCCGCAATGGTCAGGCCGGTCAGTGCAACGCGCAGACGGTTACCCGGCGGCTCGTTCATCTGGCCATACACCAGCGCTACCTTGTCGATAACGTTGGATTCGGTCATCTCATGATAGAAGTCGTTACCCTCACGGGTACGCTCACCCACACCGGCGAACACAGAGAAACCGCTGTGCTCAGTCGCGATGTTACGGATCAGCTCCATCATGTTAACGGTTTTGCCCACACCGGCACCGCCAAACAGACCAACCTTACCACCTTTGGCGAAGGGGCAAACCAGATCGATAACCTTGATACCGGTTTCCAGCAGCTCTTCAGAGGCTGCCTGATCCGCATAACCCGGTGCCTTGCGGTGAATCGGCATACGCTCATCTTCACCGATCTCACCGGCTTCATCAATCGGCTCACCGAGCACGTTCATGATGCGGCCCAGGGTTGCCTGGCCGACAGGTACGGAAATTGCCGCCCCCGTGTTGGTGACGTCGATACCACGCTTGAGCCCTTCAGTAGAGCCCATCGCAATGGTACGAACCACACCATCGCCCAGCTGCTGCTGGACTTCCAAAACCGTCTCGGATCCCGAAACGTTCAGCGCGTCGTAGACCTTGGGCACTGAGTCCCGCGGAAACTCTACGTCAATCACCGCGCCGATGATTTGTACGATACGTCCGCTCATCTTGGTTCCTCTCAAAAACCTGCAAATGAAACCTTTTGCTGGAAGCGCCCATGCCAGGCTGCTTCCAAGGCGTTATACGGCAGCGGCGCCGCCGACGATTTCAGAAATTTCCTGGGTAATGGCGGCCTGACGGGCCTTGTTGTAAACCATTTCCAGATCGTCGATCAGGTCGCCCGCGTTGTCAGTGGCGCTCTTCATGGCAATCATGCGTGCCGCCTGCTCACAGGCACCATTTTCCACAACCGCCTGATAAACCTGTGATTCAATAAAACGAACCAACAGGCTGTCGAGTAACGCCTTTGCATCCGGTTCATACAGGTAGTCCCAGCTTCCGGGACGGGCGTTTTCGTCGTCCTGCTCGCCTGCACCGATGTCGGTGGAAAGCGGAAGAAGCTGACGCGTAACCGGCTTTTGCGTCATGGTGTTAACAAATTCGTTATACACCACAAACAAGCGGTCAAGGCGCCCTTCATCGTATGCTTCGAGCATGACCGTGACGCTACCAATCAGATCTTCGACCGTGGGCGATTCGCCCAGGCCACTCTTGGCGGCCACCAGCGTACCGCCGTACTTGTTAAAGAAACTGCCGGCCTTGCTGCCCAGCGCGCAGAATTCGATCTCTGCCCCCTGGTCGCGCCATTTTGCAGCGTCTTTCAGTACGGATTTGAACAGGTTAACGTTCAAACCGCCGCAGAGGCCGCGATCCGTGGAGACCACGATGTAACCAACGCGCTTCACTTCGTCACGCTCGACCATATAGTCGTGCTTGTACTCAGGATTGGCATCGGCAATGTGGGCTACCACGTTGCGGATCTGCTTGGCGTAAGGCTGGCTAGCCTTCATCAGATCTTGTGCTTTACGCATTTTAGACGCAGCCACCATTTCCATGGCGCTGGTGATCTTTTGCGTATTTTTAATGCTCCCGATCTGGGTGCGTATCTCTTTTGCAGCTGCCATAGCGATCTACCCTTCGTTCGTGGCTCTCAGAAAAGGAGGCTGGCTCATCCAAAGGATGAGCCAAACGCTTTACCAGGTCTGAGTCGCTTTGAACTGTTCGAGACCCGACTTCAAGCCGCTTTTGATCTCGTCGTTGTAGTCGCCCGACTGGTTGATCTTATCAAGCAGATCAGCATGCTCTGACTTCATGTAGTCATGCAAGGCACGCTCAAAATCGAGCACTTTGCTGACGTCCACGTCGTCCAGATACCCTTCGTTAGCGGCATACAGTGACAGTGCCATCTCGGCGACAGACATCGGTGAGTACTGCTTCTGCTTCATCAGCTCGGTAACCCGCTGACCATGCTCAAGCTGCTTGCGCGTGGCTTCGTCAAGGTCAGAAGCGAACTGAGAGAATGCCGCCAGCTCACGGTACTGAGCCAGTGCCAGACGCACACCACCACCCAACTTCTTGATGACTTTGGTTTGTGCTGAACCACCTACGCGAGATACCGAGAGACCTGCGTTGATCGCCGGACGAATACCGGAGTTGAACAGGTTGGTCTCAAGGAAGATCTGACCGTCAGTGATCGAGATCACGTTGGTCGGAACGAAGGCAGAAACGTCGCCACCCTGGGTTTCGATGATCGGCAGCGCGGTCAAGGAACCGGTCTTGCCTTTCACTTCACCGTTGGTGAACTTCTCGACGTAGTCAGCATTGACACGCGCTGCACGCTCAAGCAGACGCGAGTGCAGGTAGAAGACGTCACCCGGGTAGGCTTCACGACCCGGCGGACGACGCAACAGCAGAGATACCTGACGGTAAGCAACGGCCTGCTTGGACAGGTCATCGTAGACGATCAGAGAGTTTTCACCGCGGTCACGGAAGTACTCACCCATGGTGCAGCCAGAGTAGGCGGCCAGGAACTGCATTGGAGCCGGGTCAGCGGCGCCCGCTGCCACGATAATGGTATGCTCCATGGCGCCATGCTCTTCCAGCTTGCGCACCACGTTGGCAATGGTCGACTGTTTCTGACCAATGGCTACGTAAACACAGGTAACGCCCTTGCCTTTCTGGTTGATGATGGCATCAATGGCAATAGCGGACTTACCGATCTGGCGGTCACCGATGATCAGCTCACGCTGACCACGGCCAATCGGCACCATGGCGTCAATTGACTTGAGACCGGTCTGGATCGGCTCATCAACCGACTGGCGAGTGATAACGCCTGGCGCGACTTTTTCAACGGCATCTGTCATTTTGGCGTTGATATCGCCCTTGCCGTCAATCGGGTTACCCAGAGCGTCAACGACGCGACCAATCAGTTCAGGACCTACCGGCACTTCAAGGATACGACCGGTACACTGGGCGGTCATGCCTTCTTCAAGCTGCAGGTAGTCACCCAGCACAACGGCACCTACGGAGTCACGCTCCAGGTTAAGTACCATGCCGAAGATACTGCCGGGGAATTCAATCATTTCACCAAACATGGCGTCTTCGAGACCGTGAACTTTCACGATACCGTCGGAAACGCCAACAATGGTGCCCTGATTACGGGCTTCAGATGCGACGTCAAGCTTATCAATCCGCTGCTTGATGATGTCGCTGATCTCGGAAGGATTCAGTTGCTGCATGCCATGTCCCTCAGACTCAAGTGGTCAACGCTTCAGAAAGGCGGTCAAGTCGGCCACGTACCGAACCGTCGATAACGGTATCGCCGGCACGCAGAATGACACCACCAATCAGCGATTTATCCACTTGAGTAGTAATGGAGATTTCGCGATTGAGACGTTTTTTAAGCGCGTTTGTCAGCTTGGTTTCCTGCTTGCTGTCGAGCTTAAAGGCTGACGTCACGGTTACGTCGATGCGCTGTTCATGCTCTGCGCGCAGTTTTTCGAACTGCTCGGCTATAGCTTTAAGCGCAACGAGCCGATGCTGGCGAGCCAGACTGGTCAGAAAACGTTCAAAGGTTTCGTCTGGCTTACTGGGCAGCATGCCCACCAGCAGCGATACCTTCTGTTCGTTTTCAAGCTTTGGGCTGCTCAGGAAATAGCGAACGTCCTCGTTCACCACCACCTGGCCCAGAAAGCTCAAGGCTTCTGACCATGTATCCAGCGCGCTGTTATCACGTGCATATTCAAACGCCGCCTTAGCGTAAGGACGAGCGACGGTAAGTAATTCCGCCATGGGTCACCTCCTTACAGTTCAGCAGCAAGCTCATCAAGCAGCTTGCGGTGTGCTTTTTCGTCGACGGAGTTTTCCAGCACTCGCTCAGCACCTGCTACCGCGAGATGAGAAACCTGAGCACGCAGATCATCTTTAGCGCGTTGAATTTCTTGGTCAATCTCAGCACGGGCACTGGTTATCAAACGTTCGCCTTCAGCACGTGCTTGCTCGCGGGCTTCTTCAACAATCTGGGCAGAGCGTTTGTTCGCCTGATCCAGAATCTGTGAAGCCTGCTCTTTGCTTTCGCGCAGGGTCTGAGCTGCCTGCTCTTGCGCGAGTTCGAGGTCGCGAGAAGCACGGCTTGCCGCATCCAGGCCATCAGCAATTTTCTTCTGGCGCTCATGAAGCGCAGAACTGATGGGTGGCCACACGTACTTTATGCAAAACCAGACAAAGATCGCGAAGGCGATCGTCTGCCCGATAAGCGTCATGTTGATATTCACAGGGATGTACCTCTGACAGTTTCGTGGCGACCGGAATCAAACAAAGCCGAGCGGCTGACCGCTCGGCGATAATATCGATTAACCGGCAACAACGAAGATCAGGTACATGGCAATACCAACGCCGATCATCGGAACGGCGTCCAGCAGACCGGCCATGATGAAGGTTTTGGTTTGCAGCTGATCGCCCATTTCAGGCTGACGCGCGGTAGATTCAAGCAGTTTGCCGCCTAGCAGGGCAAAGCCAATGCCAGTTGCCAGAGCGCCCAGACCGATGATGATAGCAGCGGAGAGATAAACCATTTCCATGATGATGCTCCTGATTTTAAGGTTTAGTTAAGGTTGAGGGTTAATGGAAGCGTTGCGTTGCTCGTTTTTTAATGATGCTCGTGTGCGGCGCTCAGATAAACAACCGACAAGGTAGTAAAGATGAAGGCCTGAAGTGTTACCACTAGAATATGGAAAATAGCCCAGGGCACATCCAACAGCCAGATAGCCCAGAATGGCAAGAGGGCGATCAGGATGAAGATAACTTCACCGGCAAACATGTTACCAAACAAACGAAGTCCGAGACCCAGAGGCTTGACCAGTAAACCGATGATTTCCAGAACAAGGTTGAACGGTATCAGCGCCCAGTGATTGAAAGGCGTTAGCGAAAGCTCCTTGGCAAAGCCCCCCACTCCTTTCACCTTGATGCTGTAGTAGATAATCAGACAGAACACGCCTAGCGCCATACCCAAAGTAGCGTTAGGATCGGTGGTCGGCACGATCTTCATGTAGTCGACCCCAAGGCGAATAAACAGCTCTGGGAAGTAGTCAACCGGGATAATTTTCAGGGTGTTCATCAGCAGGATCCAGACGAAAAGCGTCAGTGCCAAGGGGGCAATGACCGGATTCCTGCCGTGGAAAGTGGCACGAGTCAGATTTTCAATGAATTCGACAACCATTTCGACAGCATTCTGCAAACCACCGGGCACACCCGTTGTGGCCATTTTTCCTGCTTTACGAAATACCCAGATAAACAGCAACCCCATGGCGATCGACCAGCCCATCGTATCGAGGTGGATTGCCCAGAATCCCATCTCACGGGCTTCTTCTGCAGAATGAGCCAGCGACCAGCCGTTTTCCGGGTGCTTGCCAAACGTCAGGTTCTGCAAGTGGTGCTGGATATAGTAAGTCGGTGAGACTTCGTTTCCTGCTGCCATAGAACGGTTACCTCAATCAATTGAGCGGTGCTTGGGCATCAGCCAAGGGGCTAGCCAATGCGTCAGGACGACCGCTACATAAGCACTAAAGAATAAAGCGGGGTTTGAGGGGGGCACTGTGATAAACACTGTAATGAACAGAACCACCGTCAAACCGAACTTGCTCATTTCTGCACCCAGCAGGCGCTTAGCGCTTTGTGAAGCGCGTATCCTGTTACTGAGTATGCCAGCGCGGGCAACAAACATGGCATGCGGTATAAGCGCTACCATGACGCCAAGCAGAGATGACACAACCCCTGATTTGCCTGAAGTTACCAATGCCATCAGCACAATAAGCAAGGTAATACCCGACTGTGCCATTGCTAATCGGCGAATATAGGCCTGACGTCGCTGTACTTCTTTGCGTAACCGCTGCTGCATAATGATTGTGATCCATGATTCAGGGCGCTGATGCTGCACATACGCTTTGGTCACAATCTGCACAAATCTTGCGCGATTATAGGGAAGCGCTATCGACCCTTCAACCAAAGCAGGCGCTTTTTATCCGCTTGATAGACAACTTGCGACCAAAGGGGGAAGAATTGTCAACATTCCAGGGGTTTTCCGCGGGTCGTCCTAAGCTTATTGAATATGTTCCAGGATACCATCCAGCTCTTCCAGGCTGGTATAGCGAATGGTCAGCTTGCCCTTGCCTTTCTGGCCATGCTGGATCGAGACCGGTGCGCCCAGACGTTCACTCAGACGGGTTTCCAGGCTCGCCACATCAGGAGACTGGGCCTGACGGCTTTTTGCCCGGGCAGGCTCGCCTTGTGTTTGATACTTTTTGACCAGCGCTTCGGTAGCACGCACCGTCAGGTCATTGTTAACCACTTCATGGGCCAACTGACGCTGCTGGGCTGCACCCAGGGAAAGCAGGGCCCGGGCGTGGCCCATATCCAGGTCACCGCGCTCGAGCAGCGTCTGAACTTCTGGATCCAGCGCCAGCAAGCGCAGCAGGTTAGCCACCTGAGTCCGGGATTTACCGACCGCGTCTGCAATCTGTTGCTGGGTCAGCTCGAACTCATCGCCCAGACGCTTGAGCGCCATGGCTTCTTCCACGACGTTGAGGTTTTCGCGCTGGATATTTTCGATCAGCGCCAGTGCCAGGGCAGTGTCATCACTGACATCGCGGATAACCGCAGGGATAACATCCAGCTCAGCCAGTTGCGCAGCACGCCAACGCCGTTCACCGGCAATGATTTCGTAGCGAGCGTCGCCCACCGGGCGGACAACGATGGGTTGCATAACCCCCTGGGCGCGAATCGAGTCGGCCAGTTCTTCCAGCGCTTCCGGCTGGATATCCCGGCGCGGCTGATATTTACCTCGCGTCAGTTGGCCAAGGGGCAAACGTTCCAGGCGTTCGCCATCAACACCGGATGTGTTACCAACGTCCGCCAGCTCCTGACCTTCCTGCTCAGCCAGGGGCACATTGTCACTGGGGAGTTCGAGACTGCTACGACGCCGGGCACCAGCGCCAATCAGGGCATCCAGGCCGCGTCCCAACGCACGTTTTTGCGTCATTGCTTTCCCTCGTTAATCAACGAATTAAGTCTATGCGCCACACCCCTGCTACCAGCCAGGCTCGCGTTATAATGACAGCCGCTTGATCAGCTCTTTAGCCAATACCCGATACGCCTGACTACCGCGAGACAGACGCGCGTATTTGGTCACCGGCATGCCGTGACTGGGCGCTTCTGCTACCTTGATGTTACGCGGAATCGTGGCTTTAAGCAGGACATCACCAAAATACTCGCGCAGCTGTTTATCCACTTCGCGGGTCAAACTGGTGCGCTTATCGTACATGGTGCGCAGAATACCGGAAACGGCCAGCTGCGGGTTAACGCTTTCCTTGATCTGTTCAACCGTATCAAGCAGCGCCGATAGGCCTTCAAGGGCATAAAACTCGCACTGCAGGGGAATCAGTACCCCATCAGCGGCGGTCAGGGCGTTGACAGTCAGCATATTCAGCGACGGTGGGCAGTCAATCAGGACAACATCATAATCTTCTGCCACTCCCTTGAGGGCAGAGGCCAACCGACTCTGAGGGTTCTCAGCGTCCAGCAGCTCCACTTCAGCGGCGGTCAGGTCGCCGTTACCCGGCAGTACATCAAACCCTGCGGGAAGCTTGCTAACAATGATATCTTTTGCCTGAGCATCGCCGACCAGCACATCCAGCACGCTGGCTTCCAGAGCGTGTTTATCAATGCCGCTGCCCATGCTGGCATGGCCCTGTGGGTCGAGATCAACAAGCAGTACCCGGCGATCCAGGGCGGCAAGGCTGGCGGCCAGATTAACGGCTGAGGTGGTTTTACCTACGCCGCCTTTCTGGTTGGTCAGGGCAATGATCTGGCTCACTTACACAACTCCTTTTGGGTCAGGATCAATAGCTGCCGCTCAGCGGCATCATAGGGCACCTGCAATAAATGGCGGGCCTGCAGAGTGATGTCTTCAGGCAGGGCGTCAAGCTCATCATCCACTCCTGGCCCTTTCATTGCCAGCCATTGCCCTTCACTTGTCGGCAGTGTCCGGGTCAGGGCAATAAAATCGCCCAGGCTGGCAAAGGCACGGGAAATCACTTGATCAAAGGTGCCGGCTGCAAACTGTTCCACCCGGGTTTGTACAGGGGTGACATTATTGATACCCAATTCCATGACCGCCTGACGCTGGAAGCGTACCTTTTTGCCATTGCTATCGACCAGCGTCACCGCAAGATCAGGATTGAGAATTGCCAGTACCAGGCCGGGAAAGCCCGGCCCGGCCCCCACATCAAGAAGGCGAGGGCCGCTAACAAAAGGCGAGACCGAAGCGCTGTCCAGCAGATGACGGGGAATCATCTCATTGATATCCCGCACAGCCGTGAGGTTATAAGCCCGGTTCCACTTGTGCAACAGAGCTAAAAGCCCCAACAGCTGGTTGCGCTGTTGCGCCGTGGTGGTCAGGCCAAGCTCGCCAAACCCTTTATCCAACTTTTCTGTAACGTCATTGGGAAGTGAGTGTATCAGGGTGTTCAGGCCACTCATCCCGTTGCAACCTCACTGTTTTCAATCAACCGGCGTTTTTTCAGGTGAATCAACAGAATCGAGACGGCTGCAGGGGTGACACCGGAAATTCGTGCGGCTTGCCCCAAGGTTTGAGGACGCGTTTCCGCCAGTTTCTGACGGATTTCATTGGATAGCCCTTCTACCCGCTGATAGTCGATTTCTGCTGGAAGCAGCGTGGCTTCATGGCGTTTGAGTTTATCAATCTCGTCCTGCTGACGGTCAATATACCCTTGATATTTGGCCTGGATCTGCACCTGTTCAGTAACATCGGCCTCGTTGACTGCCTGACCGTCAATACCCGGCAGTTCGGCGACATCTGAATAGACCAGCTCCGGACGTTTAAGCAAATCGCTCAGGCGGTATTCACGGCTCAGGGGGTTACCGATCTTGGTCACCAGCTGTTCGGCAGCCGCTGATCCGGGTTGAACCCAGGTAGATTCCAGGCGCTGGGTTTCGCGCTCAATGGCTTCACGCTTGCGGCTGAACGTCTGCCAACGGTTTTCATCCACCAGGCCCAACTGATGGCCGATTTCTGTCAGGCGCAGGTCGGCGTTGTCTTCACGCAGCAGTAAACGGTATTCAGCCCGTGAGGTAAACATGCGGTAGGGCTCTTTGGTGCCCAGGGTGATGAGGTCATCGATCAGTACGCCCAGGTAAGCTTCATCGCGGCGTGGCCACCAGGCGTCGAGACCCTTGGCACGGCGAGCAGCGTTGAGTCCGGCTAGTAGCCCTTGTGCACCGGCTTCTTCATAGCCGGTGGTACCGTTGATCTGCCCGGCAAAAAACAGGCTGTGGATAAATTTGGTTTCCAGTGAGTGTTGCAGATCACGGGGATCAAAGAAATCATACTCAATGGCGTAGCCAGGCCGGGTGATATGGGCATTCTCCAACCCCTTGATGGAGCGTACTACCCGCAGTTGGATATCGAAGGGCAGTGAGGTGGAAATGCCGTTGGGATACAGCTCATGGGTGTCCAGCCCTTCTGGCTCGATAAAGATCTGGTGGCTGGATTTGTCGGCAAAACGATGCACCTTGTCTTCAATCGAAGGGCAATAACGCGGCCCGATGCCTTCAATCGTGCCGGAATACATCGGCGAGCGATCAAGATTAGCCAGAATCAGCTCATGAGTCTGAGGGTTGGTGTGGGCAATATGGCAACTCACCTGACGCGGATGCATGGCCTGATTTCCCAGATAGGACATCACCGGCGTGGGCGTGTCACCAGGCTGTTCTTCAAGCTGGGTAAAATCGACGGTTTTGGCATCCAGGCGCGGCGGTGTACCGGTTTTCAGGCGGTCAACCCGCAACGGCAAGGCTCTCAAGCGTTCTGCCAGGGCGTTGGACGGTGGGTCACCTGCGCGGCCACCACGGCTTTGATCCATCCCGATATGCATGACGCCACCGAGAAAAGTGCCTGTGCATAACACCACGGATTCGGCATGAAACCGTATGCCGGTTTCGGTGACCACGCCTCTGACCGTGTCATTTTCAACCATCAGATCGCCTGCAGCCTGCTGAAAAATCGTCAGGTTGGGCTGGTTTTCCAGTAGGCCACGGATGGCTGCCTTGTAGCGAACCCGGTCTGCCTGGGCACGGGTAGCTCTCACCGCTGGCCCCTTGCGGGCATTGAGAACCCGGAACTGGATGCCCCCCAGATCTGTTGCCAGCCCCATTGCTCCGCCAAGTGCGTCAATTTCCTTGACCAGATGGCTTTTGCCAATCCCGCCAATGGCTGGATTGCAGGACATTTGCCCAAGGGTTTCAACGTTGTGGGTTAGCAACAGGGTTTGACAGCCCATACGAGCAGAGGCCAGTGCGGCTTCGGTTCCCGCATGGCCCCCGCCGATGACAATAACGTCAAAGCGGTCGGGATAGTTCATGACATCTCATCCTGAATTTTGGGCGGCATTGAATTGAATAACCTATTGCCGCTGTGATCTGGCCGAACAGTATAAACCTCCTGTGGGTAACCGTCAGGTTTTTCCACATGGGAAATGACAGCGCTGACTGCTTTTAATAATAATATAAAGATTAAATAAAAGAACTTCTGTAAATGCTGTTACTACTGGTGTGGATAAAAACTGTGGTTAAGTAATATTTATCTATTATTTTCAGATATTTATATTGTTGACAAAGATGTTTATGAGTTGCGTAGGGAGCGGGTATAAACCGTCATGAACCTGTGGATGAAATAGCGACTTACCCACAGGGCAAGTTGACCCCTGCTTATCCACCGACCCGTACATGGGTTATGAGCCTAGCTGTGAACAAGTGGCTATTCTAGCAGCGGTACTCTATAGAGACTGGCATAGAGGCGTATACGCAGGTTGCTCAGCCGTTGTGAAAATTAATTATCCACAGGCAAAAAAAAGCCTGTCACAGGGACAGGCAATAAATTAGCGGGTTTTGACGTGCCTTTTTGGTGCTTAAAACACCTTTCTGGCAGCTTGTTTACTATAGGAACGTCAGTGTTTCAGTACCCTGGCCAGGAAGGATTGGGTACGTTCGTGCTGAGGTTTATCAAACAATTGTTGCGGTGGCCCCTGCTCGGTAATTTCACCCTGATGGATATAGATAACCCGGTCAGCGACTTCACGGGCAAAGCCCATTTCATGGGTGACAATCACCATGGTCATGCCTTCCTTGGCCAGTTCACGCATGGCATCCAGCACTTCACCGATCATTTCCGGGTCAAGGGCTGAGGTTGGCTCATCAAACAGCATCAGACGCGGTTCCATGGCCAGTGCACGGGCCAGGGCCACACGCTGCTGCTGGCCGCCTGAGAGCTGGGTAGGCGATTTCTTGGCCTGGTCGGCAATACCTACCCGTTCAAGCAGGCGCATGGCCGTTTCCTCGGCGTCTTCACGGTTCCAGCCGCGTACTTTCATGGGTGCCAGGGTGATGTTGTCGAGAACGCTAAGGTGCGGAAAGAGGTTGAACTGCTGGAATACCATGCCGACTTCAGTGCGGATCTTTTGTAGCGCTTTAGTGCTTTTACCAAAGGGCATGAGGTCATGACCGTCAACGGTAAGGTTACCGGACTGAAACTCTTCCAGGCCATTGATACAGCGGATCAGGGTGGACTTACCCGAACCGCTGGCGCCGATCACAACGACGACTTCACCCGGCACGATTTCCAGGTTGATATCTTTGAGAACATGCAGGCTGCCAAAGTGCTTATTCAACTTCTGCATGGTGACGATAGGCTGCGTCGAATCATTCATTTATGCGTCCTTATTGTCCTGCCAGGCCTCTGCGCTCCAGTTGGCGCAGCAGGATTGAAAGCGACCAGGTGATTATCAGATAAAGCATGGCCACCATCAGATAGACCTCCATGGCGGTGAAGGTGGTGGCGATGTAGATCTGCCCCTGACGCACCAGTTCACCTACCCCAATCACCGAAAACAGCGAGGTGTCCTTGATGCTGATGATGCCCTGATTGCCTAGAGAGGGAATCATGCGCCGGAAAGCCTGCGGCCAGATGACATAACGAAACGCCTGGGTTCTTGACAGCCCAAGGGAAAGCGATGCCTCGCGCTGGCCGCGCTCCATGGATTGAACGCCACCGCGCACAATCTCTGAGATATAGGCCCCTGAGTTGACCGCAATGGCAGCAATACCTGCTGTCAGAGCGTTGATCGGACTACCCAGCAGTTGTGGCAGGCCGTAAAAGATAAACAGTACCTGCACCAGAATCGGAGTGCCGCGAAATACTTCGATATACAGAATGGCCGGCCAGCGCAGCCAGCGGATGGGGCTGATACGCAGAAGACCAAAAAATATACCGATAAAGAAACCGAATGCCAGGCCACCAAAAGAAATCAGTAGTGTCCATGGAATACCCGGCAACAAATGGGGAATTGAGCCGAAAGCGGCGCCCCAATCAAACTGAAATGTACTATCCACGTGCGATCTCCTGAAAGCGACCCTGTAAAAAGAGACCCTGAAATGACGCAGGGCCGAGTCAATGAACCCGGCCCTGATCAGCATTTTCCCGACGTGATCCTGTGTTCAGGACAGCCGGTAAGCTGCAGGCTTTATAACACCCGCAGGCATTGCTTATTCACTGTCAGGAGATTCGCCAAACCACTTGGTGTAAATCTCATCGTAGGTGCCATCTTCACGCATGGCCGCCAGTGCTTCATTGGCAGGTTCTACCCATTCGCTGCCTTTGTTAAAGACAATGCCGTATTGTTGGCCTTCATAAAGTGGGCCAACGACCTTGGTACGCCCTTCGCCCCGGGTCTGTGAGAAGTAAGCAACGTTAGGTGCATCGTAGAAGGCGGCGTCCACGTTGCGTCCTAGCAGTGCCATATACATATCCGAGGTGCCCGGATAGGGGGTGATTTCAGCCGTATCGCCAAACTTGTCCTGCAGGAAGTCGTAGCTGGTGGAGCCAATCTTGGAACCAATCGTCATGCCTTCGAGGTCATCGATGGTAGCCACATCTTCGTTATCGGCGCGTACGATAATGCGCAGACCGGAATCGTAGTAGGGATCAGAAAAATTGACGATTTCAGCACGTTCTTCAGTAATGGTGACACCGGCAATGGCAATTTCCTGGCTGCCCGTCTGAACAGCGGGGATGATGCCGGAGAATTCCATGGTGGTCAGATTGACTTCAAACCCGGCGCGCTCGGCGATCTCATTGATCATATCCATATCAAAACCGATCATTTCACCGGTTTCGGAGTCCATCATTTCAAAGGGAACGAAACTTGGGTCAGTGGCCACGTTAACAACCGGCATATCCTGCGCCATTGCCAACGTTGAACCCCCAAGCCCGAGGGCAATGGCGCTAGCCATCAGGGTTTTGGATAGATTGACGGTCATTATATTGTTCATGTGTTTTCCCCGTTCTAGGCATCTGAACTCACTACTCTGCTTTTATGAGCGTAAATGCCTGAAAAATTGATGCAATAGACTGTTGTTGACCTATTAACCTTGGCGAGAAACCGCCATGGCGTCAAGTCACGGGGAAGGAAACACATAAACGCTGGTTAGACGCACACGCTAAGCCAGCCAATTTATCTGGCTGGAAAAGATGCCGATAGTGTTCAATGGGCGTTAAACCATAAAGGATGCGCCGCAGCCACAGGTAGTAGTGGCATTCGGGTTCTGAATACGGAAACGGGCACCTGCCAGGCCTTCTTCAAAATCCACCGTTGAACCTACCAGATACTGATAGGAGAGTGGATCGACTACCAGGGTCGCATCACCAAATTCGATGACGGTGTCGTCTTCTGCGATATTTTCCGCAAAATCAAACCCGTACTGGAATCCTGAACAGCCGCCGCCGGTCACATAGACGCGCAGCTTAAGGTCAGGTTTACCTTCTTCTGCCATCAGCGCTTTGATGCGTGTGCGGGCACTGCTGGATAGAAGTAAAGGGGTTGGGACAAAGGATTCTGCACTGCTCATGGATACCTCCCGTGAGCGAACGTTCGAGAGTTGAAACTGATTATGAGTAATTCCCAGTAAAAGGGTCAACTTTTACTGGGAAAGATTTTGCCGCCCTATGATCAGGGCATCAACGCCGGTGCTTCAAGGCCGTGGGTTTCAGGCAGGCCAAACATCAGGTTGAGATTTTGAATGGCTTGCCCTGAGGCACCTTTGACCAGGTTATCAATTACCGATAACACGATGACGGTATTACCCTGACGATGTACCGCCAGACGGCAGGTATTGATGCCTTTGACACTGCGGGTTTCCGGGTGGCTGCCGGCAGGCATGACATCGACAAAGGGTTCGTTGGCGTAGCGTGCTTCAAAAAGCGCCTGGAGGTCTTGTGGATCAGCGTTCAGCTGGCCGTAAAGAGTTGCGTGTATACCGCGAATCATTGGCGTGAGATGGGGCACAAAGGTCAGCTGGACCGCCTGGCCATGGATATCGCCCAGCCCCTGGCGGATTTCCGGTAGATGGCGGTGGCCTCCTGCACCGTAGGCTTTCATGGACTCACTGGCCTCAGCCAGCAGTGAGGGCACCTTGGCACCCCGGCCTGCCCCGGTTACCCCAGACTTGCAGTCGGCAATCAGCTGCTCAGGGTCAATCAGGCCCGCTTCCAAAAGCGGTAAGTAGCCCAGTTGGACAGCGGTGGGGTAGCAGCCAGGTACCGCAATCAGGCGTGCCCGGCGAATGGCATCGCGATGCATTTCGGGCAGCCCGTACACTGCTTCCCCGAGCAGTTCCGGGGCGCCGTGGGGTTGGCCATACCATTGGCTCCACTCATCTGCATCACGCAGGCGAAAATCAGCGGAAAGGTCAATCACCCGGGTGCCTTTATCCAGCAGCTCGCCTGCCAGGGCATGGGCCACGCCATGGGGGGTGGCAAAAAATACCGCATCCATGGCGCCGAGCTGTTCGGCATTGGGTTCGCTAAAGGTCAACTGGTCGTAGTGCCCGCGCAGGTTCGGGTACATATCCGCGACTTTCACGCCGGATTCGGAACGTGAGGTAATGGCTTCAACGCTGACGTCAGGATGTTGCGACAACAGCCTTAAAAGCTCAACGCCGGTATAACCGGTCCCACCTACAATGCCTACGTTAATCACAATCTGCTCCTTACTGTTCTGGATCTTGGTCGTCAAGGATTTGTGTTCTCATCATAAAGACTATGATACACAAGAGCATGGAGGAGAGAGAGGATAGTCCTGAACATTAGAGAGAGGCTTATCTTCTTTACTTGGTGGATAACCCTATCAACCACAAGGAAAAGACGCGTGGCACGTTTTTCTCGGTCCAGCTTCAGCCTTGAAAATTTCCGTCGGCAGTTGGCCAATGTTGACGCCTTGCCCCAACTTTGTGTGCTGGGCCTGGTATCCGGAGTGATTACCGGTGCTTTGATGGTGGGTTTTCGGTTGCTGCTGGAAACTGGGGCCGCGCTGTATATGCCGGAAAATAATCCGGAAGCTTTTGAAGCATTATCGCCCTGGTTACGCGCTCTTCTACCCATGCTGGCGGTGGCACTGGTGGGTGTTTTTCTTTATCGCCAGAAACCCACGGCCCGTAAGCTTGGGGTTGGTCATGTTATTGAGCGCCTGACGTATCATCAGGGGCGTTTTCCCCTACGTAACTGGTTGAACCAATGGTGGGTCGGAGTGGTATCGGTGCTGGGTGGTCTGTCTGCCGGGCGAGAAGGCCCGGCCATTCATCTGGGGGCAGCGGCTTCCAGCGGGCTGGGACTCAAGCTGCGCCTACCCAATAACAGCCTGCGGGTGCTGGTCGCCTGTGGCACTGCCGCCGGGATTTCAGCATCGTTCAACACACCCATTGCCGGGGTCATCTTTGCCATGGAAGTGGTAATGATGGAATACACCCTGATGAGTTTCATGCCGGTTATTCTGGCATCGACCATGGGGGCTCTGGTGGCGCAGCTGGTATATGGCAATGCGCCAGCGTTTAGTATTCCCGAAGTGGCTCTGGGCTCCTTTTTCAATTTGCCCTGGATAGTGGTGATGGGGTTGATGATTGGCATTCTGGCGGGGCTATTCATTCATATTTCACGCAGCCAGTGGGTCCAGCAGCAACCACTGTGGCTGCGTCTGGGGGCGGTAGGTGTATTGACCGGACTATCGGCGTGGTTTTTCCCGGAAGTACAGGGTATCGGCTATGACAGCGTTGCCGCTGCCCTGAATAACCAGCTGACGGTATCGGTGCTGCTTGCATTGGTGGCTATCAAGTTAGTCCTTACTTCGCTGACCGTTGCCGGTGGTATACCCATTGGTATCATTGGCCCTGTGCTGGTGATTGGTGCGGCCATGGGCACTTTATGCGGCTTGGTCGGCGTCTGGCTATGGCCGGATAAAGCCGCTGACCCGGGTGTTTTTGCCATGCTGGGCATGGCGGCCATGATGGGAGCTGTTCTGCAGGCGCCGCTGGCGGCCTTGATGGCACTGCTGGAGCTGACTCATACGCCGAATATCATGCTGCCAGGCATGCTGGCGGTAGTAGTGGCGTGTTTGACATCACGCCACCTGACGGGCTGCGAAGGTTTTTTTATCAGTAGCTTGCGTTATGGTCTACATCCCTTGCAGCAGCCATTGATGCAGGCGCTGTCGCGAGTTTCGGTACCTGCGGTGATGGAGCGCAGCGTCGTGCGCACTGAACGGATGATCACCGCTAAAGAGGCCCGCAAGCTGCTGGAAACCAACCCTGTCTGGTTGGTCATTGAACGCTCGACCCAGGAAAAACCCGTGCTGGCGCTGAAAGCGGCTGAACTGGCGCGTTGGTTGATGGAACACGATGCCAGCGAAGGATCTGCCAATGATCCGCAGGAAGTGATAGATCTTGTAGAAATTCCGGGACAACGATTGGAAATGGCACCAATCGCGTTACAGGCAACCCTTTCCGAAGCCTTTATAAAGCTTCAGAATAATGCCTTGGGTGCCTTGTATGTTGTCCATGGCTATCGCCCCAGACAGCGGCGGATTTCAGGTATCATCACTCGTGGGGCTATTGAACGGTATTATCATTATACTGATCCGCGATCAGCGGACAGCCATGATGCTAAAGGACGTTGATCATGCCCGTTTTTTTTGCGGACATCAGCTGCTAACGCACTGCCATAAACGCTATCCCACTGCTAGACGACCTTTAAGGAGCCACCATGTATCTATGGGCAAAAGCAATTCATCTAATAGCGATGGTCACCTGGTTTGCCGCCTTGTTCTACCTGCCACGGCTGTATGTTTATCACGCCATGGCCCGGGATAAAGGCGAAACCACCAGCATGGAAACCTTCAAGGTCATGGAGCGCAAACTTTACCGTGGCATTATGACGCCTTCTATGATTGTCGTGCTGGTCTTCGGTATCTTGATGCTTTACATCAACCCAGGCTGGTTGAGCCAGGGCTGGATGCATACCAAGCTGCTCCTGGTGGTGCTCTTGATTGCCTATCACCATGTCTGCCTTATCTACCTGAAACAGTTTGCGCAGGATCGCTGCAAGAAAAGCCATGTGTTTTTCCGCTGGTTTAATGAAGCGCCGGTGATTGCGCTGATCATCATCATTATTCTTGCTGTGCTCAAGCCATACTGATGCCACGTTCCCTTCCTCCTGTGGTATTGGTATTGGCAGGCCATGACCCTAGCGGCGGCGCTGGTATTATTGCTGATAGTGAAGCAATTAATGCCAGCGGCGGCTGGGCGCTGACGGTTCCGACGGCATTGACCGTTCAGGATTGTCACAATGTCCAGCAGGTTATGCCGGTGAGCGCTCATTCAGTCCACGATATGGTGACGGCTCTGGACACCCTGCCGATAGCGGCCATCAAGCTTGGGCTGATTGCGGATATACAAGTGCTGGAGACCGTCGAACGGGTTTTGCGTCGCTTTCCCGGTATTCCGGTCGTGGCCGATCCTGTTTTGAAAGCGGGTGGTGGAACCGAGTTATCCACAGCCGGTTTGAGTCAGGCCTATGTGGATAAACTGATGCCGCTGGTCGATGTGCTGACCCCCAATCGAGAAGAACTGGCTCGCCTGGCACCGGGCGTAACGGTATCTGCCAATGACACTGAGCGTGTGGTGACCTTGATGGAGCGGGGCTGTGGCGCTGTACTGGTAACCGCAACGGATTCGCCCTTGCCAGAAAGCGACCAGCAGAAGGTGGTGCATACCCTGCATACGCCTGACACGACGCGCCAATGGCAATGGCCGCGCCTGGCAGGGCAATTCCATGGGTCGGGCTGCACCCTGGCCTCTTCACTGGCAGCGCGCCTGGCTGTAGGTGAGCGTTTACTTACCGCCTGCGAACAGGCGCAGCACTTTACCTGGCAAAGCTTGTCTCACGGCTATCATCCTGAACAGGGCCAGGCGCTGCCTGATCGTTTTTTTAACCCTATGTTTTTCTAACCCTGTTTTTTAACGCGACATCGCTGGATTAGCGTTCTTGTACCATTCAGATTTGATCCGACCTCAGAGATAAAAGGAAGAAGACGCCATGACCACGTCTGCAGAATTGTTTGAACGAGCCAGCCGTCATATTCCTGGCGGTGTTAATTCACCGGTAAGAGCGTTCAAGGGCATGCACCGCCCGCCGGTCTTCATGGAGCGTGCCCAGGGCGCCTATCTGTTTGATGTCGAAGGTAATCGCTACGTTGACTATATCGGCTCCTGGGGACCAATGATTACCGGCCATGCGGACCCGGATGTGCTTGCTGCTGTTCGCTCACGCCTTGACAGCGGCCTGTCCTTTGGTACCCCAACAGAAGCGGAAACCACCATGGCTGACCTGATCTGCGAGATCATTCCCAGCATGGAAATGGTGCGTATGACCAGTTCCGGCACCGAAGCCACCATGTCGGCGATTCGCCTGGCACGGGGTTATACCGGGCGTGACAAGATCGTCAAGTTTGAAGGCAATTACCACGGCCACTCCGATTCACTGCTGGTCAAGGCAGGCTCCGGAGCGCTCACCCATGGTGAGCCGAGTTCCCCGGGCGTTCCTGCCGCACTGGCGGAGCATACTGTCACCCTTTCCTACAATGACCCGGATGGCGTTGAAGCCTGTTTTGAGGAAATCGGCGACCGCATTGCCTGTATTATCGTCGAGCCGGTATCCGGCAACATGAACTGCATTCCACCTCAGCCAGGTTTCCTTGAAACCCTGCGCCGGGTATGCAATGAGCACGGCAGCGTGCTGATTTTCGATGAAGTCATGACCGGTTTCCGTATTGCGCTGGGTGGCGCCCAGGCACGCTACGGCGTTACACCGGACCTGACGTGCCTGGGCAAGATCGTCGGTGGCGGTATGCCGGTAGGGGCTTTTGGCGGCAAGCGGGAAATTATGGAAAACATTTCACCGCTCGGGCCTATTTACCACGCAGGCACCCTGTCCGGAAACCCGCTGGCCATGGCCGCCGGGGTGACTCTACTCAACAAGCTTCAGGTACCTGGCTTTCATGATGCCTTGACCCAGCGCGTTGATACCCTCTGCCATGGCCTCAAGGAGCGCGCCGATGCCGCGGGCGTGCCGATGATCACCCAATCATCCGGGGGCATGTTCGGGATCTTCTTTACCTCGCAATCCAGAGTAGACAACTTTGCCCAGGCAACCGCCTGTAATCCAGAAGCCTTCAGAAGCTTCTTCACTGCTATGCTCGATCACGGTGTTTATCTGGCGCCTTCCGCCTATGAGGCCGGTTTCATGTCCAGCGCCCACACGGCAGAAGATATCCAGCTGACTCTGGACGCCGCCGAGAAAGCCTTTGCTACCATGTGATACTGGCCGAAATACACTCATAAAACTGACTCGTATCAAGCCGTTCCAAGGAGCGGCTTTTTCAGTTCTTTACGGAGAATCGCCATGACAGCACCTGCATCAACGCTGGTACTTGCCAGCGGCAACGCTGGTAAGCTTCGAGAATTCAATCAGCTATTGTCTCCTCTGGGACTGGATGTGCGCCCCCAAGCGGATTTTGGCGTGGGTGATGTCCCGGAAACCGGCCTGACCTTTGTAGAAAATGCCTTAATCAAGGCGCGTGCTGCCAGTCAGGCCAGCGGTTTGCCAGCTCTGGCAGATGATTCTGGGCTGGAAGTCGATGCGCTTGACGGCGCTCCTGGTATTTATTCCGCGCGCTATGGCGGTGAACCAAAAAGCGACGAACGTAACAATGCCAAGCTGCTTGAAGCGTTAAGCCATTATGAAGAAGGGCAGCGCAGCGGGCGTTACTGGTGTGTGCTGGTTTACTTGCGTCATCCTGAAGACCCTGTTCCGATCATTGTTCAACGCAGCTGGGAAGGCGAGATATTGACGGTTCCACGTGGAGAAGGTGGGTTTGGCTATGACCCGCTCTTCTGGCTGCTAGACCAGGGAATGACAGCCGCCGAGCTACCGGCGGAAAGCAAAAACCGTTTGAGCCATCGTGGGCGTGCCTTGCAGGCGTTGGTAGAGACATTGCAGGTGGCGCATGGCTGAACAAGCACTTGAGCTTCCGCCACTGTCGCTATATATCCACACCCCCTGGTGTGTGCGTAAGTGCCCCTACTGTGATTTCAATTCTCATGAGCCTCA
>JBNJGW010000033.1:19186-25143 GCA_051748005.1 Pseudomonadota bacterium | reverse complement strand
TCGCTGACGCCCTTGACTGGCCCGGCTTCACCACCACAGATATCCAGCAGCAGCTGGGTTGCCCGCTCAACTGCCAATTCGGTCAGCGCTGGATCAACGCCACGCTCAAAGCGATGTGACGCATCTGTATGCAATCCATAGGAGCGCGCCTGGCCGGCCACCGCCAGCGGTGTGAAGAAAGCGGACTCAAGGAAAATTGTTCGGGTATGCGGGTTAATGCCCGAATTCTCACCCCCCATTACCCCTGCCAGAGCCAGCGGGCCGTTTTGATCGGCAATCAGTAACGTTTCCGGGCGCAGGGTAACTTCCTGGCCATCCAGCAGTACCAGACGCTCACCCTCACGGGCCTGACGCACAATGATTTCGCCATTGAGATTGTCACGGTCGAAGGCATGCATTGGCTGGCCAAGCTCCAGCATCACGTAGTTGGTAACGTCGACGACCGGATCTATCGAGCGAATACCACTGCGACGCAGCCGCTCAACCATCCATAAAGGCGTCTGGGCACTGACATCAACGCCACGAATCAGGCGACCAAGATAGCGCGGACACAGCGTAGGCGCTTCCACACTGACAGGGAAGGTCTCATCAAAACCTGCCTCTACCGGCGCAATTTCAGGGCCAGTAACATCCAGTTGATTCAGAACACCAACCTCACGGGCGAGTCCTTTAAGGCTCAGGCAATCACCGCGATTCGGGGTCAGATCAACCTCAATGGTGTGATCATCAAGCCCCATATAGGTGCGTAGCGGCTCACCCGTTGGTGCGTCTTCAGACAACACAAAAATACCCGGTGAAGTTTCTTCAACCAGACCGAGTTCAGACTCCGAGCAAATCATGCCACGTGATTCAACGCCACGCAGCTTGGCTTTCTTGATTTTGAAGTCGCCCGGCAAAACGCCACCGACCTGAGCAAACGGAACCTTCTGGCCCACCGCAACATTCGGCGCACCACACACCACCTGAACAGGCTCAGGAGAGCCATCATTGACCAGGCAGACATTGAGCTTGTCAGCATCAGGATGCTTGTCCTTGGCGACAACCTCTGCTACCACAACGCCAGTAAAAACAGCAGCCACAGCCTCAACAGCGTCAACCTCCAGGCCCGCCATGGTAATCTGGTCTGCAATAGCTTGTGTATCAAGCTGCGGAGACACCCACTCACGCAGCCATTGTTCAGAAAATTTCATAGAGCTTCCTGTTATCGGCAGCGGACTTAAGCAAACTGACGTAAAAAACGCAGATCGTTTTCAAAAAACAGACGCAGATCGTTCACACCGTAGCGCAACATAGCAAGTCGCTCTGCCCCCATACCAAATGCAAAACCGGTAAAACGCTCGGCATCAATGCCCGAATGACGAAAGACTTCAGGGTGCACCATTCCACACCCCATCACTTCAAGCCATCCGCTGTGCGAACACACGCGACAGCCTTTACCGCCACACATTACACATTGAATATCGACTTCTGCCGATGGCTCGGTAAACGGGAAATATGACGGACGAAAGCGCACAGACAGATCGTCACGTTCAAAAAAGGCATGCAGGAAGTCTTCAATCGTGCCTTTGAGATCGGCAAAGCTGACTCCCTCATCGACGAACAGCCCTTCTACCTGATGGAACATGGGCGTATGAGTCAGGTCCGAATCGCTGCGATAGACACGCCCTGGGCAGACAATGCGAATCGGTGGCTCACTGTCTTTCATGGTGCGTACCTGCACCGGTGACGTGTGAGTTCTTAAAAGACGTGTGGCGTCAAAATAGAAGGTGTCGGCCATACCGCGCGCGGGGTGATGGGCCGGAATATTAAGTGCTTCGAAATTATGATAATCATCTTCAATTTCAGGCCCGACCGCCACATCGTAGCCAATACGGGTAAATAACCCTTCGATGCGCTCCAATGTCCGCGTTACAGGGTGCAGACCACCGCCAGGCTGCCCTCGACCTGGCAAGGTGACATCAATACGTTCAGCAGCAAGACGCGCATTTAGCGCTTCTTGCTCCAGGGCATGGCGTCTTTGATCAATATCATTGGCCAGGCGCTGTTTGGCCTGGTTGATTTGCTCGCCTGCCTTGGGACGTTCTTCCGGCGACAGCTTACCCAGGCCTTTAAGCAAGGCGGTCAGCTCACCTTTTTTGCCCAGGTAACGTACACGAATTTCTTCTAATGCAGCGACACTTTGCGCCGAGTTGATCGCTTCATGCGCTTGAGATACCAGAGTGGGAAGGTGATCCATCCAATTGACTCCGAAGTAAGCTACCTCCTTGGAGGAAAGGGCAGCAAGTTGCTTGTAATGCGTTATCAGCGGCAAAAAAACAGGGGAAGAGCGGCTGCTCTTCCCCTGGATGGGTCAAAATAATGACCGGGCCTAAATGCCTTGACAAATGCCGGTTACGCAGAAAATGCGAAAGCAAATGCCATGCATGGAAACCTTACTGGGCAGCCTTGGCTTTTTCCACGATAGCCGCAAAAGCAGCTTTCTCGTGAACGGCCAGATCGGCAAGCACTTTTCGATCAATTTCGATACCGGCTTTCTTGAGGGCACCAACAAAGCGGCTGTAAGACATGCCATGTTGACGCGCACCAGCATTAATACGCTGAATCCACAGCGCACGGAATTGACGCTTGCGATTACGGCGGTCGCGGTAAGCATACTGACCAGCCTTGATAACCGCCTGCTTGGCTACGCGGAAGACGCGCGAACGCGCTCCGTAATAACCTTTGGCCTGCTTAAGCACTTTCTTGTGACGACGACGGGCAACAACGCCACGTTTGACACGGGTCATAACACACTCCTGACATTAACGATGAGCACGCTCACAGAGCAGCTCAAAAAAAGAAATCCCGAAAAATTAAAGATTCGGCAGCATACGCTGAATCAGCGCTTTGTCTGCGTCGTGAATCTGCTTCATACCACGCAGTTGACGCTTACGCTTGGTCGATTTCTTGGTCAGAATGTGGCTACGAAATGACTGCTTGTGCTTGAAGCCATTTGCTGTCTTCTTGAAGCGCTTGGCAGCGCCACTGTTGCTTTTGATTTTCGGCATGAGATAACTCCGCTCGATATTTTTTAGAAAACCCGGGGCCAGCCACAACCGCGGTTGTGGCACGTTTAATGAGCCGTCGGATCACTTCTTCTTTGGGGCCAGTATCATGATCATCTGGCGGCCTTCCATTTTCGGGAAGGCTTCAACCGTTCCGATCTCTTCGAGGTCAGAGGCTATCCTTTCCATCAGCTTGCGGCCGATATCCTGGTGAGCCATTTCACGACCACGAAAACGCAATGTGACTTTCCCCTTGTCACCACCTTCAAGGAATCGGATCAGGTTTTTCAACTTCACCTGATAGTCACCCTCGTCAGTGCCAGGCCGGAATTTGACTTCCTTGACCTGAATCTGTTTCTGCTTCTTTTTCTGAGCAGCTTTCTGCTTCTTCTGCTCAAAAACAAATTTGCCATAATCCATGATCTTACAAACGATCGGATCGGCATTTGAAATTTGCACAAGATCCATACCTTCTGCTTCAGCGCGCTCAAGCGCTTCAGTTGTGGGGACTACCCCCAACTGTTCACCATCGCTGGCAATGAGGCGCACTTCAGTTTCGGTAATTCTCTCATTCATTGGGGGGCGTTTTTCTTGTGGACGCCCACGCTGGTTGCTTCGCTTGATCGTTCCGTCTCCTTAGGCAATTGACGATGTCGCCAGGGCTGCTCTCTCTACCTCAAGGCGTTTGATAAGTTCATCAACCGTCATGGTGCCGAGGTTTTCGCCGCTACGTGTACGAACGGCCACTGAGTCAGCTTCAACTTCCTTATCTCCTACCACAAGGAGATAGGGAACTTTCTGTAACGTATGCTCACGGATTTTAAAGCCGATTTTCTCGTTCCTCAAGTCCGCATTGGCCCGAAGACCACTTTTTTGCAAACGTTTTTCCAAGTTTAACGCATATTCACGCTGAGCATCAGTAATTGTCATGATGACGGCTTGCTGTGGAGCAAGCCATAAGGGCATGGCCCCGGCATAATGCTCAATCAGAATACCCAGAAAGCGTTCAAAGGAACCCAGAATGGCACGATGAAGCATCACAGGGGTCTTACGCACGCCATCTTCATCGACAAATTGAGCGCCCAGACGTCCTGGCAAATTAAAGTCCAGCTGTAAGGTACCACACTGCCAGACGCGATTCAGGCAATCTCTCAACGCGAACTCGATTTTTGGCCCATAAAAAGCACCTTCACCGGGCTGCAGCTCCCATTCCAGACCGGTGGCTTGCAGAGCCGCTTCCAACCCCTGCTCGGCTCGATCCCAAAGTTCGGCTTCCCCCAGAAAATCTTCCGGACGCGTTGAAAGCTTGAGCTCTACGTCCTCAAAGCCCAGTGTCTTGTAGACTTCCAGCGTCAGGGCAATAAAGGCTTCAGCCTCTTTCTGGATCTGATTTTCGGTACAAAAGATATGCGCATCATCCTGAGTAAAACCGCGCACCCGCATCAGACCATGCAAGGAACCAGAAGGTTCATTACGGTGGCAACTGCCAAACTCGGCAAGACGCAGGGGAAGATCCCGGTAACTCTTAAGGCCCTGATTGAATACCTGCACATGGCAAGGGCAGTTCATCGGCTTTACGGCATACTCACGCTTTTCGGACTCCGTCGTGAACATCAGCTCACTATAGTGCCCCCAGTGGCCAGACTTCTTCCACAACGACAAGTCTACGACCTGCGGCGTTTTGATCTCTTGATAGCCGTGTTCACGCTGGATTCGGCGCATGTACTCTTCCAGTGCTTGGTACATGGTCCAGCCATTGGGGTGCCAGAACACCATGCCTGGCGCCTCTTCCTGCAAATGGAACAGGTCCATTTTGCGCGCCAGTTTACGATGATCACGCTTTTCTGCTTCTTCAAGGCGCAACAGGTAAGCTTTAAGCTGCTTCTTATCAGGCCAGGCTGTGCCATAAATACGTGTCAGCATGGTATTTTCTGCGTCACCACGCCAATAGGCGCCCGCCAGCTTGGTCAGCTTGAAGGCTTTAAGGTGACGTGTATTGGGTACATGAGGCCCACGGCACATGTCAGTGTATTCTTCATGATGATAGAGGCGAATAGCGGCCCCTTCAGGAATATCGCGTACAATTTCCTGTTTATAAGGCTCATCACGATGCAGAAAGGTCAGCATTGCCTTATCGCGGTCGACATACTCACGAACAACGTCATATTCGTGATCAATCAGCGCCTTCATGCGCGCTTCAATAGTTGTCAGATCATCGGGAGTAATTGATTCAGAAAACTCAATATCATAATAGAAGCCGTCATCAATAACGGGACCGATCGCCATTTTGGCATTGGGATATAGTTGCTTTACTGCATGT
Organism: Pseudomonadota bacterium; assembly: GCA_051748005.1. GTDB lineage: Bacteria > Pseudomonadota > Gammaproteobacteria > Pseudomonadales > Halomonadaceae > Vreelandella. Next base: position 19,779 of record JBNJGW010000033.1, on the reverse strand, counting down.
CCCACCAAGTGAGCACAGGAGTGGCGAATAATTTCTACCCCTTCCTGATCACGCGCCGTAATAATGGCCACACTGGCATCACGCTCGATCAGGTCTGCAGCATCCACTAACTCACCATCAATCTTGCCAGCAATACAGGCTTTGGCCAAACCAGGGCCAATAGAGGCTGCCAGCTGCATGATCGAAAGCGGCTCGGAAAATTCACGTTGGCTGCCATCAGGCAGCGTTACAATAGGCATTCGGGTAAATTCCTTGAGCGCAGTGGTGACCCACACCAAGGGTCACATATCGCTATCAATGGGTATCAGTAGAGACGTATTCAAGGTAATAGAAACAGTCGCACATTGCGCTGAGGAATGTTAGCAAAACTCACCACCTGGATAAAGCAAGGAGACCAAGTGGCGCACAACAAAAACGCGGAAGGCAAGATGCCTTCCGCGTTTTGGTCAACTACCATCTAAACAGGATGAATGAGGATAATCCTGATCGGATTAGTTAGCTTCATCCAGTTCAACGCGGCGGTTTTCAGCGCGACCTTCAGCGGTATCATTAGAAGCGACAGGGCGCTCTTCACCATAGCCGGTAGCCATCAT
>JBNJGW010000033.1:5426-19086 GCA_051748005.1 Pseudomonadota bacterium | reverse complement strand
CACTGCGGTTCAGCTTTGACAGTGCGATCTGCACACAGCAAACCACCAATAGCTGCACCTGCGGTGGCACCTACCAGGGAATTTTCGTCTTCATCAGAATTACCGCTGGTTGCATAGCCGATGGAACCGCCAATGACACTGCCCGCCAAGCCGCAGACGAAGGGATGCTGGTACCAATCGCGGTCTGCACTTGCGGACTGTGCACCAGATTGTTGTGAAGCAGAGCTTGCACAACCTGAAAGACCTACTACCAGTGCCGATCCGATGAGCAAGCCAGTTGTTGATTTTTTCATCTAAAAACTCCTTAAAATAATAAAACAGGCAGCTTGGCCAATGATGAGGCTACCATTCAAGATTTCAGCTCGGCAACTTGCACCTTAACCCAACACCTACAGCACAATGCTGGAAAAAATTGAGCGATTAAAATAATACGCATTAATTAATATAGCAGGTTAAGTGGCCACAGTGTGTCTGGATTCGTAAATATAATGCATGACGTGGCGCCAATGCTTTGCTGGCGACATTATGCGTTCACTCTAAACAGGAATAAAAATCAACAATTATAAAATGAAGTAACATCCTCTAATTTAACCCTTGTTTACTCTCTTGACGCCATGCAATAACGGCTTTCGCTGCCGCCAGGACCTCGTCACGCATTTCATCTTCTACAGCTAGACGTTCCTTGTCCTCCTGATGACGTGCCTTTGGAGACAGCTGGCTGCGCGCAGAGTGTGTTTTCAAATGGCGGGTACGCTGATAGACATCAGCAAACGCCTGAAAGTCAGGGCGTTCAGTCAAGTCAGTATCAATAATTTCAAGCAGCACCTTGCAACGCCAGCAACCCTCTGTGATGTCCACTTGCTCCTGCACCAGAGCGCCAACGACATAATCAAGATTTTCCAGACTGTTGCTAATCGCACGACGCTTCTCTTCTTCAACAAGCGCTTCGCGTCGCTTGATTTCCTTGCGCAGCTTGAGAGCATAGCCCCCCAAACCGATCACCACTACTACGCCGACCAATAATAATGCCACTGCTAATGTAGTGCTCATAAGCTCCTCAGCGGTGAGTTGGAAAAACCTTCTACTAGAATTGTACTGCTTTTGGCTGATAACCCCAAACCCGGCTTGCTCCCTAGCCTGCCAAGCCATATCCACGCCCTTGGCTATCAGGCGGTCTGCTGAATTCTGCTCCTGCATTGAATCTATGCCATCAAAAAAGCTCTGATTGTCTATACTTATTAGGGAACAGAAAAATCATTTCTCCACATCAAGTAACACTTGAGGAGGTTGTCATGACTACTTCGAACACCCCCAATAACCCATGGGCAACGCTGACAACGATGAACCCGTGGTTTGATGCAAGCCAGCCTTTATTGACTTGGTGGGCTGAGCAAAGCACCCAGGCCATGCAACCTTTTGCCAAAGTCCAACAGGCTTGGATGGAGAGCATGACCCAGGCAATGCAGGCTGAAATGCAATTCTTTCAGGCCATCACGGCAAGTCATGAAAAGATGGCTCAGTGCATGATGAATGCCTCAGGAACCCCTGAAAGCAATCGTAAAATCGCAAGCTGCTATCAAGAGGTTGTACAAACGCTTGCCGATGCACAAATGACAAGATTGCACAAGGCATCAGAGCTCAGCCATGACTTCCGCCGCTCACTATGGGAAGAACTGTGACCTGATGAACCTTTGACTGACACCCAGCCTCTGGCGCGAAGATTTGATACACGCTAGGGTCTGTATCAAGAGATAACTTCATCATCAGGATCGTCTGATCATTTATTGTCCAGGCGATTCTTTTTTTACAGGAAACAGCTCTTGCCACTCCAGAACCGCATATTTCAGCCTAAAGCTTCTGTCCCAGACAGACGTTTATCTTCTAACCCTTCTGGGAAATTTCACAGATTTATCTGTTTTTTTGGCTCTGTCTGCTTCAGTGCTCTTTTAACAGGCTGTACTACTTACACCTGGCCGGACGGATCACAAAAAACAGTGCTGGGCGTACCCGCTGAGGAAGAAAACAGCCGCTATGAAGAAGACCTTCAAAACGGCACCCAGTACAGGCTACCGGGAGAAGTTCCCCCTAAAAAAGAACCTCAGGAGTAGATAAATCGCCATGCCTGATACGATGACCCTTGATCAGCTCGCTCGCCAGAAAGACCGCACTGCCCTTTACCAGATTGAAATTCAGGCGCTGGATCTAGGCTGGTATTTTGTGCGGCTTCATGACAGTAACCAGACCATCTTCACACTGGTAGACGATACGGGAGAAACCTGCCGCTTTACAGGTACTCAATGGATTAGCCGTGCTTTGCGCCCGCTGGGTTTTACTCACGCAACCCTGACCTGGTCATCTGTAGCTGACGAAATGGTCGGTGTCAGCGCAAGTGTTCCCTCTCCTGAAGAAATGATGGCATGCGGTACGCGGGTCAGCTTTGAAACAAGATGAACTCCTTGCGCTGGATCACTGCAGTGCAACATGATGCGGGTTATACTTAACCTACATTTATCATTGCAGGGAGTTCAGATGGCCACTCAATCCAAGAGCACTTCCGCAGCAGCTAAAGACAAGAAGGCAAGAACCGCCTGGCACAGCATCAACAACCAAGATGCCCTTACCAGACTGAAAGTGTCTTCCAATGGCTTGACCAAAGAGGAATCACAGCAACGCCTGAACGATGTAGGCCCTAACCAGCTACAGCAACAGCAAGGACGACACTGGACCAAGCGGTTGCTAGAGCAGTTTAACAATGTCCTGATGTTGATTTTGTTGGTGGCGGCAGTCGCCAGCTTTTTGCTGGGACATAGCATTGATGCAGCCGCTATCGTCGGTGTTGTGGTCATCATTGCTCTAATCGGCTTCATCCAGGAGGGCAAGGCAGAGCAAGCTCTTGACAGTATTCGTAATATGCTTTCCCCCCAGGCCAATGTCCTGCGTGACGGCCGTCGCACTACAGTACCTGCTGAAGATCTGGTGCCAGGTGATGTTGTACTGATTGAAAGCGGTGACCGAGTGCCAGCGGATTTGCGTTTATTGGAAGCGCACCGCTTAAGAACTGAAGAGGCAGCGCTGACCGGTGAGTCTGTGCCGGTTGAAAAGCACACCGAAACCGTTGCTGAAGATGCGGACCTTGCCGAACGCCGAGGCATGGCCTATGCCAGCACCATTGTTGTGCAGGGTAGCGCCCGCGGCCTGGTAGTAGAAACCGGCAGCCATACCGAAATCGGCAAGATATCCGAGTTGTTACGTGGTGTTGAAAAGATCAAGACTCCCCTACTGCAACAGCTTGATCGGGCCGGACGTGTACTCGCGGTCTTTATTCTGACCGCCGCCGCCATCACGGCGGTACTGGGTGTTCTGATTCATCAGCAGCCGGCCAGTGAGATGTTTATGGCGGCCGTCGGCCTTGCCGTAGCAGCCATACCGGAAGGACTTCCTGCAATTGTTACCATTGGTCTTGCTCTGGGTGTCCAGAGCATGGCCAAACGCAATGCCATCGTACGCCGCTTACCTGCCGTTGAAACACTTGGCTCCATCTCTACCATTTTTTCAGACAAAACGGGGACTCTGACACGCAACGAGATGACCGCCCAGGCTATCTGGATGCAGGATCAGCAATATGCCATCGATGGTATTGGTTTTGCCCCTGAAGGCGACTTCCATTACGTACAACCGGATGGGCAAACGTCAGCGGAAGCCGTCAGGATCGACAATGAAAGTATTCTGACTGATTTTCTGAATGCAGCAGTACTATGTAATGATAGCGAGCTTGCCAACAAGGACGGTCGCCATCAGATTTTTGGTGACCCTACCGAGGGTGCGCTGGTAGTGGCTGCCGCCAAAGCTGGCATCCAGGCACATAGCATCCGGGATAACATCTCGCGTTTAGACGCCATTCCGTTCGAGTCAGAGCACAAGTATATGGCGACCCTGCATGATCACGCAGAGGGTCAACAGCGTGTTTTTGTTAAAGGCGCACCCGACCGCTTGCTTGAAATGTGTACCAGCGCCTATGCAAAGGAAGGTGATGTCGAACTCGACCATCAGTGCTGGGAAGAACGCATCCACGAGCTTTCATCCCGCGGCCTGCGAGTATTGGCCATTGCTGACAAGCTAACCTCCCCAGTCGATGGCCTGGACCATCATCATGTCCAGGATGATCTCCGTTTATTGGGCATTATCGGCTTGCTCGACCCCCCACGCCAGGAGGCCATTGAAGCTGTCAAACGTTGCCAGAAAGCCGGTATCCGGCCAGTCATGATTACTGGCGACCATGCAACAACAGCATTAGCCATTGCCCGCCAGCTGGGTTTCGACAAGACCCAGCGCGCGCTGTCCGGGCGTGACATTGAAACTATGTCGGACAGCCAGCTCGAAGATATCATTCTAGAGGTTGATGTCTATGCTCGGGCTTCACCGGAACACAAACTGCGCCTTGTTCAAGCGATGCAGTCACGCGGTGGGGTGTGTTCCATGACCGGTGACGGAGTTAACGACGGCCCTGCCCTGAAACGTGCTGATGTCGGGGTCGCCATGGGTATTCAAGGCACAGAAGCAGCCAAGGATGCAGCAGAAATGGTTCTCGCCGACGATAATTTCGCCACCATTGTCAGCGCTGTTGAAGAAGGCCGGAAGGTTTACGACAACATTCGCAAGACCATTACCTTTATCCTGCCCACCAATGGTGCCCAAGGCCTAGCTATTATGCTGGCGGTGCTGTTCGGCTCAATGCTTCCGGTTACCCCTCTACAGGCACTCTGGGTGAATATGGTGGTTGCCGTTACCCTCGGTCTGGCACTGGCCTTCGAGAAGGGTGAACAGGACCTCATGTTGCGCAAACCGCGTGATCCTAAAGCCCCCTTGCTGGATTTCTTCCTGTTATGGCGGGTAGTCTTTGTCTCCCTGCTATTGCTGATTGGCGTGTTTGGTATCTTTACCTGGATCCAGCAGCAAGGGGGCAGCGACGAACTCGCCCGTGCTGGCGCCGTCAATATGCTGGTGACCGGCAGTGCCGCCTATCTGATTAATAGCCGCTTCCTGCTTAACAGCACCCTGTCCATAAAAGGTATTTTCGGCAGCCGCCCGGTATGGATTGCCATTGGGTTGATTATGGTGCTACAGATGGCCTTTACCTACCTGCCCTTCATGCAGTTGATTTTTGGCAGCAAAGGGTTGGCGCTAAGCCATTGGCTGGCCATTGTGATCGCCAGCGGACTGGTTTATTTGGCCGTTGAGATGGAGAAAAGTATCTGGCGCCGCCGCCAGAGCTAACCCTGACGGCGTTTGGTGAAGGAAGTGGGGGCAGCCGTCAGCGGATTTTCAGGCCAGGGATGCTTGGGATAGCGTCCTCTCATCTCCTTGCGCACTTCGGCGTAACCGTTCCGCCAGAAGTGTGCAAGGTCTTGTGTTACCTGCAGTGGACGACCTGCGGGTGAAAGCAGGTGCACCAGTACCTTGACCCTGTTGTTAATCAGCGTAGGCGTCACCTGCCACCCAAACAGTTCCTGCAGCTTGGCGGCCAGCACTGGTGGCTGCCCATCCCGACAGGGCCGATAGTCCAACGTCAGACATCTCCCCGCTGGCACCTTCAGATCCACCGGCGCTTGGCCATCCAACCGTTTGCGTGCCTGCCAGCTCAGGGTTTCACACAATATATTACCAATCGGTAGTTGATCCACAGCGCTCAGTCGCTGCATGTCATTGAAGTATGGCACCAGCCAGTCTTGTAGTGTCTCCAGTAGGCTGGCGTCTGACCAGTCCGGCCAATCGAACTCTGGGTCATGCTCCCTGAGTAGCCGCATACGCCCTTGCAGCTGAAGAAAGGCATCACATCTCGATAGGTAACCACGCCGCTGTATCGCCTTAACCAGTGCTTGATCTATCTGTGCCCTTGGCAAGCGGCTGCGCGGAGGGCGACTGGCCAGCTCAATCGCTCCCAGTGCCAGAACCTCTCGCGCAATCAACTTACCCTCCTGTTCAGACCAGTAAACCTGTGACTGCCATTGCGTTATTTCTGGGAACAGGGACGCGATCACATCACTTTCTACCCTCACAGCAGAACTGATGTGCTGGCTTCCCTGGCGTTGGTGCCAGTCAATGACCAGCAGCCAGGTTTGATGGGCCAAAGGGTTATCCAGAGGCATTTCAGCAATGATGCCATTGGCAAGCTGGAACCGTCCCGGGGCTAGCGGGTAACCGATACGCTCCGGATAGGCCAGCGTCAACAAGGCGCCCAGAGCAGTCAGTGACTTCCCATCGTTAAGCGCGACATCGGCAATTCTTGCCAAGCGTTGAGCCTCTTGATACCAGGCAGTTGGTTTTTTGGTGGGCGCTGCCAGCGCTTGCGCCAGCATCTGCTCTGGGTGTGGCCCTAAGCGTTCGCCACTTTGCAGTAACGCTGCCAGCAGGCACGCCAGCGGTACAGCATGAAAGCGTGAAGCGCCTTCAAGCATGACGGCCAGATGTGGCGGCAGCGGCCAGCGACCACACTGCTGGCCAAGCGTCGTCAACTGATAGCGATGATCCAGCACCCCTAGCTGAAGCAATTTCTGCTGGCCGCTGCGCCAGGCGCCTTGCGGCGGTAGTGTCATCCATGCCAGTTGCTCAGGATCATTCACCCCCCAGCGAGCCAATTCAAACACAAGGCCCGTTAAATCGGCTTGCTGCACTTCTGGTTCTCGATGCGCAGGCAAAGGCTGCTCCTTGGCCCATAGACGATAGCAGGTGCCCGGCCCTTGACGCCCCGCCCGGCCACGCCGCTGATCAGCACTGGCACGATTGACACGTCGGGTTTCAAGGCGCCCTACACCACTGCGATGCTGATAGACAGGCACACGTTCCAGCCCCGCATCAATTACACAGTTCACGCCTGCAACGGTTACGCTTGATTCAACAATGGCCGTGGCCAGAATCACTCTCTGCTGATCAGGCACTCGAGTTAACGCCGCCCGCTGTTCGTTGAGCGGCATACGCCCATGCAAACAGGTGACGAGGGCATCAATGTTCCGGGCTGCAAGCTTTCTGGCGGTTTTCTCAATCTCATTCACTCCCGGCAGAATAACCAGGATATCGCCTTGCTTATTTTCAGCTAGCGCTTCACACACAACATCAACACAGTGAACATCAATCGGGGTTCTGTTAGGGCAGGGGCGATAGGCGGTCGTCACCGGATATTGCCGTCCGGCACACTCAATCAGTGGGGTACTTTCGCCCAGCAACTGGCGCAACGCAGCCGTATCCAGAGTGGCTGACATCACCACCAGGCGCAGGTCTTCACGCACACTGTGCTGAATATCCAGCGCCAGCGCCAGGCCCAGATCAGCTTCCAGGCTGCGCTCGTGATACTCATCAAAAATGATGCAGGCCACTCCTTCCAGAAAAGGGTCTTCCTGAAGCATTCGCGTCAGCACTCCCTGGGTGATCACTTCAAGCCGGGTTGACGGGCCACAGCGGGTTTCTCCACGCATGCGGTAGCCAACACTATCTCCCACGTTTTCTTTCAGTTGCTGTGCCATGAAGTTGGCTGCCAATCGCGCCGCAACACGCCGTGGTTCCAATAACAGGATTTTCTGACCCTTTACCCAGGGTTGTTGAAGTAGTGCCAGAGGCACCCTGGTGGTTTTCCCCGCGCCGGGCTGGGCCACCAATATGAGACGTGAAGAAGAGGACAGGGCCGCTGTTATATCGTCAAGGTGTGCATCAACAGGCAGACTGGTGACATCATCGTTTAGCATTACAATTCTCATTGAAAGGGTCATTCTACCGTTACACGGCTCCGTAACCGGCATTCCGGCATTGCGGCGATTCATTCAGCCTAAACCATCACTGACGGACGCCGATTGCATTTTTGTTGCTCTGAATGTATTCATGGCTGCCCCGCTGTCTCCAACGCTGTTCAACGCTGATAAAACGCTGGCTTATGATGATGGTAAGGAGCGATGAAAGCCCATTTGAAAGGCCATTAATGGAACCTGGGTTGCTGACAGCAGCATTGTCAAACCACCCATTTAAAACACTAATACCCTAATTTTTATGCAAAAAAAAGCTGCTCAGAGAGCAGCTTAAGCAAGGGATCGAAAACATGAAACCAATTAAGGTTACTCGTCAACACTGCTAGCAACTATCGTCGCTGTGTTGGCTTGCTATACATCAGACACTGTGCTGCAGGAAAGTTCGCTCTTAATGCAATTTTTCTCCTTTGCCGTCACAAGGGTATACTGAAGTATCAGATAGGATTCATGCTTTATATTCAGGAGCATCCGTATGGCGCTCTACTTACTTGTTTTAGGTGTTTGCGTATTGGTGATCGGCGGGGTGTTGGCCATCTTGCTGACATCTGGTACGCCACGTTATAGAACCGAGCCTGAAGACCTGTTGAACCTGTTTGATAAAGCACTGGAAAGCGAGATCAATGAGACAGAATGGAATGCCATTATCGGCTACCCCATTCGCCATAATGAATATTTGGATGGTGTACGTCGACGCGCTGGACGTTTGATGGATCAGCATGGCAGACGCTGGCAACTTGCCCAAGGTAAATCATTGCTGGACAAGGAAGGTAAAGCCGAACTCCAGGCCTTACGAGACCACCTTGCGGCTCACACTGCGCTACATCGTCCATAATATGCCTGCATGAGGACTTCATCATGCCTAGTAAGATTCGTCAGTTACCCCTGGATGCCGTGACGCACCATCATTCTCACGATTTTCACCAGATCGTGATCACCATGTGTGGTACCGCCGAGTTTGAAATTGAGGGCCTAGGCGGGCTTATCAACCCTTTTTCAGGTTGTATTGTGCCTGCCAACCACGAGCATTATTACTCGGGAAATGCCAAAAACCGCCAGTTGATTCTTGATCTACCGGAGGATGCCCCCGCATTATCCGGTGAGCAGCGCGAACTGGTTGCTCTGTTTGACGCACCGCGATTTTTCTCCCTTGATGACCCGTTACGCCACTATCTTGCCTTTGTTGAAAGCGAAATTGCTCACGGCGTCAGTGATGCCAACACTTTTCAACACGATCGCCTGGCAAGCACCCTGCTTGGCTCATTAAAAGCTCGCCTGGGGGAAAATGCTCAGGCCCACCACGAGCGCTTGAACATGAGCCAGATCAATCGTTATATTCAGCACCATCTTGCTGACGAGCTACGCGTTGCCGATCTGGCCAGATTAGCTTGCCTGAGTGAAGCGCATTTTTCTGAACGTTTTCGTCTGCAAACCGGCCTCTCACCATGGCAGTATGTTCGCAGACAACGCCTGAGTGCAGCGCGCCAACTAATAATGCAAAGCCGGCTTCCCTTAGCCGATATTGCGGTGCAGACCGGCTTTGCCAATCAGAGCACCCTTTCCCATGCGTTCAAGCGCAGCTTTGGTATGTCGCCTCGCCAGTTGCGTCAGGACGTCCCGGCTTCCTCTAACACTGTTTCAAGCCATCCACGCAGAGCCCTTAACAGCTACAGATAACCCTACTAAAGTATTATAAAAAGGGTGTTTACCGTGAAATAGACATGTTTTGCCATGTTTTAGACACACAGACAAAGACATTGCCCTCTACATTCGATTGTCAACTTTGGGCTTTATGCCCTTGTGTCCCTTTCGTTCCTGCTCTGACATTTGGGGGCTTCAATGCTCAATGCTAAGAAACTACGCGACCCTGCCATTTGGCAAACGGATCTTGATACGCTGATGACCCGTGTAAGCGATCATTATGCTGTTGATGAAGAAAGTTTCGTCAATGAACTGATCAAACTGCTCAATGCAGACCGTGACGACTTTGCTCGCATTGAAGCGAACACAGCAGCGCTAGTGCGCGACGTTCGCAAGATGGACACGGCAGTAGATACTATTGATGAGTTACTCCAGCAGTACAGCCTGGACACTCATGAAGGCTTGATGCTGATGTGTCTGGCCGAAGCCATGCTGCGTATTCCTGACAAAGAGACTGCTGATGCGTTGATTGAAGACCGCCTCGGCCCGGCCGACTGGCAGGCGCACCTGGGCAAGAGTGAATCCTGGATGGTGAACGCGTCGACCTGGGGGCTATTGATGACCGGCCGGGTACTCAAGCTGGATCACCCCAAAGAAGGTCGCCCTGCGCATTTTATCAACCGCATGGTTAACCGCCTTGGTGAGCCCGTCATTCGCCGTGCCATGGTGGAAGCCATGAAGGTGATGGGTAAGCAGTTTGTGCTTGGCCGCGACATCGACGAAGCACTCAAGCGTTCCCGGCCGCTGTTCAATAAGGGCTACACCTATTCATACGATATGCTCGGCGAAGCGGCGCGTACCCGTGATGATGCCAGACGCTATTTTGACGACTACGCCCACGCCATTGAGCAGGTAGGTAAAACCTGTAAGACACTGGGCGCCAGGACGCCGGCCCCTTCGGTGTCCATCAAGCTGTCTGCCTTGCATCCCCGCTATGAATTTGGCCGTCGCGAACAGGTATTGGCCGAACTGGTCGATACGGTGATCAAACTGGTCACCAAGGCTCGCAGCCTGAATGTTGCCGTGACCATTGATGCCGAGGAAGTTGACCGCCTGGAGCTGTCGCTGGAAGTCTTCCGCGCTGTCTATACCAGCGATGCGGTCAAGGGCTGGGGGCATTTCGGCCTGGTCGTGCAGGCCTATGCCAAACGCGCCCTGCCGGTGCTGCATTATATTAATCGCCTAGCCGAACAACAGGGCGATGAGATTCCGCTACGACTGGTAAAGGGCGCCTATTGGGATACCGAAATCAAGGAATCCCAGCAGCTTGGCGTCGAGGGTTATCCGGTTTTTACCCGCAAGGCAGCCACCGATGTTGCCTACCTGGCGTGCGCACAGTTCTTGCTGTCCAACGACACCAAGGGGCGCATCTTCCCCCAGTTCGCCACCCATAATGCCCACACCGTCACCACCATTCTTGAACTCGCCAATGCCGACGATCGCGCCTTTGAGTTCCAGCGCCTGCATGGCATGGGTGAAGCCCTTTATGATGCAGCCCTGAACAGAGCGCCTGAAGGCACTTATTGCCGCATCTACGCCCCTGTCGGCGCCCACAAGGATCTGCTGCCCTACCTGGTGCGTCGCCTGTTGGAAAACGGTGCCAACTCCTCCTTCGTCCATCAGCTGGTCGACCCGGATGTACCGGTGGAATCGCTGTGCCAGCATCCGGTGGAAACTTTGCGCCAGTATGACTCCCTGATTAACACGCGCATCCCGCTGCCTAAGGATATCTTCGGGAAAAAGCGCCGCAACTCGCGTGGGGTCAATCTTAATATCCGTAGCCACTTCTACCCGCTGATGGAGAAGATGGATACGTTTATGGATAAAACCTATCAGGCCAGACCGCTACTGGCGTTTGATGTTGCTGACGACAGTGCCAACACCCATAGCGTGACCAGCCCCTATGACCGTCGCAAGGTACTGGGCAGCGTACAGTGGACGACCAGCCAACAGGCGACCAAAGCACTGGATGCCGCCTGGGCGGCCTTTCCTCGGTGGGATGCCACACCGGTGGCAGAACGCGCGGCCATTCTGGTTCGCCTTGGTGAGCTGATGGAAGACAACATGGCTGAGCTGATGACGCTGTGTTCACGTGAAGGGGGCAAGCTGCTGACCGACGGTGTAGATGAAATCCGCGAAGCCGTCGACTTCTGCTATTACTATGCCATGCGCGCTGAAGAAGGCTTTGGCCAGCCGACCGAGCTGCCAGGTCCCACCGGTGAATCCAACCATCTTGTAATGGGTGGGCGTGGTGTCTTCGCGGCTATCAGCCCCTGGAACTTCCCGGTGGCCATTTTCTGCGGCCAGGTCGTGGCGGCTGCAGTGGCTGGCAATACCGTGCTGGCCAAACCCGCTGAACAGACGTCTATTGTGGCTCATCGTGTTATTGAGCTGCTCTACGAAGCGGGCATGCCACGTGATGTTGTTCAACTGCTTCCGGGTGATGGCCCGACTGTGGGGAGTGTGTTGACATCCGATCCGCGTGTGACGGGCGTTGTGTTTACCGGGGGTACGGATACCGCGCAGATCATCAACCGTGCGCTGGCGGCGCGTGAAAATGCCCCCTTGCCTGCCTTGATCGCCGAAACCGGGGGCATGAATGCCATGATTGTCGACTCTACTGCCCTGCCTGAGCAGGTGGTGGTCGATGTCATCCAATCTGCCTTCCAGAGTGCAGGTCAGCGCTGCTCGGCATTGCGGGTACTCTATGTGCAGGACGATGTGGCTGATCGGGTGACCAGTATTCTCAAAGGGGCCATGAACGAGCTGCATGTTGGCGATCCGCGCCAGCTGGGCACAGATGTTGGCCCGGTCATCGATGAAGATGCCCGCAAGGGCCTTCAAGCGCATATTGATACCCTCAAGAGTGAAGGTCGCCTGGTGGCCGAAACGCCCATGGCTGCTGAGCACACTGAGAATGGCACCTATATTGCCCCGGTTGCCTTTAATATTGACAGCATTGACAGCCTGACCCGGGAGCAGTTTGGCCCCATCCTGCATATTGTGCGCTACAAGGCCAGCCAGCTTGATAAGGTCATTGATGAAATCAATGCCCGAGGCTATGGGTTGACCTTTGGGGTTCACAGCCGAAATGAATCTTTTGCAGCGGATATTGCCCGCCGCATGCGCGTCGGTAACGTCTATATCAACCGCAATATCATTGGCGCCGTTGTCGGGGTTCAGCCCTTCGGCGGTCAGGGGCTTTCCGGCACTGGCCCCAAGGCAGGTGGCCCGCACTACCTTTACCGCTTTGCGACGGAAAAAACCATTACCAATAATACGGCGGCCCTTGGAGGCAACGCCTCACTGCTGGCGCTTGACGACGAATAAGCCTCATCCCGTTCGCAGGCCTTGCCTGCATATATGTTCTATCAAGCCACCCGCCAGGGTGGCTTTTTTAATGTTATTAAAAGCCAACCAAGAATTGCGCTGGATCAATAACACGACTTTAAAGAGCCGTTACACTGCTAACCATGCACACAGCGGTTATCCCATGATGACCAATAGATACACACTAGGAGTTAGATCCCATGCGCAAATTTACTCTGCCGACTCTTTTTGCTGCTGGCCTTGCTGCCGTTGCCGTCACTGCCAGCACCCAGGCCATGGCTTATGGCCAGGGTGATTTCTTCACTCGTTTCGGTGCCGCCAACGTCGATCCTAAAAACGACAACGGTACCTTGGATACCGCCCTTGGCGCCCTAGATGTTGATGTAGATGATGAAACACAGTTTGCGTTTACCCTGGGTTACCGCTTCCATGACAAACTCGGCGTTGAGCTCCTGGCCGCGCTGCCTTTCGAGCATGATATTGAACTGAATGGCGGCAATATTGCGTCTACCAAACACTTGCCGCCCACCCTGACGCTTCAGTACTATCCGCTTGGCGGCACTGAGTCACGCGTACAGCCCTATGTAGGCGCGGGTATCAATTACACCATCTTTGATGATGAGACAGTCGATATCGAAAACGTCAGCCTGGATCTTGATGATTCCTGGGGCGCGGCCGGCCAGGTTGGCATTGATCTGCTTATTGATGATAACTGGGCGCTCAACGCAGCGGCCTGGTACATCGATATTGATACCGATGCCAAGGTTGCTGGCAATGACGCAGGCACCGTTAACATCGACCCGCTGGTAGTCATGGGTGGCCTGAGCTACCGTTTCTAA
>JBNJGW010000033.1:0-5326 GCA_051748005.1 Pseudomonadota bacterium | reverse complement strand
ATCGATATTGATACCGATGCCAAGGTTGCTGGCAATGACGCAGGCACCGTTAACATCGACCCGCTGGTAGTCATGGGTGGCCTGAGCTACCGTTTCTAAGCCACACCCATAGAAAAGCCCGTCATGGTCCAGCCATGGCGGGCTTTTTTGTGTCTTACCTGCTTCAGTTCCGGGTCACCAGGTCATCCACCCGTTCAACCGCCTTGATAACGCGCTGCTGATCAAATGAACCAAGGTTTTCCTGTTGCAGGTAGGCTGCCACCGCAGGGGCCACCTCACATTTTGCAGGCATCGCACCACCGGCATCAGCCAATGCCTGCAGACGTTGAATAAATACAAAGCGTAGCCACTGCGGCAATGACATCGTATCAACGCAAAAAGGCTGTTGACTCAGCATTGCCTCTTGATCCGGGGTTTCAACCTGCCACAGATGTGATGCTCTTAGCGTCTCTTCTAACTCGTCAAGGGCCTGTGAAAGCTGTTGATGAACTGTCATTGTCTTACCTCTTGTTGTCACTACAGTATTCGCTCGTCATGTCCTGACTCATTGTCTCAGGGCGATACTTTTTGTACCACCGCCGTTGTCTGACCTGACGGCTACTCTGATTATCAAGGCAATGCACAGAAAACCTGCAAGAGACTGTGGATAACCTATGGAAAGACGGCCAAAAGCCTTTCAATATGGGCAACTACACCGAGTGTTTAATTTTTGATCACACCGCTTGGATGGGCTTTGATACTTTTCCATCCGCTAGCTGACACGCAGCGTATGGCGCGGTAAAGTGCTCGCCTGAAATACGGAAGGATGCTATGCAACCGATTACAACACTCACTGGTTTTTTTGAACGCAGCGGCGCAGACGTCCTGCTGTTCCATATGGGACGCAGAGTGACTGCCTGCCCACAGGATACCCTGGTCGCCCTGGAAAGCCTGGAAGCACCCTGGCCAGAGCCCTGGCAGGCTCAGGCACGGCTGGGTATTGTCTTCCAGCTGGGCGATATGCCAGAACCAGCCATCTGGTTTCTGGCGCTGCCGCTTGATGAGCAGGGCTATCTGTCGCCAGGCCAGCGCGATGCCTTTTTGCAGCGTCTGCTGGAAACCCTGGGGCGCAATGCCCAAAGCCTCGATAGCGGCAAGAGTGAGGAAATTGAACATCTGATGCAGGACAACCCGCTGGCCTTCACACCTTCGACTCATTTTCAGGCGATGCTGAATGCCCAGGCGACACAACGACTGGCGCTAGCTGCCAGCCAGCACCTTGAGCTTGTGGAAGCCTATTTCAGCCAGCAGATGAGCATTGACTGGCAGGCGCTTGGGCTGCAGGGTATTGCCGATTTTACATTACGCATGGATGCCAGCCAGGTTCAGCAACTGATTGACGCCCTGCCAGATATGCCGGCTGAACTGCTGCATGCGCTTGCCTACTGTCTTGAGCATCTCACCCTTAGTGAGGGCCTTGTCAGCGCCTTGATCGTGCGCGGCGAGCAGGCAGCCCAGGCGGGTGATATCGAATCACTGTGCGCCTGTATTCGCGCCGTGGGCAGCACCCCCGGCGAGCCAACAGCCCAGTGGTATTCCGGGCTGCTGGAGGATACAGCTGCCAGCGGGCCTGATATACTGGCGGCCATTGCAGGGCGTGGGTGGATACATCTGGAAGATGGTCAACGACTACCGCTTTTTCTTGACCGCCTGGCCGAGGATCCTCGCACGGATTTTGGCACGGTGATACGTGATCTAGCGTTGATTCCCCGTTTGCGTTTACCCGTCATAATGTTCCTGAAAGAGGCACCCAAGGGGTCAAACTTACAACAACGCTTGGCTGCATTAGCGCCGCACACCGCCAGTACGCAAGACTGAGGAGGGAAAATGAAGGAATTACCTTACCAGGCAAAAGCGGTGATTGGCCGACGCGAAATGGTCATACTGCCTGAATTTGATCTGCACCTCTGCTGTAAGGCAGATACTGGTGCGCGTACCTCGGCGCTGCATGCCGAGCAGATCGAAACATCAGAAGACGAACATGGCCAGCTGTGGGTAAGCTTTATTACTCATAGCGGTGGGCCTGACTCACCCCCTCACCGAATTCAGGCACACCTCCATGACCGTCGTCGCGTTACCAGCTCCAACGGGCACAGCGAATGGCGTTACGTAGTGCGTACACCTATCCAGCTGGGTGATCTCAATTTCCCGGTTGAACTTACCCTGACCGACCGCAGCAATATGCGTCATCCAATGCTGTTGGGTCGCCGGGCCATGCGCCGCCTGCTGATTGCCCCTGGCGCTGAATTTCTCCACGGCGAACCCTGAACGCTGACAAATCACTCCCAATTGACCCGGAAGGGAACACTCAATGCATATTGCCTTGCTGTCGCGTAATCGCAATCTATATTCAACCCGCCGCCTTGTTGAAGCAGCCGAGGCGCGAGGCCACTCGGCCCGCGTAGTGGATACCTTACGTTGTTATATGAGCATCGCCTCTCACCACCCTTCCATCCATTACAAGGGTGCCGAAATCGAATCCTTTGATGCGGTCATCCCGCGGATAGGCTCGTCGGTCACTTTTTATGGCTGTGCAGTGCTGCGCCAGTTTGAGATGATGAATACCTATGTGCTCAATGACTCGGTGGCCATTACCCGTTCACGCGATAAGTTGCGCTCGTTACAACTGCTATCCCGCAAGGGGCTGGGGCTTCCTATCACCGGATTTGCCCACTCACCGGATGACATTCCGGATCTGATCACCATGGTCAAGGGGGCGCCGCTGGTTATCAAACTGCTTGAAGGCACCCAAGGTATCGGGGTAGTACTGGCGGAAACCAATCAGGCGGCTGAATCGGTGATTCAGGCATTCATGGGCATGAAAGCCAATATCATGGTCCAGGAATATATCAAGGAAGCCAAAGGTGCTGACATTCGCTGCCTGGTGATCGGTGACAAGGTAGTCGCTTCGATGAAGCGCCAGGCGGCTGAAGGAGAATTCCGCTCTAACCTGCACCGCGGCGGAAGCGCCAGCGTTATCCGTATTACACCGGAAGAACGCTCAACCGCTATTCGTGCCGCCAAGGCCATGGGCTTGCGCGTCGCTGGGGTTGATCTGCTGCGTTCCAACCACGGCCCAGTGATTATGGAGGTTAACTCCTCTCCAGGGCTACAGGGAATTGAGACGGCAACAGGAAAGGATATAGCAGGGCTGATTATTGAACATATCGAGAAAAATGCGGTGACGCCGCGTAAAGCTCCTCCCAAACCAAAAGGCTGAAGCTTTAAATCAAAATTAATCCATTGCAGGGGTGGCAAAATGCGTCTACCGCGGCGACAATCTGCGTCACCGAAGGAGGTAGACGCTCATGTTTCTTGATAATCGCCAAGTGGCGATGGACAGCGTTCTCGAAGCGCTGGCAGATAGCATTGATTACTTTCAGGATAATATAGAACGCCTGCGCCCATCGCTGCGTGACACCCTGAAGCCTTATTACGAACAGCGGCTGCAGCAGATGGGACAGCTGCAGCAGCTGGCACGTACCCACCTGAAAATGCTGCCGCGTGACGCCGATGTGGAGCGCGATGATTTTCTGTGGCTATGGAGCCGACTGAAAAGCTTTGTGGGCAATGACAGCCAGGTATTGATCAATGAGCTCCTCGAACAGGAGCGTGTTTTGATGCAGGCGCTTTCCACCCTTTTCACCCACCCGCTACCCGACCCTGTGGAACCGGTGGTTGAAGAATGCATGAAGGGCTGCCGCCAGCTGATTCGTGAGCTTTATCAGCTGCAGAAACGCAAACCACGACGCAGCGGATCCGTTTAGGACCTGCCTATTGGTAATGGTTTTCAGGGAGTTTGATCGGGTTCAACGCCGGCACCTTCGCTGGTGGTGTCTGTGCCTTCAATATCGACAGGAAATTCGATCGGCTCGGCAGGACCGAGAAAATAGGCCTGCCGCTTCCATATATACAGATCTCCCAATGTGGCAACCCGCGCCACCCACTCCCTGATGCGTAGCCGCCACTCACCGTCAACGCTATGATTGCTGGCAACACAACCCGATACCTGCAACCCCAACGCCTGACCAATATACAGGGCCCTGGGGAGATGCCAGCGTTGAGTCACCAGCACAGCCTCATCGAGCGCAAATACATGCTGGGCACGTACCAGGGTATCGAAGGTGCTAAAGCCAGCGTAGTCCAGTGTCAACTGTTCTGGGGATACACCAAATCCGGTCAGTGCACGCCACATGGCACGGGGTTCATTGTAGGACTGTGTACGGTTGTCCCCGGATAGCAAAAGATGCTCAACACGTTCTGCATGTACCAAGCCTGCAGCAGTGGTCATGCGCGCATAGAAATGCGGGTTTTGCGAGCCACTGCGCGTCCAGTGTGAAGTACCAAACACAATACCAACCTGTTGCGGGCCGCATTGGGCAATTGAAGACTCAATCACCGGATAAGTACGTGCCAGTATCCATAGATTGCTGCCCACAAAAAAAAGCAGCACCAGCAAGAGTGCCGCTCCTAGCGTCATTAACGACCATCTGAATCCTGCGACGATTTTCAGGCGCATCAGCAAACGGCCGACGGTAACAGAATAATACTGTTGATACCTTGATCGTCAGAACATACCAAGCTCAAGTTTGGCCTCTTCACTCATCATGTCTCGACTCCACGGAGGACTGAAGACAATTTCCGTGTGAACGTTACTGATCTGTGGCGCACCCAGAATCTTGTTGCGTGCATCTGCGGCAATCACATCTCCCATGCCGCATCCTGGTGCTGTCAGTGTCATACGGATAGTGACCAGACGCTCACCGCTGATCAGACGTTCAATCCGACAGCCGTAGACCAGTCCCAGATCAACGATATTGACTGGAATTTCAGGATCATAACAGGTGCGTAACTGCTCCCAGACAAATTCTTCAATTTCATCGTCATTGGCATCTTCGTGAAGCGTAGGACGAGGGAGTGCTGCCAGTCCAAGAGCGTCAAGGTTACTGCCTTCGATCAAGTA
Source organism: Pseudomonadota bacterium (assembly GCA_051748005.1). GTDB lineage: Bacteria > Pseudomonadota > Gammaproteobacteria > Pseudomonadales > Halomonadaceae > Vreelandella. The sequence continues at coordinate 324 of JBNJGW010000033.1, read as the reverse complement.
CAGACGACCCTCATAGCCAACACTGACCGAACTGCCTTTTGCCTGCATGATACTGACAACACTATCTTCAGGCAGAGTATCGCTTTTGCCAAAAGGAATGGCTATGGCCTCGACATCCCGCTGCAAAGGGATCATCTGGCCTCTTTCTAACCGCGCAATCTGTTCAATGTCCATAACGCTCCTTGATCGTGCCTAGCGCACCATATCAATGACACGCTTGAGCGACGTGACAAAAACATCAATTTCATCACGGGTATTATACGCCGCAAACGAGGCCCGGCAGGTTGCTTCAACACCAAAATGATGCAGAAGCGGTTGAGCACA
>JBNJGW010000032.1:20242-25826 GCA_051748005.1 Pseudomonadota bacterium | reverse complement strand
GCGGGTGCCTTGGGTGTCTGGATGCTGGGTTGGGTATCGAGCAGTTCCAGCAGCCGCTCGGCGGCACCGGCGGCGCGTTGCACATCACCAGCGACTTCCGCCAGGGTAGCCACCGCCCCAGCGGCCAGTATGGCGTAAAAGATAAACGCCGACAGCTCGCCGGGGCTTAAGGTGCCTGCCAGCACCGCCTGCCCACCTTGCCAGAGCATCAGGCCCACAGCGCTGAAGATCACCAGTAAGGCGATGCCGGTAAGCCAGGCGCGCTGGCGGGTGCGCGCCACCGCTGAGCTAAATGCCTGCTCAACCCGCTGGCGGTAGTGGCGCCTGTCCTGCGCTTCATGGGAAAACGCCTGCAGGGTCTGAATGCCGCGCAGCGCTTCTTCGGCATAGCGGCCAAGCTCGGCCACCCTGTCCTGGCTGGTGCGTGACAGCCGACGCACCCGGCGCCCGTACCAGACAATCGGCAAAAGGGTCGTGGGGATGCCGATGAGCACCATAGCCGAAAGCCACGGCTGGGTGATCAGCATCAACACAACAGCGCCTATCAGCATGACCAGATTGCGCAGCGCCATGGAAATGGAAGAACCAAACAGGCTCTGCAACACGCTGGTATCGGCGGTCAGCCGCGAGGCGATATCCCCGGCTGAGCGCCCTTCGCTGGCGCTTTCAAAAAAGCTTGGCTCCAGGCTCAGCAAGTGATCGAATACCTGCTGGCGTAAATCAGCGGCGAGGCGTTCGCCAATCCAGCTGACCTGGTAATAGCGCAGCGCCGATGCCATGGCCAGCACGCTGACCACCCCCAGCATCAGGCCCAGGGTCTTGCCCAGCGCCTGGGCGTCTTCAGCGAGAAAGCCATTATCAATCACTAGCCGTAGCCCGTTGCCCAGCGCCAGCACGCTGCCGGACGCCAGCAGCAGGGCCAGCCCCGCCAGGGCAAGGCGCAGCCGATAAGGGCGCAGCAGGCTTAATAATCTGAACAGTACACGGTGGTTCGGGCGTTGACTCATAGGCTGCCTTTTTGTGCTGCGCGGGTGTGTCGCAGGCTGTATTGTACAACCTTTAACAGCGGTACAGACCTTAAGTGCGACAATGCGTTATGATGGCTTCGACTTATTCTATACATAGATATCCTTATGCTTAAACGTTTAATTCCCGTTATCATTCTAGCCCTTGGGGTGGGCGGTTTTATGGCGCTGCGCCTGACGCGTCCCGAGCCGGTTCCCGTTGAGGCCCAGGAGCGAACCTGGCCGGTGGAAGCGTTGGAGGTCTCGCTGGGCGAGCATGTGCCGCTACTGCCGCTTTATGGTGAAGTGGTGGCGCCTGAGATGGTTAATCTGGTGGCACCCATTGCGGCCCGCGTGACGGCCCGTCCGGTCAGCGATGGCCAGCGAGTGGCTGAGGGTGAGCTGCTGGTGGCGCTGGATGATGAGGATCTTCTATCGCCGGTGCGCCAGGCCGAGGCCGAGGTGGCTGACCTTAAAGCCCAGCTGGAAAACGAACGCATTCGCCACGAAAACAACCAGCGGGTATTAACCCAGGAGCGCGATATCCTGGCCAACGCCAACCGTCAGCTTGAGCGTAGCCGTTCGCTGGCGGGGCGTAACATGACGTCCCAGGCTGATGTTGATGCGGCCCGGGATACAGTGGCCCGCGCCCAGCTCAATGTTTTGAGTCGGGAAAGTGCCATTGCCGAGTTTTCTTCGCGACTGGCAAGCCTGGAAGCGCGCCTGTCCCGCGCGCGGGTGGTGGAGGAAAACGCCCGCCGAGATCTGGCCCGTGGCCGCGTAGAAGCGCCTTTTGATGGCCGGGTCACCCGTGTTGACGTGGCCCCTGGTGATGATGTCGCCGCTCGGGCATCGCTCTTGTCACTCTTCCCCCTGGATGGCCTGGAAGTGCGCGCGCGTATTCCACGCCGTTTTCAGGCGGAGCTGGAAGCCGCGCTCGATGCGGGCACGCCCCTGGTGGCCGTGGGTGAAGACGGTCAGCGCTTCAGGCTGGAACGCCTGGCGGGAGAAAGTGACCCCATCGGTATCGAAGCCATTTTTGCAGTGGAGGATGAGGCCAGCGGGCTACGCCCGGGGGCCATGGTCACGCTGCAGTTGCGCCGCCCAGCGATGGAAGACGCCCTGGCAGTGCCTTATGCCGCCCTGCATGGTGCTGACCTGATTTACCGTATCAACGCCGATAATCGCCTTGAGCGCCAGCGGGTCGAGCGCTTGGGTGAAGTTCGCCAGCGCGACGGTGGACGCTGGCTGCTGGTACGCGCCGAGGCGTTGAATGCCGGCGAGCGTATCATGTCGACCCATTTGCCCAATGCGGTGCAGGGCCTGCGTGTGGAAGTGACTAACGAGCCAGCAGCAACAGGGCAGGATTCATGATGCAACGCGGTGGCCTGATCGGTTTTTTTGTCCACCACAGGGTGGCCGCCAACCTGATAATGCTGGTGATGCTGCTGGGCGGTGCGCTGGGCATTGCGCGTATGAATATCCAGTTTTTCCCCACCTTTGCGCTGGATGTGGTCAGCGTGCGGGTGGTGTGGAGCGGTGCTTCTGCCGAAGACATTGAGCAGGGCATCACCAATCCCCTTGAGCAGCGCCTGCGCAGCCTGGATAGCCTGAAACGCATGACCTCGACCTCAGCCCAGGGGATTTCCAACATCACCCTGGAGTTTGAGGAAGGCAGCGACCCTGTCCTGGTGCTGGATGACGTGCGCCAACAGGTGGATAGTTTTACCAACCTGCCAGCGGATGCCGAAGCCCCGGAAGTGTCGCGTCTGGCCCGCTACGAGCCGGTGGCCCGCTTGCTGGTGCATGGCAATATGGCGCCTCAGGAACTGCGCCAGGTGACTCAGCGGTTTGAAGACGAACTGCTGATGAACGGCATTGACCGGGTTGAAATCAACGGCCTGCCTGCCCAGCAAATCAGCATTGAAGTGCCTTCTGAACGCCTGCAGACGCTGGGGCTTTCGCTTGAGGAAATTGCCTCCCGGGTGCAGGGTATGTCTCGGGACCTGCCTGCCGGGCTGCTTGGCCAGCAGGACAGCACCCGCGAACTGCGCTCGCTGGAGCAGCGCCGCGATGCGCTGGGGTTTGAAGATGTCACGGTGATGAGCAGTGATCGCCTGCAGCTGCGCCTGGGGGATATTGCCATCATCCATCAGGAAGCACGCGAAGGGGAAGTGACCCTTTCCTATGGTGGCGAGCCCGCCGCGGAGATGATTCTTCAGCGTGCTGAAAGCGGCGATTCGCTGGAAGCTGCAAAGCGCCTGGATAACTGGTTAAAGCAAGCGCGCCCGACCTTGCCGCCTGGGGTTGAGCTTAAGGTGTTTGATGAGTCCTGGCAGCTGATTGACGAGCGTATTTCGCTGCTGCTGGTGAACGGCCTGACCGGTCTGCTGCTGGTGGTGGTGCTGTTGTATTTCTTTCTGCCTGCTCAGGTGGCGTTCTGGGTGGCGGTGGGGATTCCGACCGCGTTTATGGCATCCCTGGGTGTGTTCTGGCTGATTGGCGGTTCGATCAATATGCTGTCGCTGTTTGCGCTGATCATGGCGCTGGGGGTGATTGTCGATGACGCCATTGTGGTGGGTGAAGATGCCGATGCTCATCATCGTATGGGGGAAGATCCCAGGCTGGCCTCCGCAGGGGCCGCGCGGCGCATGCTGTGGCCGGTGGTGGCGTCCTCGCTGACCACGGTGGCGGCATTTATGCCGCTGTTGATGGTAGGCGGGGTGATCGGCAATATCCTCGGTGATATTCCGGTCATCATGATCTGCGTGCTGATCGCATCCCTGATGGAATGCTTTATTGTTCTGCCCGCCCACCTGCGCAACGCCTTTCTGCCGAAAAAGACACCTGCCAAGCAACCCCGCCGTTCAACATTCAGCGTGGAGCGGCTGCGAGAAGGCTTCGAAGCGCGCTTTGATGCGTTCCGCGAAGGACCTTTCCGGCGCTTTTCGATGTTTACTCTGCGTCACCGTGGCGCCACTGTCGCGTCTGCACTGGCGGTTACCCTGGTCACCGCTGGGCTTCTGGCCGGTGGGCGCGTGGGCTTCAACTTCTTTCCATCGCCCGAATCGAGCATTATCTACGCGAACGCCAGCTTTGTGGCGGGCACCGAGCGTTCCCGCATGGAGGACTTTGTTGACCACCTGCAAAGCACACTGGAAGAAACCGATGCGGCAATGGGCGGCGGCCTGGTGCGTACGGCAGTCTCTCACTATGGCACCACCCAGTCTGGCGACGGGTCTGCCCGCAGCGGTGATGGGGTGGGCTCGGTGATGGTGGAAATGATCTCGCCGGATGCCCGCGAGGTGCGCAATGCCGCCTTTATCGAGGCCTGGCGGGAGCGCATCCGGCGGCCCGCTGGCCTGGATAGCCTGAATATCAACGAACGCGCGGCAGGCCCGCCGGGCAAGGATGTTAATGTGCGCCTGACAGGCGAAGACGCCGAAGGGTTGCGAGAAGCGGCTGACCGCCTGGGCCAAGGAATGGCCGGGTTGCCTGGGGTGTTGAGCACCGCAGATGACATGCCCTGGGGGCGCGAGCAGCTGATCTATCGGGTTAACGCCTACGGTGAGGCGCTGGGTTTAACCACAGCCGATCTGGGTAGCCAGCTGCGTACTGCCTTTGATGGCCAGATTGTGCAGATTCACCAGTCTGGCGCGGATGAAATCGAAGTGCGTGTCCAGCTGCCCAGAGAGCAGCGCGAAAGCCTCTCGACCCTGTCGCAGCTGGCGGTCAATCTGGCCGATGGTCGACAGGTCCCGCTTGATCAGGTGGTGGAGTTCTCCCATCGCCAGGGCTTCGAGACCCTGCGTCATGCCGAAGGCCAGTTGGCGGTTGAGGTCACAGCGGAAATCAACGGCGAAGTAACGTCAGCTGAGGACGTACTTGATAGCCTTTCCGCTGAGCTGATCCCCCAGTTGGAGCGCGAGTATTTCCTCCAGGCCAGCTTTGAAGGGCGCGCCGCTGACCAGCGTGAAACCCTGGCGGATATGCGCACCGGCCTGGTCATCGGGCTGGGGCTGATGTACGGCGTTCTGACCTGGGTGTTTGCTTCCTGGAGCCTGCCGTTGATTGTGATGGCGATTATCCCGTTCTCGCTGGTAGGGGCCTTGCTGGGCCACTGGGCCTTGGGTATCGATCTGACCATACTGTCGCTGTTTGGCCTGTTCGGGCTTTCCGGTATCGTGGTGAACAACGCTATCATCCTGGTAAGTTTCTACCGCCAGCAGCGTGGCAAGGGGCTGGATATTACCGCGGCTCTTAACGAGGCGGTGGTGCAGCGGGTCAGGGCGGTGCTGCTGACCTCATTGACCACCATTGGTGGCCTCTTGCCGCTGCTGTTTGAAACTTCCCTGCAGGCCCAGTTCCTGATCCCGATGGCCACCTCGATTGCCTTTGGGCTAGGGGGCTCTACCTTTCTGGTGCTGCTGGTGATTCCGGCCTTGCTGTCCTGGCTGGAAAATGCCCGCGAGAGAATGCGGCCGCAAAAGGGTTGAAACACCTGATTGCTATCAGGCTACTATTAATTCACGATTCACGATTCACGATTCACGATTCACGATTCACGATTCACGATTCAC
>JBNJGW010000032.1:6251-20142 GCA_051748005.1 Pseudomonadota bacterium | reverse complement strand
ATTCACGATTCACGATTCACGATTCACGATTCACGATTCACGATTCACGATTCACAAAAGAGACCGCCATGACGACGCCAACCACACCGAGTACTGCCCAACCCACTCGCCTGCCTTGCCGGGGCTGCACCGCTGACTGCAAGAACTTTGCCACCTGTGGCGGCCGCCCCTGGCGGATGCCAGCGCGTTAACAGCGCACAAGCCCACCTGATGCGAGGTCCGTCATGAGGATAAAACTCACCGCTGCCCCGGCGGCATTGGCCGCTGGGCTGGTAATGGCCCTGATACTGGTCGGATGCGGCAGTGACGCTGACAAGCCGCGGGAGGTCACACTCGCCGTACTGGTCGCCAATAGCAGTGCCCATGATAAGCAAAACGTGGTCACTGAAGGCCGGGTGCGCTCATTTGATGAGCCGCTGCATTACTGGATCGAAGATATTGATCTCAATCGGGTGGAAATCAAACCGCACGAACTGATTGCCCCGCATCTGGGCAAGGAAGTGGAAGTGGAAGGCCACTTCAGTTTCTCGCGGGAAACGGGCCGCCTGCTGCAGGTAGAAAACGTCAACCCGGTTAACCCCTGAGCTAGCTTTCTCGCTGGCGATCAGTTCCAGCACCTGATGCCCTGGGTGCGACAGCCCACAGATAGTCACGAAATGGCAGAATCGCTGATGACCGAGCAGGCAAACCCTGTACTTGAACCAGACCGTTTTACGCCTCTGCAGGAGGCGGATTTCCAGCCTGTAGATCCCGCCTATCTGAAACAATTGCGGCTAACGCTGCTGCCTGTGCTGCTACTGGCTGCGCCCCTTGGGTGGCAGCTGTACCAGCTACCCATCAGCCTGCCGCTGGTGGCCAGCCTGGCTCTGCTGATCCCCGGCGTTGCTGTACTCCTGATGGCCCTGTTCTGGGCGCCCAGGCGTTACCGGCTGACCGGTTATTGCCTGCGCCAGCATGATCTGCATCTGCGTACCGGCGCGCTGTGGCGGCGCACCACCTCGGTCACCCTCAACCGCATCCAGCATCTGGAAGTCAGCCAAGGGCCGCTGGAGCGTCTGTTGGGCATTGCCCGCCTGCTGGTCTACACCGCTGGTGGCAGTGGCCAGGATCTGGCTATTCCTGGCTTGGCAAAGGCGCGTGCCGACCAGCTACGGCTGCACGTGCTACAGCAACTGGGTGAGCCTGAAGCAGGGGAGCGGGAGGCAGCGGAGGGCGACGCATGAAGCCTGACGATGATTCTTGCCAGCCCGTTCACTGGCAGCGGGTGTCACCGGTTGCCGTTGTATTCTTTGCCTTGCATGGGCTGCGTCGGCTGGTGGGCGCATCGGCCAACCTGGCGCCCTTGTTGGTGGTGGTACTGTTCAATGACACTTTGCGCCAGCTGGCCATCCAATACGGGCCGCTGGCTGCATTTTTGCTGTTAATAGGTGGAGCGCTGGCCTGGTATCTGACTTTCCTGTATGCCGTCAGCGACGAGCGAATCCTGTTGCGCCAAGGCGTCTTTCGGCGCCGCACGCTGACGCTGGATTTTCAGCGCGTGCAGCAGGCCGATGTGCAGGTGCCCTGGTATTATCGGCCCTTTGGGCTTGCCGTACTGAGCCTTGACAGCGCTGGCGCCAGCGGCGAGACGCTGCATTTGTCCGGCATTCCGGCGGCGCGAGCCGAAGCTCTGCGTGAGCAGATTCTGATCGTACGTGCCCAGGCGGGCCCCACGGCAACAGAGGCGCAAGAGCCCGATGCCAGCGCCGATTTCAGCCTGTCTCTGCCCCGTTCTGAAGTGCTGCGCTATGGGCTGATGCACAACACTCTGCTGGTTATCCTGCCGGTGCTGGCTCCCTTTTCGGAGATGCTGCTGCGTCGTCTCGAAGAAGTCATCGCCGTGATCGCGCCTAACTGGCTGACCGCCGAGTCCCTGGCCGGAGGGCAGCGGTTCCTGGCGGCTGGCGGGCTGCTGCTCGGCATGCTGCTGCTACTGGCGCTGGTTTCGGTGGTGCTGGGGCTGGTGCGCTATCACGGCTATCGGCTGGAGCGCCATGGTGAGCAGTTCCGCTATCGCGCCGGTTTGACGACTGTGTTGACCCGCAGCGTGCGCAGGCAGCGTATTCAGATGGTGACGGTACGTCTTAGCTGGATGGGTCGACTGCTGGGGCGTCATTCGCTGGTGATCAGCAAGGCCGGTGATCGGCAGGCAGGCCAGGACACCGAGCGTTTTGTGGTACCGGTACTGAACAGGCCTGCCCTGGAAGCGCTGGCGCAGGAGCTGCACTTGCCGCACCAGCCAGACTGGCAGCGTCCGCATATCGGCGCCATGTTGACAGGGGGTGGACGTTGGTGGGTGCTCGGCGCACTCCTGATCGGCAGCCTGATGCTGCAAGGGGCGCCGGGTTCTCTACTGGTCTCGTTGGCGGCGGTGGCGCTTGTGATCAGCATGGTTTCCGCCCTCGGCTGGTGGCGCCTGCGACTGTGCCGCGAGGCAAGCTGGGTGGGGCTTAGTCAGGGGATGTTTGGGCGCACTGTGCGCTGGGTGCCGACCGCACGCGTGCAGTCCGTGTCGCTGCTGCAGCCTCTTTGGCAGCGCCGTCTGGGGCTGGCCAGCCTGGAGGTGCGCGCCGCCGGCGGGCGGATCATCCTGCCCTGGATTCCACGTGAACAGGCAGAATGCTGGCGCGACGAATTATTGTGTGAAGTGGCCAGTGGCGATATTTTTTAGAAATATCAACAGACTGGTTTGGTGACGCTAGCCCGCTCGACGCGGGCTGGCAATCAGCTCAAGCACCATGTGAGGCACCGTCAAGGCGGCCAGGCCGATAAAAACGATGCGCATCAGGGCGGCATCACTGGGCAGTTCCATCAGGAACGGCAGGGCGGCCAGGGCCAGAGCGTAGGTCGCCAGGGTGATGGGCGCCACCGCCTTGAGGCGCTCGCGCCAGCCGTGAATGCCCAGATCCCGGGCGGCCAGCTCAAGATGGCGCGGGCTGTGCAGAAAGCACCAGTAAGCAATAAAGTAGGCCAGCGGGTGGAGCAGGGCGGCTCCGGCTGCCAGTAACAAGGGGTCACGCCAGTCGCTGGTTGACCGCTGGGGGCGCAGCGCCAGGCAGATGGCCAGCACCCCACCGCCAAGTGCCAGGGTATAAGGCGCTACTGCGACGATTTGAGCGGCCTGATCAGCGCCGAGCATTTCAAACAGCGGCTGCACCTTTTCAGGGTGAAAGTTGACTGGAAGTGACAGCACCCAAAGCCCATAGGCGGTACCGCCTATGTGGCCAATCCGCACGGCAATATCATCGGCAAAATGTACTGCTGAATAGAGCAGAAAAGCCGCCAATGCCGCATTGGGCGCCTGCCACCAGATTGCCAGCACCACCCCGCCGAGTGCCAGATACCCCAGATGGAAGCCGACCAGCTGCAAGGGGCCTTTCAGCGGTAGATGTCGTTTGGCCACAGCGGTATCCAGGCTGCCATGGGGTAGGCCGAGCAGGGCAGTGCTGATCGCCAGGATGGCATACAGCGGCCATTCGCCGGGCAGTGCCGAAACGCCAAGAGCAACGACCAGGCCAATGGGAAACAGCCAGAAAGCGGGTGGACGGTTGGTCGCCTGCATATCAATGCGCTCCTGATGTTGAAAAACGCGGCAATGCAGCGCGCATGAAGGGACCGGGGGGCAAGGCCAGCATGATCGCCAGCAGATCTTGAGCGCTGGGCTGATCACCCAGAAAACGCCGCTGCTGAGCTGCCGTGGTGTTGGCAAACAGGCGTAGAAACCAGCCGGAAGCCGCGTCCGGGTGCTGACGAATCGCCTGTAGAAAGACCTTGTCCATCCAGCCAAGCGCTGGTGAACGCAGGCGTGGTGGGGTCAGATGCCAGCGGTTGTGAGTATGTGCCTTGAGTAGCTGCCTGGCCACATCGGCGGCCCCCTGCTGGCAGCTGGCAAACATATAGCCGGTCGCCGGACGCATCCAGCCGCCGCGAATGCCTGCAGACAGATAGCGTGAATTCAGGTTGGGAGGGGTGACCGGCATCATGGGCAGGCAGCCGGTTTCGCTGCGCTGTACAACCCACCCCTTGTCGAGATGATCATCCAGCCAGCTTGCCAGCATCCAGGGTAACTCGGCCGCCAGCAGGGTTTGGCATACCTCAATGTGTCTGTCAGCCGCAAAGCAGGTCCACTCTACCAGCAGGTGGTGCTCGTCCAGTGGGAGCAGATAGACAAAATGGATGCCGTTGTGCCCGGCCTGAAAATCCATCAGGCAGGCTTTTGACAGGTCATGGCCGTGGTGGGGCTGGTGAACTTCCACGCCGTGGAAGACCTGCCAGACGCCCTGTGATTCTGCCAGCGCGTTCAACGGCGGCGGGCGAGTATCAATCACCACCTTGGCGTTGAGCTGACCCTGGGACGTGGTGATGCGCAGTGACTCACTTTGCGGCGCGATGGCATCAACCTTGACGCCCCGCACCAGCGAGAATTCATCGCGTATTGCTATCCTGTTGTAGGCCGAGCGGCGCATGGCATCGGCGGGTAGCATGGCGTAAGGATGGTCAGGGTCGCTATATTCCACCTTTTCACCTGCATGGCTGACCTGCCAGTTTGGCCAGCGGTGGCTGATGGCATCCCTGAAGGGATGGGCAGCCTGATCCCAGAAACACCAGGTGCGGTCGTGAGTATCTTCTTCGCGGGCTTCAAGCAGATGCAGGCGCGGCATTGCCGCGTTTGTGGGTGCCAGCTCATCCAGCCAGCTGGCAATACTCAACCCCGCCAGACCAGCGCCGAGAATGGCAATGTCGGTTTCCTTTGGCAGGCTCATGGTCATGCCTTCCCTGAATGGCGCTGTTCCTTTCCAGGCGGATGAACTTCTGGCAGGGGAGCAGCAGTATTATCAAGGGATTTGGGAGTAAGCGCATAGCCTGACAGTTGGGCTTCCAGCGGCTGATGCAAGGCCGCATCGTGCCAGGCGGGTGAGGTGTTAAACAGGGCTGGCAGCGCCAGCAGGCTTTGCTGCAGTTTGCGGCTTTTGGGCACCACCACCCGCTGAGCCCAGTAGTCCTCTGCGCTTAAACCTTGAATGCGCCGCCCAATCTGACGATACACCCGCAGCGCAATGCCGATGGCTAGTCGGGTACGCGGCGGTAGATACGCCAGCCCCTGCCAGCCGCTGGTGTAATAGGCTTCCGCCCGTTCAATCAGCTGACCAACTGCTTGCCAGGCCTGGTGGCGCGCCTGTGGTTCGCCATGAGCAATAGCGTCAGCCGTTATCGGCTGCTTCAGCCAGGTCTGTGGCAGGTAAACCCGGCCGCGTTGGGCATCTTCGAGCACATCACGGGCGATATTGGTCATCTGCATCGCCACCCCCAGATCAATCGCAAAGGCCAGGGAGTGATCCGGCTCACGCGCGCCCATCAGCTGGCACATCATCACCCCGACAGTACCCGCAGCGCCGTAGGCATAGCCCAGCAAGGCACGCTCATCCTCAAGCTGAACGGGTGAGAGGTCAACGACCATGGTGGCCACCAGATCCTGCATGGCGTGCAGGCAGCGTGAATCCTGCGCAAACAGCGCAACAATATCGGCTTCGAGAGCACTAACAAGTTGTTGCTCGCTGTTTGACAGCCTGGACTCGGTGCTTGGCTTAGTGCCGGTTTCCGCGGCTGTCAGCTGGCGCTGCGATCGGGCATTCAGCCTGGCTTGCAGGCAGGTAAGCACTTTTTGAGCGCGCTGGCGCTCTGCATCGGTTGCGGCATTATCGGCAATATCATCTACCTGACGGCAGACGTGATACAGCCGTGCGCCATCCTGCAGCTGCCCGCGGGGCAGAAAAAATCCTGCCCAATGAAAACTCTTCCCATGCTGGCGCAGGGTGGCCTGGGAGGTCGCGGCAGCTGTGGTCATACGGCAGTCTTGTCCTGAGCTGCGGTGAGTTGTTCACGGCTGACGACGTGATCTTCCCTGACCAGCCTTTCCACCACGCCAGCCGACGACACCACACCGGGCACCCCGGCGCCGGGGTGAGTACCTGCGCCGACAAAATAGAGGTTCTGATAATGCGGTGAGCGGTTATGGTAGCGAAAACCCGCTGACTGGGTCAGCGTCGGGGCGATGGAAAAGCCGCTGCCAAAGGGGCTGGAAAGCGCGTCGTGGAAATAGCGCGGCGACACCGTGTGGGTCGCGCCAAGCTGTTCAAACAGATCCGGCATCAGGCGTTGCTGCAAGGTCGACAGGATATTCTGGGTCATCTGCGGCTCGAGTGTCTCCCAGTCCTGACGGCCCTGAAGGTTAGGCACCGGCGCCAGAACATAGAAGGCATCGCCTTCTGGCGGCGCCATCTCCGGGTCGGTGGCGCTGGGTCTGTGCAGATACAGGCTCAGGTCTTCGGGTAACTCATGATCATCAAAGATGGTATCTAAGATTTCCTTGAAGGTGTCGCCAAAGACAATGGTGTGATGTTCCAGTTCGGTATAGCGGCGTTTGGTCACAAAATAGACAACCAGAAGCCCCATGGACTGTTTCATACGCCGCCGAAAACCATTCAGAAGCTTGCCCCAGCGCTTCATGGGCAGCCAGTTTTCATAGACATGCAAGGGGTCAGCATTGCTGACAACAATATCGGCCGGATAGTGTTGACCGCCACTGACTTCAACACCGGTCACCTGATTATTCTCGACACTCAGGCCGGTAACATCCTGTCGGGTACGAATCACACCACCGTGGCGCTGGAAAAGTTCGGCAAGTGCCGTGACCAGCGCACCGGTACCGCCTTTGGGAAACCAGACGCCACCGCGGCGTTCCAGGGCATGGATCAAGCCATACAGCGAAGAGGTGCGAAACGGGTGTCCTCCAACCAGCAGGGAAGGCACGGAAAACGCCCGCCGCAGGCGTTCGTCGTCAAAAAAGCGCGAGACAAAGGTGTACAAACTTTTATCTGCCCGCAGGCGCACCAGATCCGGCAGCACCTTGAGCATATCGGTAACCTTGGTGAACGGCTGCTCGGCCAGATCAACAAAGCCGCGCTGATACATCTTCTCTGTGGCCGTCAAGAAGTCGTTATAGCGGTTGCTGGTGCCAGGTGCCAGGCGCTCAATTTCAGCCATGATCTCATCGGTAGTGCTTTTATAATCAAAATAACTGCCATCGGAATAATCCATCCGATAGAAAGGCTCGACTGGCAAAAGCGTTACATGTTGATCAAATTTTTCCCCAAAACGCTCAAATAATTCTTCAAAGAGAAATGGGGCGGTAATGACGGTGGGGCCGGCATCAAAAGCCACCCCATCAAGATGAAATACTCGGGCCCGGCCACCAAGGTCACCATGACGCTCCAGCAGCTCCACATTCCAACCATCTGACAAGAGGCGCAGAGCAATAGCCAGTCCGCCAAAGCCTGAACCAATGACGACCGCCTTGTTTGTTTGATGGCTCAAGTCAGTGGATGGGTGTGCTGCAAAGGCGTCGGATGTATTCATGAGGCCGATTTCCCTGGGTAATGATGAAGGTGGCTCGCGATTGACTGGCGATGTTCCACAAGCTGCTGGCGAAGCTTGGCAAGTATGGCGGCTAAGGCGTTTGCCAGCTGATCAGGAAAATGCTCAATCAGCCTTTCAGCGCGTGACAGTGCCGCTGAGGCATGACGCACGGCGCGTTGCATGGTGCTTGCTATTGGGCCGCCAGGGTATGTGAAACCAGAGTGCGTGGAACCTGACTGCCAGTGTTGTGGCCAGGCATGGTAGTCATGAAAGTTATCTGGCTGGCAATCGCTCAGATGGGTGACATCGACATCGTCAAGATCATCAATAATCTGATAGGCCAGCCCGACGGCATTGGCAAAATAGCGGATCTGGTCATGTTCCCCGCTAGTCAACTTACCGCCCAATGCGCCAGCCTCAAGGGGCAGAGCAATCAGGGGAGCTGTCTTTGCTAATGTCGCCTGCAGATAGTCGGTCAAACAGACTTTTTTCTGATGCTTATTGGGAAACTGAGGAGTGCTTTCAGAAGACTTCTCAGTGAATGTTGTAGGGTTGGCAATTTCAATGCTTTGCCCGGCAATCACCTGACTGGTGCGGTCAGTCAATAGTTGTACAAGTGTCAGCTGATGTTCAGAGGAGTCACTTGCCAGTGCAGCCCGAAAAGCCGCAGTCAGCATCATATCTCCAGTGCATAGCGCCACATTGGGATTGTAGCGTTTCCAGACGGCCGCTTGCCCACGACGCTGAGCATCGCCATCGCACAGGTCATCGTGAACCAGTGAAGCGTTATGAATCAGTTCTGCGGCAGCTGCAGCCGCGGTGCGGTGGCTGATTGAAGCGCCAAACGCCATGCCGCTCAATAGCGCCAGACGTGCACGTAATTGGCTACCTTGGGTATTCAGATGATAAAGGCTGGCGGCAGTTGCAGGCCAGCTGACAGGTGCATTCAGACTGCTGCGCATCAGTTCCCCGACGCGGACAAGTTCATTATCAATGTCGACATCAATGCTGTCGGTAACAGAAACGTCGGCGTGCTCCGACAATGGCTGATCGATGCTGACAGCACCTGTGACATTGAACATGGCAGTTTGATTGAGTGTTGCAGTGACCATACCAACGTCCTTTTGATCATGGCCATCCATGGCCGGTAGAACTCCTGTTATGAAAGGCCGAGGCTTACGAGAGTTTCGACGTTTCTTCGCCTTCAGCGTCATCGTCTGCCAGTGTGGCAGTCGCGCCGTTGGCTTCTTCACTTTCGGCCTGCGACTTGCGCATCGCAATGACGAAGATGAATACACCGAAGACTGCTTTCGCCACGATATCTGCCACTGTGTAGCCGATTTCGACAGCTGTGATGGCGGCGCCACCGTCCAGGCCTACCAGCGGGAAGAGGTAGACGATCGGGTAGAACAACCAGGAACCGATGACCAGATAGATAGAAATCTGTACAAGGTTCTGAACGCTTTCAGGCTGCTTGGAGATGGACTCCTTCAGACCCACGACCAGCTGGTACACGATGAACACGAACGGGATCATGGAGAGTACCCAGAATACAAAGCGTAGACCGCCAATATCGGATACTTCGCCCGGATAACCCAAGACAATCATCAATGCTGCAGCACCACCGAGAATGGTTGATTTCTTGATAGTTTCTGCCTTGGAAAGGCGCATTACCAGAATCAGCTCAATGAGCAGTAGTGGTACGGTCAACAGCCAGTCGACATACCGGTAAGCCTGGTTAAAGGGCTTGCCGGTGGACAACACTTCACCAGTTGTGACATCAGCAGCAGCATTCCACGACAGCATGATCTGCAGGTAGTGATAGGCCGCTACCGCGGTAACCAGACCGGTAATGGTAATAGCGAGACGATAGGATGGTGCAATTTCTGATTTCATCAACCAGAAAAACAGGGTGGCAGCTGCCATGACAGCAAAGCCGAACGAATAGCCATTCTGTACGAATGAATATTGCCCTAGGGATAAAGCTTCAATTTCCATGAGTTTGTCTCCAGCAGCGTTGGTTATGCAAGCAGGCACCGGATACGCACTTTAAGGTGCTTTTGAGCACGCAAGCGGTGAACTGCCGACAGATAATCCGTTACAGAAGTTGTTCAGCATTCAGGTGCTGAACAACTAAGACGAGCTTAGTCATGCTGGAGCGGAACTTCAAGAAGTTATACAGGATTTATCCAAATTAATACTATTGTATAAATAAATACATATTAATTTAGCGTTATCTAATATTGTGAGTGAGAAATGTTTTTGCTGGCAGTTTCACTCATATCCTGAGATTGATGCGCGCACCTGCCTAACCTTGGTAGCCTGAGCTGCCTTGCAACGTTCAAGCCGACCTATTCAGCCAGGTGATCATCTCCTGGCTGACCAGTTCCGGGTGTGTCATGTGGATACAGTGGCCTTCGGTGGGCAGTACATGAAGCGTGCTCTTGGGCATATGTGCCTGCATATAATGACCAATACTTACACTGGCAAGGGCATCAACCTGACTTTGCAGGAGCAGGGTAGGATGTTGGTTCTTAGGTAGCAGGTGGCGATAGTCAGAAAAAAACGTCGCCTGGGCAAAGGTCTTGGCCACCAGAGGGTCTGTCGAGCAGAAACTGTCGGAAAGTTCTCCCACCATCAAATCCGGGCTTGCGCTGCCCATTACCAGCGGGGCCAGATAGCTGGCCCAGCCCATATGATTGCGATCCATCAGTTCAACCAGTTCTTCCAGGTCTGAGCGCTCAAAACCGCCATGGTAATCAGGTGGTAGATTCAGAAAGCACGGCGATGGGCACACCATGATCTGGCTGGCAAATCGTTCAGGATCATTAATGGCGGCCAGCATGCCGATGGTGCAGCTGACTGAATGGCCGACAAGGTGGACCTGAGTGAGATCAAGGGTGGTGCAGATTTCGTTGATGTCGGTAGCGTAACCTTCCAGCGAGCTGTAGCGAGCTTCACTGTAGGCAGACAGCTGGGACTGGCCAGAGCCGACATAATCGAACAGGACAAGCGTATAGCGGCTTTGCAACTCCGGCGTCAGGCGATGCCACATGGTCTGGTTGCAGCCAAAACCATGGGCCATCAGTAAGGTCGTACTTCCCGAACCCAAAATTTCTATATTATTGCGGGCAATGACTTTTTCTTTCGTCAGTATCATCTGGTTCTGTGCTCTATTTCTGTGTTGGGCCAAGAGGTTTTAGACTGGGAAAATGTTGGTGGAATCCTTGTCGCTGCCAGTCTTCTATCCAGCCTTCAAGCATATTGGCGGGCATGGGGCGCGCAATGTAAAAGCCCTGGCCACCCTCGCAGCCCAGTTCAACCAGACTTTGGGCATGCTGAAGGGTTTCAATACCTTCGGCAATCAGGTTGCATTCGAAAGCGGATGCAAAACCGATAACCCCTTTGATAATGGCTAGGTCGCCGCTGCTATCCAGCATGTTCTGGACAAAACTGCGATCAATTTTCAACACATCGACTGAAAGGTCTCTCAGATGCCCCAGCGTCGAGTAGCCGGTTCCAAAATCATCCAGGGAAACACGGATACCGATTTTTCGGCACGAGGTAATCACTGTTGCGGCCCGGTTGATATCCTCAATGGCGCTGGTTTCAATCACTTCCAGCTCAAGCCGTTGGTGGGGAAGGCCTGGGAAGCCGGATAGCGCTGTGGTCAGGTCGTTAAGAAATTCAGGGTGCTGCAGGTGATAGCCATCAATATTGATGCTGACAGACATATTCAGCCCCTGATTAAGCCATTGCTGTAGCTGAGCCATCGCCGTAATCAGCACCCACCTGCCCAGGCTCAAACCTGTGGCAGTGCCGCTTATTGCAGGCAGAAAAGTCGCCGGGTTCTTTACTCCTTCGTCAGGATGGTGCCAGCGCAGAAGTGCTTCCGCGCCGAGGATGGCACCAGTACGCATATTAACCTTGGGCTGGTAATACAGTTCAAACTGATTATCCAGCATCGCAGCCTGCACCACGTTGCGGCTTTTGAGCTTATATTTCTGATGCTGTTCGGTCGCTGTGTCGAACACGCTGAGCCGGTTGCGACCTGCAATCTTGGCCTGATACATGGCCTGGTCGGCCTGGCGCAGCAACTGGCCGGTATCGACATTTTCAGCTTGAGGGTAAAAGGTGATACCGATACTGGCAGAAATTTGAATGGCGACTGAGTCAACTTCAAATGGCTCGGACAGCTTCTTGATCAAGCGATTGAAAACCTTTTTCGCCGAAGCAACGTCATCCAGCGCGTTCAGTAGAACGACAAACTCATCGCCTCCAAACCTGGCCACCACGTCTTCTTTCTTGAGGTTCTTGACCAGACGGTTGGCTGACCAGCGCAGCACTTCGTCACCCATGTCATGGCCATGGCTATCGTTGACTTCCTTGAAGCCATCAAGATCAATGAACGCAAGCGTAAACGCCATTTTTTCAGGATCACGACAGGTCATTTCGTGATCAAGGTGTTGTGTCAAGGCGCTGCGGTTGGGTAAGCCGGTTAATGGGTCTGTTTCGGATAATGATCGCAAAAGGGAGACTTTCTTGCTCAGCAGCTCCTTGGTTTCAGTCAGTTCCTGAAACAACTGTTCAGAGCGTGCGGCACTGCCGATGCTCCAGAAAATTCGTTCGCTGTTTGCCGGGTCACGATATGCGCTGACCACGGCAGGCTTTGAGTCTCCATTCTTTGTTGTCAAGGTTATCCGTATTTCATCGCAGCCGCCTTCATGCACGATCATTGGCATAATGAAGCTGTCATACATTATCTGTGAGGCCTTGCTGAGCAAAATAAATATATCGCAGCCGCAAAGTTCATGGCGTGCATAGCCGTAACGTTCTTCAAAATACCGGTTACTGTAATGAACCTGGCGATTGATGTCTGAAACCAGGCAGCCCACCGGGAATTGATCGATAGATGCAATGACTGAATCATCCACGATGAGTCCTCAAAGAATGGCCGAAGTTCTCTCAACAGGTTTTCGACAAGAATAAATAACTGTCTGGCATCGATGACCTGTCCAGACGCGTATCTTGGTTGGTGCTTTAACCGCTTTCAGGTTGGCCAGCCCGCGTACTGTGCCGAGGTTGACAGCTGCCGTCCAGAGTCTATTGAAAAAGGCACAATACCATTTGAGCCTTATAGTTAAGCTCCTATAGGTTACATTAATCGCCATTAAACAAGGGTGTATTAATGGATGAGCGACTTGGTGATTGTGAATAAACCGAAAGTAGTTGTTTGAAGTCATAAATAACTAACAGTTAAGCCTTATTTGGTTACACCATGCAACAGAGTCTTGAAACAGACCTGCCTTGACAGTCAAACACCCTGAAGCGCACCATCATTGACGAATTTAACGGAGAATACGATGACTGAAGTTAAAGCCTTTGCTGCCCATGCTGATGACCAACCACTGGCACCGCTGTCAATTGACCGCCGCACCCCGCGTTCCGATGACGTAGCCATTGAAATTCTGTACTGCGGGGTTTGCCATAGTGATCTGCACTTCGCTAAAAATGACTGGGGGTTAACCCGCTACCCTATTGTACCTGGTCACGAGATTGTGGGGCGGGTGACCGGTGTTGGTAGTGATGTCACGCGTTTCAAAACTGGCGATGTGGTAGGCGTGGGCTGCATGGTAGATTCTTGCCGCACCTGTTCTGCCTGCCAGGATGATGTGGAGCAGTACTGCCTGAACGGCTTCACCATGACTTACGGCAGCGATGATCGCCATGATGGTACCATGACCCAAGGAGGCTATTCTGAATCCATTGTGGTCAGCGAGCACTTTGTGCTGACCATGCCGGAAGGCATTGATCTGCCGTCAGCCGCGCCAATACTGTGCGCGGGTATTACAACCTATTCACCGTTGCGCCATCATGGTGTGGGCAAGGGCCACAAGGTGGGCGTTATCGGCATGGGTGGGCTTGGCCATATGGGCGTCAAGCTTGCCAAAGCGCTGGGTGCCGAGGTAACGGTCTTTACCCGTTCGGATGCCAAGGTAGAAGAGGCCAAACGCCATGGTGCTCACCATGTGGTGGTGTCTTCTGATGAGGAACAGATGAAAGCCGTGGCTGAAACCTTCGATTTCATGCTGGATACCGTGCCGGTGCAGCACGATATCAACCCTTATCTGGCCGCGCTGCGCTACGATGGCACCCATATCATGGTTGGCCTGATGGACCCGATTGAACCGGCTGTTCAAGGCGCCAACCTGATTTTCAAACGTCGTGTACTGGCAGGTTCACTGATCGGCGGTATTGCCGAAACCCAGGAGCTTCTGGATTTCTGCGCTGAGCACAAGATTACCTGCGACGTGGAAATGATTGATATGCAAACCATCAACACCGCGTTTGAGCGTATGCAAAAAGGCGACGTGCGTTACCGCTTTGTCATCGACATGGCGTCAATGAAAAACGCGGCCTAGTCGCCAAGCGTTAA
>JBNJGW010000032.1:0-6151 GCA_051748005.1 Pseudomonadota bacterium | reverse complement strand
AACGGCACCTAATGGTGCCGTTGCTGTTTTGACGTAGCCGCTTTATAAAGCGGAGATTTTAGTTTGCTGTTCTTCCAAGAGTTTTTTAGCGGCCTGGAATTCAGCAAGTTTGCCGCGTTCCTTTTCCACTACCGCTTCCGGGGCCTTGGCGATAAAGCCTTCGTTGCCGAGTTTTTTCTCAATGCCACTGATCAGCTTGTCCTGCTTGTCGATTTCCTTGGCCAGCCGCTTGAGTTCGGCGTCTTTATCAATCAGGTCGGCCATGGGCACCAGGACTTCCATATCACCCACCAGCTGGGTGGCTGACAGCGGTGCGTCGTCTGGGTTGGCCAGCCAGGTGGCGCTTTCCAGCTTGGCCAGTTTAGCCAGGAAGTGGCGGTTGCTTTCCAGACGTTCGGCATCTTCCGGCTTGCCTTTGGTGAGCAGGATATCCAGCGGCTTGCCGGGGGCAATGTTCATCTCAGCGCGGATATTACGCACCGCGATAATCACGCCCTTCAGCCATTCGATATCCCGGGTGGCCTGCTCGTCAATGCGGCTTTCATCGGCCTGTGGCCAGGGCTGGTTCATGATGGAAGGGTTATCACCGGCGTAGGTGCCCGCCAGTGGCGCAACCCGCTGCCAGATCTCTTCGGAGATATACGGCATCATCGGATGGGCGAGGCGCAGGATGACTTCCAGCACCCGCACCAGGGTTCGCCGCGTGCCGCGTTTGGCGGATTCACTGGCATTTTCATCCCAGAGTACCGGCTTGGAGAGCTCCAGGTACCAGTCGCAGTATTCGTTCCAGACAAACTCATACAGCGCCTGGGAGGCATGGTCGAAGCGGTATTCGTCCAGCGCCTTGGTGACCTGGGTTTCGGTCTTCTGCAGCTGGGAAATGATCCAGCGATCCGCCAGGGAGAGGCTCACTTCGCCGCCTTCTGCGCCGCAGTCCTCGCCTTCGGCATTCATCAGCACGTAGCGTGAGGCGTTCCACAGCTTGTTGCAGAAGTTGCGGTAGCCGTCCAGGCGGTTCATATCAAACTTGATATCCCGCCCGGTGGTGGCCTGGGAAAGGAAGGTGAAGCGCAGTGCATCGGTGCCGTGTGCTTCAATGCCGTCCTTGAACTCATCCTTGGTCGCTTTGGCAATCGCCTTGGCTTTCTGCGGCTGCATCATGTTGCCGGTGCGTTTTTCAACCAGATCTTCCAGGCTGATGCCGTCAATCAGGTCGATGGGGTCCAGCACGTTGCCCTTGGATTTGGACATCTTCTGGCCCTGGCCATCGCGCACCAGTCCATGTACATAGACGGTCTTGAACGGCACTTCGTCCATGAACTTCAGCGTCATCATGATCATCCGGGCGACCCAGAAGAAGATGATGTCAAAACCGGTGACCAGCACGCTGGTGGGGTGAAAGGTTTCCAGTTCCGGGGTCTTTTCCGGCCAGCCCAGGGTGCCAAAGGTCCACAGGCCCGAGCTGAACCAGGTGTCGAGGACATCTTCGTCTTGCGTCAGCGTGACGTTTGCGGAAAGGCCGTGCTTTTCGCGAGCTTCTTCTTCGGTGCGCGCCACATACACATTACCGTCGGCGTCGTACCAGGCCGGTATACGGTGGCCCCACCACAGCTGGCGGGAGATACACCAGTCCTGGAGGTCGCGCATCCAGGCAAAGTACATGTTCTCGTAGTTCTTGGGCACGAACTGGATATCGCCGTTTTCCACCGCGGCAATGGCGGGCTTGGCCAGCTCTTCCACCGCGACAAACCACTGATCAGTGAGCAGTGGCTCAATCACATCGCCGGAACGGTCGCCATAGGGCAGGGTGTTGTTGACCGTCTCGACCTGCGCCAGCAAACCCAGGGCGTCCATATCGGCGACGATCTGCTTGCGTGCCTCGAAGCGGTCAAGCCCTGCGTATTTGGCGGGCAGGGTGGCGTCTTCTTCAGGCTGTGGTTGACCCTTGAGGTCAAAGATTTCCGCGCGCTCAAGAATAGTGGCATCCTTGCTGAACACATTGATCAGCAGGTGATTCTGGCGCTTGCCGACTTCGTAGTCGTTAAAGTCGTGGGCCGGGGTAATCTTGACGCAGCCGGAGCCTTTTTCCATATCGGCATGTTCATCGGCGACGATAGGAATACGCCGACCGACCAGCGGCAGTTCGATAAACTTGCCGACCAGTGAGGCATAGCGTTCGTCGTCCGGGTTGACCGCCACGCCGGTATCCCCCAGCAGGGTTTCCGGGCGAGTGGTCGCCACGACCAGATAATCCTTGCCATCGGCGCTGGTCACGCCATCCGCCAGCGGGTAGCGGAAGTGCCAGAAGCTGCCCTGCTGGTCCTTGTTTTCCACTTCCAGGTCGGAAATGGCAGTGTGCAGGGTTGGATCCCAGTTAACCAACCGCTTGCCGCGATAGATAAGGTTGTCTTCATGCAGGCGCACGAAAACTTCCTGCACGGCCTTGTAGAAGCCGTCATCCATGGTGAAACGTTCCCGCGACCAATCCACGCTGGCGCCCATGCGGCGCAGCTGGCGGGTAATATGGCCGCCGGACTCTTCCTTCCACTCCCATACCTTGTCGATAAACGCATCGCGGCCCAGCTCATGGCGGGTCTTGCCTTCCTCAGCGGCCACCTTGCGCTCCACCAGCATCTGGGTGGCGATACCGGCGTGATCGGTGCCGATCTGCCAGAGGGTGTTGTTGCCCTGCATGCGCTTGAAGCGGATCAGGGTATCCATGATGGTATCCTGAAACGCATGGCCCATATGCAGGCTGCCGGTCACGTTGGGCGGCGGAATCATGATGGCGTAAGGCTCGCCCTGGCCGGAAGGGGCGAAGCGGTTATCAGCTTCCCAGCGCGCGTACCAGCGGGTTTCGATCTGTTCGGGTTGGTAGGTCTTTTCCATGGATTGGCTCACAGCGGCGGTGCCCGGGGTTAGCGGACAGCGAATGCATTGATTGGGTTCGCAAAATGGCCGCTAGTATAGCGCGTCACAGGCGCTGACGTCAGGCCCTGAGCGTTAGCCGCCGCATGGCCAGCAAGCCAAGCAGCGGCCCGGGCAGCAGCCACCAGATCACCATCAGCCCCTGGGTGCTCCACAGCGAGGTGACCAGCGCAATGGCCGGCAGGGTCAGGCTGAAGCCGATGGCATTCATCATCGCCAATGCGGCACCCAACCGGTCGCTGGGTGCCGAGACTGAAGCAAGCGCAGAAAATTGTGCCGAATCGGCGATGACGCTAAAGCCCCACAGCAGCAGTAAGGCCAGCAACATTAAAGGCGGCGCGCTACCCAGCCAGGGGTAAAAGAGGCAAAGGGCGCCGGAGGTGGCCAGGGCAACAAAGGCTACCCGGGCACTGCCAAAACGCTGGCTGGCGCGGCCTGCCAGCACACAGCCAGGCATGCCGATGGCGATCACCGCAAAGCTCAGCCAGGCCTGGTAGGTGGTGGGTGCGTCCAGACGGGCCAGTTCCCGGGCGACCAGAAAGGGCGTGAGCGTCCAGAAAGCATAGAGCTCCCAGCAGTGGCCAAAATACCCCAGTGCCGCCGCGCGAAAGTCCCGGCGACGAAAGGCCGCCAGCCCCGCCCAGGGGCGGCCACCTACTGCTGTTGGCGGCAGGTGGGGGCCAACCCCCAGACGGTAGATCATGGCGGCGGCGACCAGCGCCAGCAAGGAGGACAGCAGCAGAGGCGTCTGCCAGGGCATGTGTAGGGTCATCCCGCGCAACAGGTGGGGTGAGGCGGTACCCAGGGTCAGCATACCCACCAGCCAGCCCAGCGCTGCACCCGCCTGATATGGTGTCCAGCTGACCACCAGTTTCATGCCCAATGGGTAAATACCGGCCAGGCAAAGCCCAGTCATAAAGCGCAGCAGGATGGCACCTGTCAGGCTTTCCAGGCTGAAAATAAACGCCGCATTGATGATTGCCCCGCAGACGGCAGCCATGGCGAACAGCTGGTTGGCAAGCAGACGGTCGGCCAGACCGCTAGTGGCAATCACCAGAGTACCGCTGATAAACCCCGCCTGCACTGCCATGGTCAGCAGACCGAGATCCGCGCCGCTCAGCCCGGCAGACTGCTGCAGGGCAGTGCCCACGCCATTGACGCTGAACCACAGCGACGTGCCGAATAACTGGGCAATCACGATAGTGATCAGCGGGTGGCGTTTGAGCATGGTGGCGCTACTCCAGGTCAATGGCGCGTATCATACGGCGCAAAGCGCTAATCCGCTTATCGGTGGTGTTTTTATAGGCGACGGAAGTCTGGTAAGTGGAGGTCTCTTGCCAGCTTTCGGCTGAACGCAGCGCCTGAATCAGCCAGCCTCTGACCATCACATAATGCCTCGAATCCAGCCCCAGTGCTTTAACGGCTTCTATCGAGGCGGGCCGTTCGGGGCTTTCCAGCGCAGCCTGAATAGCAAGCACCTTATGCCCTAACTCCAGCGCATACTGATCCTGCTCGCTTAGCGGGGTAACTCTTGGTGTCTTGTTTTCATTCAGCGTCGAGCAGGCCGATAATGCCATGGTGAAGAAGAGAGTCAGCCATATTTTGGTGTTATTCATTAAAATGGCTCCAGGATGATTGTGCAGACAGTGTCTGCACAATCTGTTGATTAGGATAATATTTCAAGTCTGCCTTCCTTGATGTTTTACCCACTGCTGACCGGCAGCCGTCAAACGGTATTTTTGGCGGCTGCTCAGGGGTTTATCGGGAATGGTCCTCTCCACGTGGCCCGCATCCAGCGCCGGGCGAAGGTAGTTTTCGTTGAAGTGCTTCCGGTCCCTCAGCCCCAGCGCTTCCTGGAGTTCAGCGCGTTTCATCTCCCCCTGGATTATCATTAACAGCCGTCCGACTTCCCCAGTGACTTGTGGGGTGACTTGTGGGGTGACTTGGGGGGGCTCTTGTGGGGGGCTTGCCTCAGATCGCCACTCTGTTTCAGGGCGCCAGACGATAACACTGAATTGATTACCCGAAGAATCATTCACCAAGTCAACTTGGCGCCACGCCTCAAGTGCTCGAGGAATGCCACTGCCCATACCGCGATAAGGCAGCATATGGGATGCATGTTCAGTGAGCGTTGGATTACGGCGAATGGATTTTCCTCGGCTAATGTCCTCGGAGGTTAAGCTATCCGGCAGGTGGCCTGGGCTGACGATTTCCACCCGGTTGGCAAACACCATCAGGCGGACAGAGGCGCTGGTGAAGTAGTCGCGGTGGATCAAGGCATTGACCAGTAACTCTTCCAGCGCTGTCTCAGGAATTTCCAGCTCGCCCAGGGTGTTGAAACTGCGCCCATGCTGTACATGGTGCAGGTTGCGCTTGATAAAGGCAAAGGCACCCCGGAATTGCTCCAGCAGAGAGCCCTTGATGTCTTCGCTGTCCAGGTAGCGAGTATCGTGCAGAGCCGTGCCGGGAAACGCCACCGCCTTTACTTCCAAAGCAGGTCGCCAACGTTGCGGATTGCGACCGAACAGCATCAATCCTGACAGATTCAGTTCCTGCCCATCGCCCAGCCCTATGTTTTGCAGCAGCTGTTCCCGTGTCAGGCCAGCGTATTCGCTGGCCTCACCATAACGGCGGTTAAAATAGGTGGTAAATGCCTTGTCGTCGATATCTTCCACCGAGGTGCCCGCTACCGGCACCACATCGGCATACACCAGCCCGGAGCGCTGGAACATGCGCTGCATTTCTTCGCGGGAGGTCACATGTCGCTTGTCCGAGCCCTGCTTGACCCAAATGCGGCCTTGGTTATCAAGATACGGTTTGGCCAACCCATCGGGTATTTCCATCGCTATCACGATGCCCTGATCCGTCTGCACATTCTCGGTCAGCGGATGCACCGGCGGGCGCACATGCTGGGAGGCGGCGTTACTAAGCAGCTGGTTTAGCCGCCGAACCGCAGTGCCATCCAGTCCGGCAATCGAGCCGTCATCATTAACACCCAGAAATAGCCAGCCGCCGCCACTGTTGGCGAAGGCCGCCAGCTCAGCTGCAAGACCATCTGCATTGGTAGCATCGCGTTTGAACTGGTGGCGGCTGTCTTCGCCGCGGGTGAGTGTTTTCAGCAGTTCGCTCTGATCCATGGTTATGCTTCCTTGCTCTTCACCTCAGTTGATGCGGCACGACTGCGTGGCCCATTTCCTTGTAGCGTTTCCAGCAGGCGCGTTTG
>JBNJGW010000031.1:0-26499 GCA_051748005.1 Pseudomonadota bacterium | reverse complement strand
GCGGTAGTAGAGAGAGCTGCTGCCAGCGCAGTGACAATCGTCATTCCTTTCATCAATTGCATTATGTTGTCTTCCTTTGCAGTGGTCGTCGACAGCATCTGCTGATGCTTCATCATAAGACTAGCAGCAAAATATGTCTTGTTAGTTATATCCTTGTAAATTTTTTGATGGTAATCAGGGTGTCTGTTGTAGCTGACGGCTGCGAAAGCGTGCATAACCCATACAGCCAACAAATAGAGCCAGTGACACCAGTGCTTCAGCGACTCCACGGAATGCCTGGCTAGGTAAGGTCGCGACCATCACGCCCTGGGTAAAATAGAGCAAGCTGACAAACGAAAGCCAGGCATGCCCACGCGGACGACGGCCGATAATAGTAGGCAGGAACAATATCAACGGTAGTACGAAGGCGACGACAGGGCGCCAGTTGAACGTATCTCCCTGAAGAAGAAAGCCACGATAAACCGTTAATAGCAAAAGCGTCACAAAACTTGCCAATACCAGTTGACGCGACCAATAGGTCAATCGGTCAAGACCATACTGTTCTTCCAATCCATCCAGCCATTCGCGCATCAGTTTGTCTCCTGCAGGGGGTTCAACGCCAGCGCCAGCTTGGCGATGCGTTTACCTTGGGCATGGCAGAGCCGGCGTTCGTGCTCATCGACTTGACGGTCGCTGCGGGCGCCAGCCACATGGGTCGCGCCATAGGGCGTTCCGCCTGTGGTGGTACTAAGCAGTTCAACTTCACTGTAGGGCAGGCCCGCAAACACCATACCGTGGTGTAAGAGCGGGACCAGCATGGTCAGCAGTGTGCTTTCCTGGCCGCCATGCAAACTTGAGGTGGAGGTAAACGCACAGGCCGGTTTATTGATCAGGGTACCGTTGAGCCAAAGATTACTGGTGGTATCCAGAAAATACTTCAGAGGCGCCGCCATATTGCCAAAACGGGTCGGGCTACCCAATGCCAGCCCGGCACAGTGGCGCAGGTCATCCAGCTCTGCATAGACGGCACCTTCTTCGGGAATATCCGGTTCAACGGCTTCACAGGTCGTTGAGACCGAAGGCACGCAGCGCAGACGAGCCTGGATACCACCGATGCTTTCAACACCTTCGGCGATATAGCGCGCCATACTGGCCGTCGCGCCGCTACGTGAATAATAGAGTACAAGAACATACGGAAGGGGGGCACTCATACGGGTAGTAATCTCCGACGATAAGGGGCGCTGGATCATCCAACTGATCCAGTATGGTAGCAGAATCAGCCAGGCGTCGGTAAACCCAGGCACGAGACCCGTCCGCCAGGGTAATTTCCTGGCGGGAATAGCGCACGCCAAGCCGCTCGTAACGATCCAGCCGTCTCAGCTGTTCAGGTGTCACTGTCAGGCGCAAACCTTCAACATGGGAGTTTTCAGCAAAAGAAAGATCCAGGCCGTTTTTACGATAATTTTCCAGGCGTGCTGGCTTGGGGTCGCCGTTAGCTCCCATGACCAGCCAGCGAACGGGGGCATAAGTCAGGGTGCCATAAACAAATACATGGTGCGTCCGCTGCTCGATATCAGCCAAATCATCAGGGCGCTCATAAAACCATGGACTCAGCATGGTCAGCCATAACCAGGCCAATACGCCTACAACTCCCAGTAAGGCCATCACCAGCCACCATCTTTTTCGCTTTGGATTACTCAACATTATTTCCACTGCTCCCATCGGGTTTGTCATATCAGGCTAAATCCCTGTGCCAACACTTTCATTACTTAATAGGGAAAGTTTTTGTTAGCATAAGGTTTCCACCCGCCGGAGGAATTCAATATGAATCAGCCTATGCGTGATGACATGGATTTCAAGGCTTTAGTTGGCGACGTGCAGCCGCTTGGCCGCACCAACCTGGCCGATACTGGTAAAAAGCGTTCGCAGGCAACAGAGGCTCAGCAAGCTCGGCGTGAAGCGGCCCAGGCCGTGCTGGATGAGCGTAACTTTCTTTCTGATGATTTTGTTGATCTGTTACCCCCTTTTGACCCCATGGAGTTTCTGCGCGAAGGCGTTCAGCAAGCCGTGGTGGACAAACTCAGGCAGGGTGGCTATCCCGTTCAGGCTCAGCTACACCTGATTCGACGCCCCCTGGCAGAATGTCGTCGTTTGCTGTTTCCGTTTGTGCATGACGCTTACAGCCATGATCTGCGCTCCGTCATGATTGTGCACGGGCGTGGAAAGGAAATGGACAGCCCGGCGAATGTGCTGCGCTCCTACCTGGCCAAATGGCTCCAGCAGTTTGACGAGGTTCAGGCCTATACTTCCGCGCAATCCTCAGATGGCGGGTTGGGGGCCACCTGGGTGATGCTGCGCAAAAGCGAACGCGCAAAAGCCAGTAACCGTGAACGCCAACAGAAACGGCGTGGTTAAAGACTAAGGTCAGTTATTGGGAATACCGCAAAGAAATAATCACAGGGCAGTTTCAACTGCCCTGTGACATAACATCTAAATGTTGAACCAGCTCTGCTTGAAATAGCTGTTTACACTGGCTATCTAGATTAACTGCATGCAAGCATTTCCCGCTCGGCAGGCTGGGCTTGGCGTCTTTCAAACATTGCCTGACGCAGCTCGACATCCGGTTGGTAACGCACGCTGATGGCGTTAATGGCGCGCAGTGCGTCTTCAGGGTGCTGATCATGGCGCAGCGCCATGGCGGTGAACCCACAGCGGCGCATATAGTCCAGCTGGTCAACCAGAACATCGCCAACGGCACGAATCTCGCCCTGATAGCCAAACCGCTCACGCAACAGGCGTGCCAGCGTATAGCCGCGGCCATCGGTAAAGGCCGGAAAATCAATCGCAATAGCGCTGGCCCGATCAAGCTCGTCAGCGAGTGCAGGGCCGATCAGGGTGTCGCTGGCCAATAAGGGCGCCAACTCTTCATCCGTACTGTGGGCTTGCCACAAGTCCAAGGGAACGAAAGCAGGGCGTTGCTCAGGCAGCGCCTCTTCAGCATAGGACACACACCAGATATTGATGTCTGCAAGTTCACCGTTAACGATCAGGTGATCGGCATGTACCGGGATAACATCCGTGTCATCTGCTTGTGTTACATGAGCAGCTGAGTGATTACTGGGCATAGACACGCTCCTTGAAGGGTTTCAGGCCAATACGGCGGTAGGTATCCAGAAAGCGCTCATCATCGTGGCGTTCGGCAACATAGACTTCCAATACCTTTTCGACGACGGCAGGCACGTCCTCGCGGAAGAAGGACGGGCCGAGAATCTTGCCCAGCGAGGCGTCGTCGGTTGAATTACCGCCAATCGAAATCTGATAGTATTCCTCGCCTTTTTTATCCACCCCGAGAATCCCGATATGGCCGACATGGTGATGACCACAGGCGTTCATGCAGCCTGATATATTCAGATCCAGCGGGCCGAGGTCGTAGAGGAAGTCCAGATCTTCAAAACGCTCCTGCAGTGCCTGGGCGATGGGGATGGAGACCGCGTTCGCCAGGCCACAATAATCGCCGCCGGGGCAGCAGATGATATCGTTGAGGGTGCCTACCGTGGGGTTGGCCATTCCCAGAGCCTCAAGCTCCTGCCAGAGGGCTTGCAGCTCATCCACGGGAACATCCGACAGCACCAGGTTCTGTTCGTGGGTCACTCGCACCTCACCGAAGCTGTAACGGTCGGCCAGATCCGCCACGGCGTCCATCTGGTCAGCCGTCACGTCCCCTGGAGCATGCTCACGGCGCTTGAGGGAAAGGGTGACTGCTTTATAGCCTGGCACCTTATGCTCAGTGACGTTATTGGTCACAAAACGGGCAAAAGCCCGGTTTTCGCCGCGCAGCTGTTCATACTCCTGCACAGCGCTTTCAGCAACGGCACGCCTTTCCGGTTCGGGGAAATGCGCCTTGGCAGCATCAACTGCTGGCTGGTTGAGGGTCTGGGGCCCATCCTTGAGATGCATCCACTCTTCCTCGGCCCTGCGCCGGAATTCCTCAATGCCGAGTGCCTTGACCAGGATCTTGATGCGCGCCTTGAACTTGTTATCACGCCGGCCAAACTGGTTGTAGACCCGCACACAGGCTTCGAGGTAGGTCAACAGATGCTGCCAGGGCAGGTCTTCCCGTACCACGTCGCCAATCATGGGGGTGCGTCCAAGGCCGCCGCCAGCCAGCACCTTGATACGCAGCTCGCCTTCGGCATTGCGCCAGAAACGCAGGCCAATATCGTGTACCTGGATGGCGGCGCGGTCTTCGGACGCGCCGCTGACGGCAATCTTGAACTTGCGCGGCAGATAGGCAAACTCAGGGTGCAAGGTTGACCACTGGCGAATCAGCTCACACCAGGGGCGTGGGTCTTCCACTTCATCGCCGGCGATCCCGGCGAACTGGTCGCTGGTAGTGTTGCGGATACAGTTGCCGCTGGTCTGGATAGCATGCATCTGTACCTTGGCCAGGTCCGCCAGGATATCGGGAATATCCTCCAATGCAGGCCAGTTGAGCTGCAGGTTCTGGCGAGTCGTGAAGTGGCCGTAACCGCGGTCATAGCGTCGGGTAATTGCCGCCAGCGCGCGCAGCTGATAGCCCGCCAGCATGCCATAAGGGATGGCAATCCGCAGCATGGGGGCATGCTTTTGTATATATAGGCCGTTTTGCAGGCGGAGCGGGCGAAATTCTTCTTCTCCTAACCGGCCGGTTTGATAGCGCTGCATCTGATCGCGGAATTGGGCAACGCGTTCGTCAACCAGGGTCTGGTCGTGAATATCGTAACGGTACATAAATGGCTGAACCCTGCTGAGTGCACAATAAGGCTGTGCAGGTGTCATTGGCTTGGCGTTGAGAAAGCTTTCAACGCCAAGCGTGGTTGATGACACTCTAACAAGGGTCAAATATGCTTTAAAGTAATATATAATTATTTTTTTATTACTTTATGCGCTTCAGGCAAATGTCATGCAGTCCATCCTGACCTTTAGGCGACGGGGGCAGTCTCTTCAGCAGGCTCATAGGAAAGCACCGGTGCCAGCCAGCGTTCCAGGTCAGAGAGTGACATGCCTTTACGCTGCGCCAGCACCTCTACCTGGTCGCGGGTAATCTTGCCGGTCGAGAAATATTTCGATTGCGGGTGCGAGAAATACCAGCCGGATACCGCAGCGGCGGGCCACATGGCGAAGTTTTCCGTCAGCTCAAGGCCGGTATGGCGAGGCGCATCAAGCAGTTCGAAAAGGGCCGTTTTCTCAGTATGATCCGGGCAGGCAGGGTAGCCTGGAGCAGGGCGAATGCCCTGATACTTCTCGGCGATCAGTGCTTCATTGTCCAGTGACTCTTCAGGCACATAGCCCCAGAACTCCTTGCGTACCCGTTCATGCAGGCGTTCGGCAAAGGCTTCCGCCAGGCGATCGGTCAATGCCTGTACCATGATGGCGTTGTAGTCATCGCCGGCTGCTTCATAAGCCTTGGTAAGTGCCTGCACGCCGTGGCCGGTGGTCACGGCAAAGCCACCAATCCAGTCTGCCGTGCCTGTCTCTTTCGGGGCAATAAAGTCAGCCAGGCTATAGCAAAGGCCATCGCGACCCTTGGTAGTCTGCTGACGAATATGATGCAAGCGCTTGATGACCTCCTGGCGGTTCTCGTCGCGATAAACTTCGATTACGTCATCGTCAACGCTGTTGGCTGGCCAGAAGCCAACCACGCCCTGAGCCTTGATCAGGTTTTCATCGATCAGCTTATCGAGCATGGCCTGGGCATCACTGAACAGGCTGCGTGCTGCTTCCCCCACAACCTTATCATCCAGAATCTTCGGGTATTTCCCCGCCAGCTGCCAGCTCATGAAAAACGGCGTCCAGTCGATCCGTTCGACCAGCTCTGCAAGGTTGTATTCATCAAAAACCCTGATGCCGGTAAAACCCGGGGCTACTGGGCTATAGGTCGTCCAGTCCGTGCGGAAACGCCGCTTGCGGGCCTGCTCGTAACTCAGGTCTGCCGCTTTCGGGCGACGCTTGGCATTGCGTTCACGTACCTTTTCATAGTCGCTGCGGATTTCGGCTACATAGCTGTGTTTTAGCGAATCAGTCAGCAAGCGCCCGGCAACCCCGACGGCGCGGGAGGCATCGGTGACGTAGATTACCGGATGTTCATATTGCGGCTCGATCTTGACGGCGGTGTGCGCCTTGGATGTTGTGGCACCACCGATCAACAGTGGCAAGTTCATCTTGCGCCGCTGCATTTCCTTGGCAACGTGGACCATTTCATCCAGGGACGGGGTAATCAGTCCGGAAAGGCCGATAATGTCGGCGTTATGCTCCTCGGCTGCCTGGAGGATTTTCTCGGTAGGCACCATGACGCCCAGATCAATGACCTCATAGTTATTACATTGCAACACAACGCCGACAATATTCTTGCCGATATCATGTACGTCGCCCTTGACCGTCGCCATGACGATCTTGCCTTTGGCCTTGGTGGCTTCGGTTTTCTCCGCTTCGATATAGGGGATCAGGTAGGCAACCGCCTGTTTCATGACCCGTGCGGACTTGACCACCTGAGGCAAGAACATCTTGCCATCACCGAAGAGGTCACCAACCACATTCATGCCGTCCATCAGTGGGCCTTCAATCACCTCGATGGGGCGTTCGGCCTGGGCTCTGGCCTCTTCGGTGTCGTCCTCAATATAGGCGGTAACCCCTTTAACCAAGGCATGCTCAATGCGCTTGTTGACGGGCCACTCGCGCCATTCAAGGTCTTCCTTGCGGGCGTTACCGCTACCGTCACCCTTGAACTGGTCGGCAATCTCCAGCAGGCGCTCGGTACCGTCGTCACGGCGGTTAAGCACCACGTCTTCGACGGCGTCGCGCAGTTCACCGGGGAGGTCGTCATAGACCGCCAGCTGGCCGGCATTGACGATTCCCATCGACAACCCGGCGCGAATGGCATGATAGAGAAAGACGGAGTGTATCGCCTCGCGAACGGCATTATTGCCCCGGAATGAAAACGACACATTGGAGACACCTCCGGACACCATGGCGTGGGGTAGGTGCTCACGGATCCAGCGGGTTGCCTCGATAAAGTCAACCGCGTAGTTGTTATGCTCTTCAATACCGGTGGCAATGGCAAAGATATTGGGGTCAAAAATGATGTCTTCCGGCGGAAAGCCGATATCATCGACCAGCACGCGATAGGCACGTTCACAGATTTCAGTCTTGCGTGCAAACGTATCCGCCTGGCCCTGTTCGTCAAAGGCCATCACCACGATAGCAGCGCCATAGCGGCGGCATTTGGTGGCCTGTTCACGAAAGGCGGCTTCTCCTTCCTTAAGGGAAATCGAATTGACTACTGCCTTGCCCTGAACACATTGCAGACCCGCTTCGATAATCTCCCACTTGGAAGAGTCGATCATGATGGGCACTCGGGCAATATCCGGCTCACCGGCAATCAGGTTCAGAAAGCGCACCATTGCATCCTGGGATTCGAGCATCCCTTCGTCCATGTTGATATCAATTACCTGGGCGCCGTTTTCAACCTGTTCCAGCGCCACTTCCAGAGCGGTAGTGTAATCTTCCTCAACGATCAGCCGCTTGAAACGCGCCGAACCGGTCACATTGGTGCGCTCACCCACGTTAACAAACAGGGAATCGGAAGCGATGCTGAAAGGCTCAAGGCCCGACAAGCGGCAGGCCGCGGGACGCTTGGGTACCCGGCGTGGCTTGACGCCGGATACTGCTTCAGCCACCGCCTGGATATGTTCCGGAGTGGAACCACAGCAGCCGCCGATAATATTCACCAGGCCACTGCTGGCAAACTCGCCAACAATGCTGGCCATTTCTTCCGGCGTCTGGTCATACTCACCAAATTCGTTAGGCAGACCGGCATTGGGGTGGGCCGAAACGTAGGTGTCTGCCTTGGTCGCCAGTTCTTCCAGATAAGGACGCAGCTCTTCGGCCCCGAGCGCGCAGTTAAGGCCAACAGACAGCGGCTGGGCATGCCTGACCGAATTCCAGAAGGCCTCTGTGGTCTGCCCGGAAAGAGTACGGCCTGAGGCATCAGTAATCGTGCCGGAGATCATGACTGGCACACGCTCACCACGCTGATCAAACAACTCCTCAAGGGCGTAGATGGCCGCCTTTGCGTTCAGGGTATCGAAAATGGTTTCAATCAGAATTAGATCGGCCCCACCTTCAATCAGGGCAGTGGCTGCTTCATGATAGTTCGTACACAGCTCATTGAAGGTAACATTACGCTTTGCCGGGTCATTAACATCCGGTGATAGTGACGCGGTGCGCGACGTTGGCCCCAGTACTCCTGCTACGTAGCGTGGCTGACCGGTTTCCTTAGCTACAGCATCACAGACTTCCCGGGCAATGCGGGCGGATTCGCGGTTGATCTCGACCACCAGATCTTCCATACCATAATCTGATTGAGACAAGCGCGTACTGTTAAAGGTATTGGTCTCGATAATGTCTGCACCGGCTTCCAGGTAGGCACGGTGAATACGTGCCACCACATCCGGGCAGGTTAGCGCCAGCAGATCATTGTTACCTTTAAGATCGGAAGGCCAATCCTGAAAACGCTCACCGCGGAACTCCGCTTCGCTTAATTCGGCGTTTTGCAGCATGGTGCCCATGCCACCGTCAAGGATCAGAATACGTTGGCAAAGACGTTCGTTTAAGGTCGCAGTCAAGTCACTAGCAGACATGGCAGGAAAAAGTCTCCAGCATCACCCTTATCAAAAGGATGGTGAAATTTTAATAATCTGTAAAACAATAAATATGATACTACCAGAGCAAGGTGCCTGACACAGTATACAAAATATAAAGCCTACTAAAACGGTCGGGATTGTGTCGGCGGTGAGTTTTGCTTACCATAGAAGAAAATCTGATGTGAAAGTGGTCTTCGCCACCGCCACGAGAGGAATATATCCCCATGAGCACGACTGAAACAGAACTCCAAGGTATTGAAATTACTGACAGCGCACAGGAATATCTGGCCGAACTGCTGGAAAAGCAGAACGTTGACGGTATTGCCGTGCGTATCTTTATTACTCAACCAGGTACGCCCTATGCAGAAACCTGCCTGGCCTACTGCCGTCCTGGAGAAGAAGAACCCACCGACGAAAAGCTTGAGCTTGACAAGATTAATGCTTATCTGGACAAGAACAGCCTGGCATTTCTGGAAGAGGCCGTGGTTGATTTCAATGCTGACCGCATGGGTGGTCAGCTGACCATCAAAGCTCCCAATGCCAAGATGCCTAAGGTCAATGCTGATAGCCCGATGGAAGATCGCATCAACTATACCTTGTACAGCGAGATCAACCCTGGCCTTGCTGCTCACGGCGGTGAAATCAAGCTGATTGAACTGACTGACGACAAGGTAGCTATTCTGGCTTTCGGCGGCGGTTGCCAAGGGTGCGCCGCAGTGGATCTGACCTTGAAGGATGGCGTGGAAAAAACCCTGATGGAACGCATCCCTGAATTGGCGGGCATCCGCGATGTGACCGACCATACCGACACCACCAACGCCTATTATCGATAGGCGTCACGCCAGCCGCTATGGGCTGAGCGGGTAACTCAAATCCAGTTGAAATCAGGCGCCTGCTTTTGAAAGCTTGGCGCCTTTTTTATGACCCTGATGGCTCATTATTGGTTTTCTGGACGTCTGATGTTTGAGCATCCTGCGGCTCGCCGTTACCGCTCAGGCGGGTGGGTAGTGTAGACACCTGGCGCTGTAGTGCCTGTACGCTGTCCATGATGTCTTTTTGCCACTGGTCATCCTGCTGCTTGAGCGCGTCAGTATACTGCTGCTGCCAACGCTCCTGTTCCTGCCGGGCCGATTCCAGTTGAGCCTGATGTTGCGCTAGCTGGCGTTGCAACTGCTCGTTCAGGCGTGATTTTTCTTCCAGCGATTGCTCCGTCAGCGCCAGCCTGGATTCTAACTCCTGGCGTGCCTGCTGCTCGTCTTTTAAAGAGGACTGAAGCTTTACGAGACGTTCTTCCTGCTGCTGTAACTTTTTATTCAGGGCTTTTTGTTCAGTGGCACGCTCCTGGCGTATGTTATCCAGCAGGCCCATCAGTCTGGCTTCAGTGGTTTCATTACGCTGTTGTTCCTGCTTCAGCTGTTGTTCCAGGCGTTGCTTTTGTTGGTGCATCTCTGCCTGATGGCGATCTGTGCTGTCCTGCAGCTGCTGGTGTAGGTCATTGAGCTGTTTCACCGCCTGATCATGGGCATTGGCATGGCGCTGGGATTCCGTTTCCCAGTGCTGGGCATGGGCCTGCGCTTGGGCCAGCGCCGTGGTGGCCTTGCTCAGCTGCTCCTCGATATGGCGCAAATGCGCCGTCAGCGCATTTTCCCGCTGTTCAGCATTCGCTGCTTTCTGCTTTTCCTGCTCAGCGGTCTGCTGTGCCTCAGCCACCTTCCTGTCAGCTTCTTCCCGGTAATGCAGAAGCCCCTGATGGGCCGCTTCCTGCGCTTGCCGCCACAGATCTGAAGCGGCTGTCACGACCACTTCCGGTACCCCTTTGGGCGGGGGGACATCCTTGTTCTGTTCACGTTCCTGGCGCCAATGGCGGAAATGCTCGCTGATGGTTGTAAAGCTGCCGGTGCCGAGTACATCGCGGATACGCTGCACGCTGGGGGTGTCGCCATGGGTCAGAAGTTCATCTATTGCCTTTAGTACGTCGCTGTACTGGATGCCATTGCGCGCCATTCGTTGCTCCTGAGGCAGCTGTATTCAACTACGATTATAACGGATTTTTGCTTGATATGGTGCACAGTGTGCGTAAATTACATATTACGTATTATGTAATAATATTTATTTTAAAAAGATAAATTCAAGATTACCCTTATTATCTTGAATTTATTCAGCAGCCATGACATTGTCAGCAATATATGTAGGTCATACTTGCAACAAGAATTTTCAGGCTATTCATACAAAGGCATGCAAAGGGGCAGGGCGTGGATACAGGGCTGGAATTTCAAGAACCCATTATTAACAATAAAAACAGTGATTTAAAAACAGATTGGCTGCCTGGCAAGCCGCATTTCGACAAAGCGTTGCGTATCAAGGCCCGCAGCGATACCGATGCCGTCACCCATTGGTTGAGCGAATACACCGCCAGCCCGCAAACCTGGCGTGCCTACCAGCGCGAAGCGGAGCGTTTGCTGTTATGGCTTGCCCCGCAACAGCTGAGCCTGAATGACGTTGATCGTGCAGTGCTTCAGGCGTTTGAGGCCTTCCTCGCAGATCCCCAGCCAAGTACATTATGGATCGGGCCTTCAAAACCCAGGCAGCACCCAGAGTGGCGACCTTTTAGAGGCCCTTTATCAGCCGCCAGCCGCCGCCAGAGCCTGGTCATCCTGCAAGGTATGTTCAGTTGGCTGGTAGAGGCTGGCTGGCTGAGCCACAACCCGTTTCGCTTGATGCGCGATAAATCCCGGCGCCTGAACAATCAGGCGCCGCGGATTGAACGCTATCTGGAAAAAAGCCTGTGGGATTGGTTGTGGACCTGGCTACAGCGCGAGGTAGACAGCCACCCGCGCGCTCAATTTGAGCAGGCACGCCGCCGTATCATCTTCGTCTTTGCCTATATGCTGGCCCCACGCATCAGCGAAATGGCGGCGGCGAGCATGGGCGATATCTACCAAAGGGAAGGGCGCTGGTGGTGGGAGGTGACCGGCAAGGGCGCCAAGCTGGCCCAGGTGCCGGTACCCGATGATTTCATGCGCCATCTGGCACAATGGAGGGAAGTACTGGGGTTGACGCCTCAACCGCTATTTCAGGAAGACACGCCCTTGTTGCGCTCGCTGAATGGCCAGCGCAGCATCAGTGATAATCAGCTCTATCGTCTGATCCGCGCCACCTTTCAGCAAGCGGCGGATGCGCTGGAACAGGAGGGCGGCGGCAAGGCCCAGATAGAGGCATTACGCCATGCCACGCCTCACTGGCTGCGTCATACGGCGATTACCCACCAGGCCCAGGCCGGAATCAGTTTGCGCTACCTGGCTGAAAGCGCCCGCCATGCGCGGCTGGAAACCACCTCCCGATACTTACACAACGAAGACGAGCAGTGGCACCATGAACAACAGCGCCACCGTTTACACTCAACATCGCCTGAGTAAGGCGATCCGCGTTATAATCTCCCTAAGTTTATAAGGTCGTTTATAAAGCATCTAACTGACACAAGTAGGGAAATATCATGAGTACTGAGCAAGCCCAGCAAGAGTTGGTGGAAGAGTTCGAGATATTTGATAACTGGATGGACCGTTATCAATACATTATTGATATGGGCAAGCAGCTGCCTGAATTTCCAGACACATTGAAAACAGAGGAAAACAAGATTCAGGGCTGTCAATCCAATGTCTGGATGATTCATGAGCAGCAGGGCGACAAGCTGACCTTCAAGGCGACTTCCGATGCTGCGATTGTCTCTGGACTAATTGCCGTATTGCTGCGTATCTATAGCGAACGCAGCGCGGATGACATTCAGAATACGCCGCCCCACTTCATGGCGGATCTGGGGCTCGACAAGCATCTGTCGCCAACCCGCAGTAATGGCTTGAATGCCATGCTGGAGCGCATCTACAGCATTGCCAAACAGGCGAGTTAAGGATTTTTCCTGCCTGAAGTCTCCTGAGATTTATTCGTGCAATTATCTTCCCGGCACAGTGCTTCACTGCGCCCACCGGGCACAGGGTCCATGCCGCCGGGGTTACCAGGGTGGCATTTGATGATACGCCGGATCGCCATCCATCCGCCCTTGAGCGGACCATGTACCTGTAGCGCTTCTATGGTGTAGGACGAACAGCTGGGCCAGAAGCGACAGCGCGGCCCAAGCAAAGGGCTGATCACCAGTTGGTAAAGTCGGATCAGCCCGACCAGTAACCCTACAAGAGCGCGTTTGAACCCCTTGGTAACTGCGCGCCATATCCTCTGTAGTGAGAACTTAAGCCTTGCCATACAGTTCAGCGGGGTCGATAAGCGGCTGGGCATTAATTTCCACCCTGTTATCAGCAAGCTCAATATAGAAACAGCTGCGTCGCCCCGAGTGGCAGGCAGGGCCAGTCTGATCCACCTGAACAAGCAGAGTGTCTCCATCACAGTCCAGCGCCGCTGATTTCAAGCGCTGCTGCTGACCGGAAGATTCCCCTTTACGCCATAACTTCCCGCGTGAACGCGAATAATAGCAAACCCGTCCAGTCCGCAGGGTTTCATCCAGCGCTGCACGGTTCATCCAGGCCATCATCAACACTTCGCCGCTATCAAACTGCTGGGCAATAGCAGGAATCAGTCCCTGTTCGTTGAACTTAATGGCATCCAGCAGGGTGTTCAGGTCTGGCAGGTCAATGGCAGATTCAGCCGGTTCTAGCTGTTTGAACAGGGTCGACATAAGGCTCTCTTGAAATAACCATGGAAAATGAAGCTGCTTATTCATCGGTTGGCTGGCAACGGGCACACAGGCCCTGCAGCTCTATAGTCTGACGTTCTACCTTGAAGCCTTTATCAGCCGCCTTGGCTGCAAGTTGCGCCCCGATGTCGTCAAGATGCAGCTCTTCCACGTAACCGCAAACGCGGCAGATCAAAAGCTGAAAGCCGTGGGCATGCTCAGGGCAGGCGCAGGCCACATAGGCATTCTGCGACTCGATGCGATGCACCAGGCCCTGTTCAATCAGAAAATCCAGCGCACGATAGACAGTCGGCGGACGGGCGGCTGCATGTTCAGTCGACAGCTGATCAAGCAGGTCGTAGGCTTTCAGTCCGCCACCGCTGTGGGCAATCAATTCCAGCACTTTGCGGCGAATAGGCGTGAAGCGTACGCCACGTGACTGGCACTGGTTAACAGCTTGCTGGATCAAGGCAGTGGTCTGTGGCATTCAGAGGCTCTAGGTAGCTAAATAAAAAAACACGTCCAGTTTACGTGTTTACGCCTAAGCTGTCAGCGCTGCTGACAAGCTCGCTGCGCCGCGCAAAGTGGTGCTGGGCAAAAGCGACCCTGGCCTGGGGCTCCACGCCTTCCGGTTGACGTTCGATCAGATCCAGGCGCGGCCGCAAGCCTTCCCCATTGGTCATCTGAATCGCCAGACCCGGGCGCGCATTCAGCTCCAGCAGCATGGGGCCATGATCCCGATCAAGTACCATATCGGTGCCCAGGTAACCCAAGCCTGTCATTTCATAGCAGCTGGCTGCCAGGTTGAGCAGGGTTTGCCAATGCGGCACCTTAAGCCCAGCCAGATCATGATCCGTATCCGGGTGACGTTGACAAGGACGGTCAAACTGCACACCGCGCAACGCATATCCGCTGGCAATATCCAGCCCAACGCCTACTGCTCCCTGGTGCAGATTGGCCTTGCCATCTGATGCTGCAGTTGAAAGACGCATCATGGCCATGACTGGGTAGCCTTTGAAAATGATCACGCGAATATCCGGCACGCCTTCATAGGTGTATGCCAACAGGCTCTCATCAAAATTGATCAGGGTTTCGATAACGGCGACATCCGGTGAACCGCCCAGAGAATAGAGGCCAGAGAGAATATTCGATACGTGGCGCTCTATATCAACCAGCGATAGCCGAGCACCACTAGGCTTGATAAATGCCTGATCATCACGCTGCTCGATCACCAGAATACCCTTGCCTCCGCTACCCTTGGCCGGTTTGACAACAAAACCGGCGTGCCCCTGTAAGGTAGCTCCCAACTGCTTGATACCGAACTGCGTCTCCACCGTGCCAACCAATGCGGGTGACGTGACACCATGTGACTGAGCAAGCAGTTTGGTCTTGAGCTTGTCATCCACCAGTGGATAGAGGCGACGGTTGTTATAGCGGCCAATATAGCGGATATTCCGCCGGTTCATTCCGATAATACCTTTATCCCGCAGGCGCGAAGGCCATGTCCACTGCATTGTCAGCTGCCCGAGTAAATCCATCATGATGGTTCGTCATCCGTGATGGGCTTGAAGCGACGCAGTTCAAGCAGGCGGTAACCGGTATAGTTTCCCAGTAGCAGGATCAGCGCCATCAGGATCAGTTGAACGCCCAGAAAGTTAAAGGTGATATGGCGCACGATGGGGTTGTTCATCGCCAGAAAGGCCAAAACAGCCGTAATCAGGCTGCCGCCCCCTTGAATAAGCACCTGTTTGGGGCCTTCCTCTTCCCACAGGATTGACATGCGCTCTATCGTCCAGGCCAGGATGATCATCGGGAAAAAGGTAATTGTAAGCCCCGCATTAAGCCCCATCCGATAGGCTACAACCGAAAAGATCGAGATAATGGCTATTACCGTAATAATCACCGCAGAAACCCTGGCGACCAACAGCAGGTTGAGATAGGACAGGTAATTACGGATCACCAGGCCAACCGCAACGATCAGCAGAAAACCGATCAGTCCGGTCAGCAGGGTAGTCTGGATAAAGGCCAGGGCAATCAGCACAGGCATAAAGGTGCCGGATGTCTTGATGCCTACCAGTACACGCAGGAAAACCACCACCAGAGCCCCAATCGGAATCAACAGGATTGTCTGGAACAGCGCCTGCTCCTCAAGCGGTAGGCTATGAATTGAAAAGTTGAGCAGAGTGTCTTCAGAGAGGTGGTTACGCACCGCTGCAGAAGCAGGCTGGGAATGGGTCAGCATGGAGAAGGTTACCCGTGAATTCGTTCCGCCAAGCACTTCCAGTACAGCCTGACCGCCGGTTTCCCAAAGCAACAGGTTGTCCGGCTTTCCCTGCTCACCGGTTTCCGGGTCAAATAGCCACCATTGCTTGTCGTTCTCACTGTAGACCTGAATCCAGTGGGTCAATGTCTGGCGCCGTCTGCCATCTTCGAGCAGCAGGCCACTGATTAAGCGCGCTTTGACATCCGCTTGACCAAGCAGCCTCACGATCAGTTCGCCAGGCTCAAACTGGGTCAACAGTAGCCGAGCGTTTTCACCTTGCTGTTCGCCATTCACATCGCGGATCAATGCGCGTGCAAAGGTTGCATTATTGGCACTACGCGACCAGGCACGCTCTATGACTTCTCTGGCTGCCGTGTCATAAGGGCGCTCCCAGGTGGTTAGCGTGGGGAGTTCCGGTGGTAATTGCTGAGGCGCACGCGCATCCGGTGATACCAGTATCTGGGCTGAATAATACAACTGCTGGGAACCACTGGCCTGGCGAATCGACCACTGTGCACGGCGCCCCCACTCGTTGACCCGGTAGGCCAGGCCATAGCCCGACGATGCCGTGTTTTCAGTCAATATCCGAAAACCCTGCTGATGGGAAGGTAGGGCAAAGTTGACTTCAACCGGCTCGTTCTGAGCATTGAAGTTGATCATGGCTTCAACTTCCCAGACTTCTTGCTGTTTGCCAGGCAGCCAGGGGATTTCAAACTGCAAGTGGCGTTGGATGCTCATAGCGGTGCCAGCGACCAATAAAAGCCCAACAATAAAATAGAAGGGGAGACGTGACATCATGCTTCCTTGGTTAGGCAGCCAATCAGAATAAGAGACGGTTATTCGTCGCTCATATCCGTGTCTGATGACTGATCATTGACCGCTTGTTCAGAGGGAGCGCCGCCAGAAAATTCTGGCCGCTCATGTAGGTAGCTCTCGGCCACATCAATAAGCGCAATATCAAGCAAGAAGCGCCTGCCCAGCAGTACAGGGAAATTGAGGTGGGTACGGTCGTTGAGGGTAAACTCGGCATGCTGACGGATCGGCCCCAGGGTGACCAGGAGAGAAATAACCGGGCGTGAATCTTCACCTGTCGCCTGCAGCACCTTGACGCGACGCTCAACTGGGGCCTCAAACCATTCATCCTTGACACTCTCTATGACGACATCATCATCATTAAGTGCCAGTTTAAAGCGTACCCAATCCTCGCCGTCTCGCTCAAAGGGGGTGATTTCCTTGGCAGATAGTGATGCTGTATTGGCGCCAGAATCAACACGTGCCTTAAGATATGTGCTCAAATGTGGCAGGCCGATCCATTCACTGCGGCCCACCAGGGTCTTGTCACCGCTGAGCGGAGCCTCCTGGCTACATGCTTCACCATCACTTGCCTGTTGTACTCCCGGCGCGATGATATTGGGAGCTGCCAGCGCCAG
Source organism: Pseudomonadota bacterium (assembly GCA_051748005.1). Taxonomy (GTDB): domain Bacteria; phylum Pseudomonadota; class Gammaproteobacteria; order Pseudomonadales; family Halomonadaceae; genus Vreelandella. Next base: position 9,465 of record JBNJGW010000031.1, on the reverse strand, counting down.
ATCATCCACGTTATCGTTGAGCCGCCTCAGCAGGCTGCCAATTTCACGCACATCGGCTGTCATGCGCTGGGCCTGGCGCTGCTGGTTATCCTGCAGCACGGAGGTATCACATTGCGACTGAAGAGATAATGTTAATTCGTCAATGCGCTGATCGAATGCCTCTGCGCTTAGTGGCTGGGGGGCAACGTCCTGTGGCTGCTCCGGTGTCAAAGCGGTACACCCGGTTAGCAGCATGGCCGCTAGCAGGCCTGAGGAGTACTTGTTGATGAGAGTGGGCAAGACGGCCATCCATGAACAACCTTTGCGCATAGTAGACAATATCCTTGATCAACGAAGAAGGAATGATAAGGAGTCGATGGCAAGCTTGTCCAACACCATCATGCTTATATTATGAACAAGTGGTAGATCGCACTATCTTATTTAACATAATATACATTATGCGTACTCATTGGTAGCCCGTTACATGACCGCAAACCAGACAAAACATTGCTCGACAACTCCTGTACAGTGTATGGTTTTGGAACATTTGTCCCTTGGCTGTCCTCAGGAGAGAATTCCATGGCCTTGCTAAACCGTTTTTGGCGTTGGAGCGCGCTGGCACTGGCGATTGTGCTTTTAACCGGCTGTACCAGTGTTGATATCGAACAATATGCAGACACCGCCCCCAGTCTGGATATTGCCGAGTACTTTGAAGGCGACACCCGAGCCTGGGGAATCGTGCAGGACTATAGTGGTGAAATTCAGCGCCAGTTTACCGTTGATATTCAGGGTACTTACGACGGCGATACGCTGATTCTGGATGAGGCCTTTGTGTTTGCTAATGGTGAAACCGACCGGCGGGTATGGACATTTGAACGCGTTGATGAGCACACCTGGAATGGTTCAGCCAATGACGTAGAAGGCAATGTTGAAGCCAGGCAGTACGGTAATGCCTTTCACATGCGCTATCCATTGGATATCGAAGTCAGTGGTCGGACCTTGACCTTTACTATGGACGACTGGATGTACCTTCAACCTGATGGGAAACTGATCAATCGTACCGCTATGCGTAAATTTGGTCTGACACTGGGAGAAATCACGCTGGTTTTTGAGCAGCGCTAAGCAAAAGACCCGCCAAAAGCTAATTTTGGCGGGCTTTTATCGGTCAGCTATGCATGATCACTCATCGGCAGGTGCATAAGAACCATCTTCCCGGTGCACTTCAGTCCCGGTAATCGGCGGTGTAAAAACGCAGGCCAGATGCATGGTCTTGTGGGCACGCAGCAGATGCTCGTCATGCTGATCAAGAACATAGATATCGCCGGGTTTGATTGGCCAGATCTTGCCATCGGCCAGCGTTTCCACTTCCCCTTCCCCTTCAATACAATATACGGATTCAAAGTGGTGCTTGTAGTGGATATGCGTTTCTGTGCCTTCGTAGATACGGGTGATGTGGAAGGAAAAATCACCACCATCAGCGGCTAACACCAGACGCGTGCTGTCCCAGTTACCATTCTCAGCCTTGACAAGACGATCTGTCTGGCGCGCTTCTTCAATATTGCGAACGATCATAATAGTTTCCTTATCGATATAGCCATTGATAGCATCAATAGAATAGTACGTCGGTAACCCTAATAACCAGCGATAGTTTCTGTCTGGAAAGGACCTATCCTGACCAGGTTTTCAGGGTCATGTTCACCACCGAGTTGTTCGGTGGAAAAGTACTCACGGCTGTTGAGTGGCGCCTGCCAGCGTGCGGCAAGTCGGCGGAACAAGCCCCATGAAGCCTGGTTGTCTGGTGTGATGGTTGTTTCAAGGTGATGAACCTCGTGAAGTTCAGGACGCGCCATGATGGCTTCAACCAGACGACGGGCCAGACCCGTACCACGTGCTTTCTCTCCTACGGCCACCTGCCAGAGGAAATACGTATCAGGCGCATTATCCTTGACATACCCGGATACAAAACCAACCACTTCGCGTTCTTCGTTGATAGCCACGGCACAGGTATCACGAAACTGCGTTGCCAACAGCAGATAGGCGTAGGCAGAATTGACATCCAATGGTGGACAGGACTTGATTAACTCATATACCCCCCAGCCGTCGTCAGCATTCGGCTTGCGAATGAACAAGGGCGTTTCTGCATGTCCCACTACGGCATCGGCAACGGTGGGACGAACCAGATCAGCAGAGGGCGTAAAAGGCGGTGTTGGCGTTGTCATGGTTATACTTCGCTTTTGCGATTCTGTTAAGTGCTACGCTAGTTGTTGATTACCCTGCTTAATAAGTACCTTAATTAGACGCGGCACTGTTAAGCGCGATATCAAAAACTATATGCCATCACTATAACGTTTAATTATGATCAATTCAAATAATCAGCCACTTGGTGAGTTATGTTATAATAAAATATTATATATAGCGATGACGGACGTTCACCTCCGGTCAGCGGCGCGTTACGCTGCGCATGGTAACGAACTCTTCAGCGCCGGTTGGGTGAATACCTACGGTACGATCAAAGTCAGTCTTGGTAAGTCCGGCCCTGACAGCAATCGCTATACCCTGGATAATTTCTCCGGCATCGTCTCCCACCATATGCGCGCCGAGCACCACGTCGGTTGCATCATCAACAACCAGCTTCATCAGAGTACGCTCCTGGCTACCTGACAAGGTATGTTTCATCGCACGGAAATCAGTCTGGTAGACACGGATACTGCCTTTTTCCCTGGCCTCTTCTTCTGATAGGCCAACTGTTCCTATATTAGGATGGCAGAACACAGCGGTAGGAATATTGGCGTAATCCATCGGTTTCGCATCAGCGTTACGGAAATGGATATCCACCAGCTGCATGGCTTCGGCCAGCGCGACAGGTGTCAGTTCCGGCCCGGCAATCAGGTCACCCAGGGCCAGAATCGAAGGGATGCTGGTTTCAAAGCGTTCATTGACGGGCACCTTGCCTTGCGCATCCAGCCGGATGCCCAGCGTATCCAGCCCTAGCCCTTCAATATTGGCATGTCGCCCAGTGGCTGCCAATACAGCATCCACATGCATTACCTGGCCGTCCGTCAGCGTCACCCGGTATTCATTGTTACCAGTAGCGTTCGTCACTTTATCGATCTGGGCAATATTGACGTTGAAATGCAGGTTGACGCCCTTGCGAGTCATTTCATCGCGAGTGAATTCACGTACTTCCTGATCGAAGCCACGCAGAAACAGATCACCACGATAGATAAGATGAGTATCACTGCCAAGTCCATTGAAGATACTGGCAAACTCAACTGAGATATAACCGCCGCCCAGGGTCAAAAAGCGCTTGGGGAAGTGCTCCAGATCAAAAATCTGATTGGAACTGAGCATGTGCTCGCTACCCGGGAAATCCGGCAACCACGGCCAGCCGCCGGTGGCCACGAGGATTTTCTTTGCGGTGATCTGATGCTCACCTTCATCGTTATGCAGAATAACGGTATGCGCATCCCTGAAGCTGGCATGCGCATTGTAGAGTGACACATCTGCTCCTTCGAGCAAGCGATGGTAGATACCGTTCAGGCGTTTGATCTCGCCTTTCTTGTTCTCCCTTAATGTCGTCCAGTCAAAGCTGGCCGGGCCAGGTAATTGCCAGCCAAAGCCTGCTGCATCATCAAAGCTGTCGTGAAAATGGGCGGCATAGGAATACAGCTTTTTAGGCACACAACCCACATTGACACAGGTGCCACCCAGATAACGGTTTTCCGCTATCCCGACTTTTGCGCCCTCTGCCGCTGCCATTCTGGCAGCACGCACGCCGCCAGATCCGGCGCCAATGACAAAGAGATCGTATTCATAAGCGGTCTTATCCGTCATGCTGTGCTCCTTTCATTCAATATCAACAGGTTAAAGGGTGTTTTTTGCAATTAAAAGATTCTTGATACCACCTTATTTCCATCAAGCATGTGGCTGACCTCGTGATAAGCTAGATTAAAAGATGAAAAGGTTAAAACGCTAACCATTTCTTCATGTGACCGTTCCCGCGCAATGAGAAACTTGATGTCAGACTCCATTAACAAGCTGTTGGCCAATAACCACGCCTGGGCTGAGCGAATGTGCAAGGAAGATCCGGACTACTTTGCCCGCCTGTCGCGGCAGCAGAACCCCGACTATCTATGGATTGGCTGCTCCGATAGCCGGGTTCCGGCGAACCAGATCATCGCTCTTCCACCTGGTGAAGTCTTTGTCCACCGTAACGTTGCCAACCTGCTGCATCATACGGATATGAATGCCCTGTCTGTGGTTCAGTTTGCTGTTGATGTGCTGAAGGTGAAACACATCATGATTGTTGGTCATTATGGCTGTGGCGGTATCAAGGCTGCAGTCACCGGTGGTGAATGCGGCATGGTTGACTACTGGCTGCATTCGGTGCGCGAACTTTATAGTCAGCACCGCGATTCAATGCAGCATTTGCCTCTAGGTCAACAGATCGACACTCTGTGCGAGCTGAATGTCAAAGCTCAGGTAAACAGCCTTTGTCGTACCAAGATCCTTCAGCGTGCCTGGCAAAGAGGTGAACAGATCTCCGTGCACGGCTGGGTATATGGGCTTGAGGATGGACTGGTTAAAGATCTTCACTGTACGGTATCTGATTTATCTCAGGTCGAAACCCTTTATCGGATTGACCGTCTTGAAGCTGGCGATTGATCACCATGGCGGCCGTAACCGCCATGAACTGATCAGTAGCGATAACCACGGTGGCAGCTTTTACAACTTGCCCCAACATCTGAGAGCCCCTTGGCAGCAGCCCTCAAATCGTCATTATTGACGGCCTCCATCAGGGTGGCAATTTCGCCATCCAGGCGGTCAAAGCCTGCACGATAGCGATCCCATTCCTCCCAGATTTCCGGCCTGGCATCAGATCCGGGTCCGTGACTGCCTTCAATGAACGCGGGCAGCATATTATCCGCGCTGACCATTTGCCTGAGAGTTTCAATACGTGGCCCAGCGGCAGACAGATCACGCTGATTGACGATATCAAATCGCAGTTGGCGTACCAGGGTTTCAGTTTCCTTGAATGCATCCTGACGCCAGATGACTGCCTCTCGTTGATCAGCAAATGACGTATCGTCAGCGCTGGTTGGCGGCGATGACCAGCGCTCATCTGCGCTGATCTGGGATGAGACAGCGCCTAGTGAGAGAGCCATTACTAAAGCGTTACGGGCAAATAGGGTGATATGCCCGGGTGATAAGCATAAGCTTCTCATTTTTATCGTATGTCCTCGTCGGAAAAAATGTCCTCACACCAGCGGGCAGCTGACACCGGTGCCTTTCAGGCCACAGTAGCCGCCCGGGTTTTTGTGCAGGTACTGTTGGTGATAGGCTTCAGCGTAATAGAACGTATCCAGCGGTGTGATTTCCGTGGTGATCTGCCCTCGCCCAGCCTTATCCAACTGTTGCTGAAAAAGCTCGGCGCTGTGTTGGGCAGCTGCAAGCTGATCGTCATTGGTCGTATAGATGACTGAGCGGTACTGGGAGCCAATATCATTTCCCTGGCGGTTCAGCTGGGTGGGGTCATGGTTTTCCCAGAAGATGGTCAACAGCGATGTCAGGCTGACCTCGGCCGGATCATAAATGATCAGTACCACTTCCGCGTGTTCGGTCTGACCAGTGCAGACCTCTTCATAACTGGGGTTGGGGGTTTTGCCGCCCGCATAGCCTGCCGCCGTCACCAGTACCCCAGGCACTGGCCAGAAAAGGCGCTCCACGCCCCAGAAACAACCCATGCCGACAACCAGAGTGGCATAGCCTTCGCGATACACAGGCTTCAGTGCTTCCCCGTTGATAGCATGATAATCGCTGGTGGTAATCGGAGTATTTCGCCCGGTTGGTACACGATCAAAGAAACTCATGATGTCTTACCTCGCTTGAAACGTTGAAGGGTTACCACTGCGACTGAATTGGTAAATCAGGTCAACTGCCTGATTGGCACCCGAAACAGCCTGCAGGTACAGGTCACGCCATAAGGTGTAGCGCAGGGTAAGTTCTGCTATGGGAGTAAAAATACCGACACCGTAACTGATGCTGATGTCATCAGTCAGCTGGCCACTTAACGCTACCTGACTATTGTCGCCAGCGCCTGCGGTATCCAGACGCAGGTCATCTATGCCAAAAGCCTCACCGATAGACCCTACCGCGCTTCCAGTACGGCCCAGTGACATACTGATCAGCGCAGTGGTCATGGCACTGTTAAACCCGCTACCGGATTCGTCCGGCGCTCTGCCGCGTAACAGATAGGAAAGCGCACGGGTTTCATTCATGGCCGGATTGGCAAAAATGGCCAGATTGGGTGAGTCGGCCTGCCCCGTTACCCTGACCCCGACAATGACATCGTCCTGGGTGACGTCAGGATTACGGATAGCCTCAAAATCAAGTGATGGTGCTCCCGGCGGGCCACTGAATAGAATGGCACCGCGCCGGATGACCAGATCCTGGCCAAAGGATTTAAAGCGACCATCCACTAGATTGACATCGCCAAACAGCTGCAATCCGCCGCTGTTCTGGTCGACTTCAAGAGTGCCCTGAAGGCGTGAGTTCAGCCCATAAGCGGAGAGTTGCATGTCCTGACCAAGATTGATGTTGACCTGTACATCCATGGCCATTCCGCCTTGCTCCAGACTTTCCGCAGCACTCGGCCCACCGTTTGCTGCCCGCTGAGCGGCCAGCTGTTCGGCTTCCTGATCATCACGCTCGGTAATGATGATCTCGTCGCTGCTCGGCCCCATCACTGAGGCTGGCAGGTCGCCTGCTTCCAGACGCGCCCAGGGAATATTGACATCACCCCGTACCTGTAAGCGGTCCGGTGCAATACGGATGCGTATATCGGGTGCGGCTTCCAGGCGGCCAAACTGCGGCAGGACCACCAATAATGGGTTCTGTGTTGCCACCAGGTCAATGCCAATCCCCCAGTCATCATCCCCTGGCCAAACGGCATCGCCCTGAATATTCAGGCGTCCGCGCTCGGCATCCACAAAACCATCAATCCGTCCTGATGAGCCGTCGAAATCGACGTTGACTTCCCCATCAGGAATCGCGATGGGCAAGTCGGCACCGGCGACTTGTAACCGATTAAGAGTTAACTGGCCTTGTAGATCAGGTTGTTCCACCAAACCACCGATAGCGATATTCCCATCGAGCTGCCCTTCCATGGTGTCAAGCCCCACGACCATCTTGCGGTACGGGTCCAGGCGAACGCCCACAACTCTTACATCACCATCAAGGCTTGCCTCGCCCAGGGGGTCTGTGATGGCCAGATCAAGATTGATATCACCGGCATCACCCAGCGCAAGGGTGGCATTGGTATCTATCTGCCGTGAATTGGCCTCTATGCGGGTTTCAAGGCTCAGGCGCGGCAGGGTCACTGGCTGGCCAAAGTCATTCAGCGCGGTGATCTCCAGGCTGCTGTCCAGCTCCAGATCGGCCTGCCAGCGGGCACCGCCCTGTCGCCAGGAAGTAGCCATATCAGCGGTGGTATCACCTTGTAGCGACCAGCCATCAGGTAGAAAGGGAGCCAGCATCTGCATAGGCACTTCGCTGACAGATAAGACAGCGTTACCCGCATCGGCAGAGGCATTAATAGCCTCCTCGGAACAGATAACGCCGCCTTCCTCGCGGCGCAGGCAAAACCTTGATAGACGGGCTTCACCACTATCCAGGCGATAACCAAGATCCAGAGGGGCTTCAAGACCTATCGTGCCGAACGCAGACACTACCTCAAGCGGTAACAGCGTAGCCTGGTAGCGCTTCCCCGGCTGATCAAACTGGCCATCAAGCGCCAGAGTAACACTTTCAAGCAGCTCATTATCTGCGCCCCCTGCCACCTCCAGCGACAGGTTATGTTCAGAAAGCATGCCATCCAGTGAAAGCGCGATATTTTCAAATACTTGCCCACCAGCAACAGCATTATCTATTGCCAGGCGGATATCCAGCTGCGGGTCTTCAATACCATTGACATCCGCATCCAGCTGTAGGGCATCCAGACGATTTGCGCCAAACTGCAGCCCTTGGCCTTCAAGATTGGCGGCAAGTTGCGGCTGCTCCAGGCTTCCCCGTGCCTGAATCTGCCCGGTCAGTGCGCCCTGTAACCCGGGGGCAAGGGTTTGCAGACCGCGCATATCAATGCTGGCGTCCAGATTCATGTTGTCCGGGCTGACCTGGCCGCTGGCATTAAGCCGATTTTCGCCCTGAGCAAAGTCCAACTGCTGAAGATCTACGTTAAGCGTACTGTCTGCGTTGAGAGCTGCCTTCAGATTGAGTGGATAGCCCTGCAACTCACCGTTGATATCAAGCACAGGCAGTGCCACTGTCCATAGCTCGCCCTGCTGGCGCACAGAGACATCCACAAGCCCATTCAGCTGCCCTTCAACCGATGGCGCAAGGTCATTGGGGTTGAGATTGGACAGCTCAACAATCGCATCAACGCCCAAACCATCCTGCCAGGAGACATTGCCCCTGCTGGATATCTGGCTGTCATTCACGTTCAGGGTTAGTGGCGCCCAATTAAACGTGCTCAGGTTCCCCTGACCGTTCAATGCCAATCGGCTGGGCGGTACCTGGGGGCCTTGAGCGTCAACCTGAAGATCAAGCCGGTAGTCTTCAAGATCACCTTCGGCGGTCAAGGCCAGCCCTTCAAGCACATAAGGCTCATCCGCTGACTCACTGTCCTGTGTGGCAGCCGGTGAGGTTAACGGCCAACGCAGCTGATCGCTGTCCAGCGTTATCTGGAAAGGCAGGGTCGGCGCCAGGGCATCCAGGTTAGCGGTCAGGTTCGCCGCAATTGGCCCTTGGGCGTTGAGCGTTGCGTTCAGATCATTCAGGTTGCCGTTCAGCCCAATGGATATCTCCTCTCCGGCCAGTTCCGGCATTATCTCCGGCAGGAAGAGTTGAGCATCAAGCTGAGCATTCAGCGGGTAGTTTTCCTGAAGTTCCACCTCGGCGCTCAGCTGCGCTGAGGCATCAGGCGTCGTGACATCAAATTGGGTTAAGTTAATTTGGCTACCCTTGGCTGTCAGTCCCAGTTGCAGTCTGTTCACTGTGTATTCGGTAACTCCTGAAAGCGTGAATTCATTCACGCTGAACGCAGGCAGCTCCAGGCTGATTGGCAGGCTGATAGCAGGTAACTCAAGCGGCTCGCGGTTGGCGATGGCCTCTGCGGGCGAAACCTCGTTGGCAGGTTCAAGCGGGCCTTGTAATTCAATAGCGGCATCAATGGCAGCACTGGAAAGCGCCGAATCCTGTGCGTCTGCCAGCAAGACGCCTGGACTTGGGGGCAGGTAGACCTGAGGACGCTCAAGGTGGGTGGGCGCAATACTGATAAGGCTCTCTTCTGCGCTGATGGCAGAGGTAAAGCTTTCCCAGCGGATTCGGGTACCATCGCCAAGGCGTACATCTATGTTTTCCAACACCAGTTCGCGCAGTTCAACTGGGAAAGGCAGGCGAATTTCTTCCAGCGGCGCCGAGTCCTGCGGT
>JBNJGW010000030.1:0-26513 GCA_051748005.1 Pseudomonadota bacterium | reverse complement strand
CGTTCCATAGCTCATCAGGGAACCGGCACCAATGGCGGTACTGCCTATCACTACCACGGCAATGATCGGCCACTTACTGGTAGGGGGAACATAATACTGACTAGTCATACGCGCCTCCCAGTGCGACCACTTCATCTTCATCGCTTGGATAAAGCGAATAGGCCAGCGTTAATGTCTTGATATGCTCAGGCAGATCCGGGGCAATCTGGAAGACCAGCGGAAGCTGTAGCGTTTCGCCCGCCATCAGCGATTGCTGCTGGAAACAGAAGCACTCCACCTTGCGGAAATGTTCTGCCCCTGCCGACGGCGTGATACTTGGCACCGCCTTGCCTGAACTGGTGATATCGCCCAGATTGGTAAACCGGAACATGGCCTGGGAAATTTCCCCGGGATGCACGGTGATCACAGGGTCTAGCGCCTGCAGCTGCCAGGAAAGCCCAGTGCCGGTGCGGGTGACCAGCTGAACCCGCACCTCACGGGATTCATCCACGTCACCGGCACTGACCACCTGAGCCGAACTGGCCGTCTTGCCGTTCAGACCGGTGATTTCACAAAAGACGTCGTACAGCGGAATCAACGCCAGGGTAAAGCCCACCATACCCACCAGAACGCAGAGCGTCCTGATCACGGTTCGCCTGACCCCGGCACGTGCTTGTGTTGTGCGCATGGCAACCTCCAGAAGCGACTAGTGTCGACTCGGCGACTCAGTCAGTGGGTCGAAAGGGGGTGGTGTATCAAAGGTATGTAGCGGTGCCGGGCTGGGTACCGTCCACTCCAGACCGTCCGCTCCCTCCCAGGCGTGGGCATGCGCTTTTTCTCCGCTGCCACGGATGGCCTTGATCAGCACCCAGACAAAAATCAGCTGGGAGAAACCAAACAGGAAGCCACCAATCGAGGACAGCATGTTGAAATCGGCAAACTGCAGGGCGTAATCAGGAATGCGCCGCGGCATACCGGCCAGGCCGGAAAAATGCATGGGGAAGAAGGTCAGGTTGACGCCGATTACCGACAGCCAGAAATGCCACTTGCCCAGGGTTTCACTGGCGTAGTACCCGGTCCACTTGGGCATCCAGTAATAGGCGGCTGCCATGATGGCAAACAATGCCCCCGGGACCAGCACATAGTGAAAATGCGCCACCACAAAATAGGTGTCGTGATACTGAAAGTCCGCAGGCACAATGGCCAACATGACCCCTGACAGACCACCAATGGTGAACATCACAATAAAGCCCAGGGCGAACAGCATGGGGACTTCAAAGGAAATCGAGCCTCTGAACAGGGTGGCGATCCAGTTGAAGATTTTCACTCCCGTGGGTACCGCAATCAGCATGGTGGAGTACATGAAAAACAGCTCCCCCACCAGCGGTATGCCAACCGTAAACATATGGTGCGCCCACACCATGAAAGACAGCAAGGCAATGGCCGCCGTGGCGTAGACCATGGAGGCATAGCCAAACAGGCGCTTGCGGGCAAAGGTCGGCACGATCAAAGAGACAATACCAAAAGCCGGCAGGATCATGATGTAAACTTCCGGATGCCCAAAGAACCAGAAGAGGTGCTGAAACAGCACCGGGTCGCCGCCCCCGGCTGCATTGAAGAAGCTGGTACCGAAGTTGATATCCATCAGCATCATGGTCACCACACCCGCCAGCACCGGCATCACCGCTATCAGCAAAAAGGCGGTAATCAGCCAGGTCCAGACAAACAGCGACATATCCATCAGGCGCATGCCTGGCGTACGCAGGTTGAAGATGGTGGCGATGATATTGATCGCGCCCAGAATTGAGCTGATGCCAGCCAGATGAATCGACATAATGAAGAAACTGGTAGAGGGAGGCGCATAAGTGGTCGACAACGGCGCGTAGAAGGTCCAGCCAAAGTTTGGCCCGCCGCCTTCCATGAACAGGGTGGATAGCAGAATGCCGAACGCTACCGGCAACAGCCAGAAGCTGAAGTTGTTCAGCCGGGGCAAGGCCATATCCGGCGCGCCGATCTGCATTGGTATCATCCAGTTGGCCAGGCCAACAAAGGCGGGCATGATGGCGCCAAACACCATGATCAGCCCATGCATGGTGGTCATCTGGTTAAAGAATTCCGGCTGGATAAACTGCAGTCCGGGCTGAAACAGCTCGGTGCGGATTACCAGCGCCATACTGCCGCCGACAAACAGCATTACCAGCGAGAACAGCAGATACAGAGAGCCGATTTCTTTATGGTTGGTGGTGACTATCCAGCGCAGTATGCCAGTCGGCCCGTGCGATGCGTATGCAGCACCGTCATGTGCGACACCGCTTGTACTCGCCTGCACGGTCGCTTGCGACGTATCAGATGCCATAACATTAGCCTCTTGTTTTACGCTCTTTTTATACGCTTTCCGTATTTCTTGTTATGAGCGTTGTTAAGAGCAGTTTATGATTATTGTTGTCAGCGCTACGCTATTCAGATTCAAGCATGGACTGAATTTCCGCTGGCTGTACCTCATCACCCGTCTCATTCCCCCAGGCATTACGCTCGTAGGTAATGACTGCCGCAATTTCGGAAGGCGAGAGGTTTTCACCGAAGGCAGCCATCGCCGTACCCGACTTGCCGTGCAGAACGATTTGCTTGTGGTCTTCCAGCGCATCCGGGTCAACCGAGATGCCTTCGCCAGCCAGAGCGGGGAAAGCCGGTGGCACCCCTTTACCATCCGGCTGATGGCAGGCAGCACAGTAAGTGGCGTAGGTCGCTTCGCCGCGTTCCATCAGTTCATCCATTGACCACTCCCGCCCTGCCCCTTCGGCCTCAGCGGCGGCGGCATCGCGTTTGCTATCCAGCCAGACGGCGTAGTCTTCCGGGGTCACAGCCCGTACCTCAATAGGCATCATGGCGTGACCACTGCCGCAGAGTTCGGCACACTGGCCACGGTAAACGCCGGGTTCATCCACTTCGAACCAGGTTTCGTTGACAAAGCCGGGGATGGCGTCTTTCTTGACCGCCAGATCAGGCACCCACCAGGAATGAATGACATCATTGGCCGTCAGCAGCAGACGGATTTTCTGGCCCGTGGGCACTACCATGGCCTCATCCACTTCCACCAGGTAATTATCCCCCTTGGCTTGGGTTCCGTGGATCTGCTCTCTGGGGGTGGCCAGGTTACTGAAAAACTCGACATCGTTTTCGAGGTACTCATAGCGCCAGCGCCATTGATAGCCGGTCACCAGGATGTCGATATCAGCCTGTGAGGTGTCGTACATCTTTTTCAGGGTGGCGGTTGCCGGCACTGCCATCAGCACCAGTATCACCATGGGAACGGCTGTCCATATAATTTCAACGACAGTATTTTCATGGAAATGCGCGGCGCTGGCGCCTTTGGATTTACGGTAGGCAATCAACGAATAGAACATGACGCCGAAGACCACGACGGCAATAGCGACGCAGATCCAGAAGATGGTCATATGCAGCCCGAATACTTCCCGGCTGATTTCGGTGACCCCAGCCGGCATATTCCAACCGGATGATGTATTGATAGATGATGCCTGTACGGTAGCCGTTAAAAACGGCTGAGACGCGGCGCCCAGGGCGGCCCAGGTAAGTCGGCTCATCAATTCCCCCTCTTGTTGTTATCAGTCAGGAAGTGCAGCCAGCAATGGATAGCATTAAGATCTTGTGCAGGTCTCCTTGGAATTCCCAGTCAATCAGCCAAGAGGCGCTCCCCACGCCTCCTGACTGTCTGTTTCAGGATTTTTCAGGTTCCTCAAAGCGTACCAGGTCTTCATAAGCATGCCAGCTGGCATAGCCGAGCACAGGCAGCACCAGTGCCAGCCCGATATAGAAGGTCAGCACACCGGCGACCACACAGCCTGTCAGGATGGCGGCCCACAACAGCATCGGGCGGAAGTTATGGGCAACACTGCGGATACTGGCTTCGATACCTTCCATAAAGGTGAGGTCACGATCCATCAGAGTAGGAATGGCCACCACGCTGATGGTAAAGGCACCAAAAGCCAGGACGCCGCCAATGGCCGTTCCCACCGCCAGCATGGTCAGCCCCTGCAGGGTAGTAAACAGCGCCAGATAGATCGTATCGACGTTGGGCACGTTCATGCCGAAGAACAGCGCGAACAAAAGTGTTGCCAGCCGAATCCAGGCCAGAAAGAAGATCATCATCATCAGGCCCATCATCGCCAGCTGGCCAGCATGTGGCCGCCAGCAACCCAGGGCGTGCCCCAGGTGAGGCGTTTGCCCGCGCTCGATTGCCTGGCTGACCCCGTAGGTACCCACCGCTACCAGAGGGCCGATGAACATGAAGCCTGCAATCAGCGGCAGCAGCACATGCCAGAACCCCATGGTCACCGCCCCCGCAGTGACGGCCAGGCTCAGCCCCACCCAAAAGATCCCGTAGGCCAGACTGACAACCGGCGCCCGGCGAAAATCCTCTACACCTGCCAGCAGCCAGGATTTGGGACTGTCCATACTTACTGTGTTGATATGGATCTTGATTATCGGCGGTTGTTGAGCGACGCTGGAAGCGGTTTCTTCGCCATGTCCGCCAGTGTCGGGTGCACTCCCTGATGATGAATTGGCTGTTTCCGGTGAGCCTGTCGCGGAACCGTTCACATCAGAGCTGTTCATCGCATAATCATCTACGGATGCACTATTCATGGCAGAACTCCTTTTATTGTTATTGACCCCTGACCTTGCCAAGTCGATTTTGTCTATCATCACCACCCCAAAAAGTGGCTGACAAGTCAGCCAACCAACAAAATACTCAGATTAAGGTTTTATTAAGCATGCTAGCTTCACTATAGATGATTCCTCGGGTGACGAAGGCATCCCGCGACAACGAGTACAAAAAGTCCACGAAATAGCTCTTTAGCGTCGAAAAAATTGGCGGATGGATCATATGAATAACATTGGTTCTTGATAGCGGCACAGACTCACGCGCATTTCACCCGGTGCAGAAACGCCAGCACCCTCAATTGAGGGTGCTGGCGATGAAGACCTGAAAACAGTCAATGCTGATAACGCTTAACGTTGATCTTTGTAGATGCGCCCTCCTTTCATGATCATGGTCAGGTTGCGCTCGGGATCATGCAGAAAGTCCAGATTCTGGCTTGGATTACCCTCCACCAGCAGCAGATCAGCCAGCGCACCTTCTTCTATTTTGCCCAGCACGCCGGGATAAGGGTTACGCGGGCCGGAAAGTGCCAACAGCTCGCCATTGCGCCCAGTAGCCATGGCCAGCGCTGTCAAGGGGTCGTAAAAACGCGTCAGCTTGGCCAGATGGCGCAATTGGTTAGGGGTATTCTGGGGATTAAACAGAATATCGGTTCCCCAGGCTGTCTTGACGTTGAAACGCTGGGCCATTTCATAGGCACGCAGCGTACCTTCCGCCACCTGCCGCTGGGATTCACGGCGCGCGGCATCCGGATAAACGTTGGAATCCTCATCCTGCAGAAAGGGCTGCAGGCTCCACCAGGCATCGTGGTCGGCCATCATGCGCACACTGTCTTCATCCGCCAGCTGGCCATGCTCGATCGACCTGACGCCCGCTCGCAGCGAACGCTGAATGCCCTTGGAGGTATACACATGCACCATGACGTAGGTGCCCCAGTCGTCTGCCGCTTCTACTGCTGCGCGCAGTTCGCGCTCGGTAAACTGGGTGCTGTCCAGGGGGTCATAGGATGACGCCACGCCGCCACCGGCCATCAGCTTGATTTGCGAGGCCCCCAGCATCAGCTGCTCGCGGGTACGGCGTAGCACCTCCACTTCACCGTCGGCAATCATGGCCACGCCCTGGCGTTCGGCTTCGCTTAGTGGCGTGGTAGTACCACGGGGTACTTCATGACGCATACGAAAATCGCCATGCCCGGAAGTCTGGGAGATCATCGCACCGGCCGGAAAGATACGCGGCCCAACCGCCACGCCGTTATCAATGGCACGTTTGAGCGCAAAGGAAGGCCCGCCCACATCACGCACCGAAGTCACACCGCGCATCAGGGTGCGCTCAGCTTCCCGAGCCGCAACCAGATGCACATAGCCGATATCAGCCGTCATGGCTTCCACCTGGGAAATCGCCGCCAGCGTGGTATGCCAATGGGCATCAATCAGGCCGGGCATCAATACCCGTCCGCCGCAGTCAAGCACATCAGCCTCACCGGCGTCAGCATCAGCAGGCAGAATGGCGGTGATCTTGCCTCCTTCCACCCTGACTGCCATGCCTTCCTGCAAGGCGCCTCCGGTGCCATCAAACAGCTTCAGATTGGTCAGAAGCATAGGCCCATCACGCCACTGGGGCTGCTGACCCACAGCAAAGGGCGTATGCAACCCTGCAAACATGGCCATGACCGCAGCCGTTCCTCCCAACATCTGCCGCCGGGTGATCCCGGCCATCACCCGGTCATGAAACTGCTGTAGCACAGGCGAACCGCAGCAGCAGGCACCATGATGATGCCCTAAAGCCGGCCGGGCCGCCTGGGTGTAAGGTGTAAACACTGAACGGAAATTAGACATGAATGGCTTCCTGATAACCCAATAATTCCTTAAAAGAGCAGCAGATTGCACCCTTGCTAGCCTGCACCCTCCTAAAAAGGTCCTGTTACAGTGTTGTAGCTTAGTGGATGAAGTTTGGCCAGTACCGGCTTCAGCCCAGCTCCACTAGCGCGCAGATCTAATTACCCTTCAGACCTTGGGCGCATCAAAGTTCCAGGGTTCATCCGTATAGACACACACATTGGCATCTTCGATATCACCGTCTTCGGCTTCCACATGGCGGGCAAAAAAGTCCTGAATCTCGCTGCGCTGGCAATGCGCTTCGAACTCTTCCCGGCTGGCCCAGATTTCGTGAAAGACAATCGGGTAGCTGCTGCCCTGGGCAAAGGGGTTATCAATCTGGCGGGTCACAGTGTATTGCAGGCAGGCATCTTCACGTCGGGTGTTAGGTTCCAGTGCCTGCAGCGCCTTGAATACGGCTTCTTCCTTGCCGGGCTTGGGTTTGAAACTGGCAATACAATAGATCTTTTTTGACATTTTAGCGCTCTTTATAGGTATCAATAAGAAGTGGCAGCTTACTCGCCCGCTGCGGTTTCGGCTATACCACTAGGCCAGTAAACGTTCCGTTAGCGCCTGCAAGTCCATGACCGTCATATCCGGCTCAATCCCCCAGGGGTCGAACGGCGCATCCGCATGGCGGCGTACCCAGGCACTGCGTAATCCGGCATGGGTCGCCCCGATGACGTCAAAGGCGTTGCTGGAAATCAGCCAGGTATTTTCAGGGCGGGATTCCAACCGGGTGCGCAGATGGGTGTAAACCGCTGGGTCGGGTTTAAAGCGTTTTACTTCGTCGACGCTGATAATGTCATCCATGAATTCACCCAGGCCGCTACTTTCAAGCAGCTGGCTGACGGCCTCCCGGGTGCCGTTGGAAAAAGCCACACAGCGCACATCCGCCGCTTTCAGACTTTGAAGGGCAGGAGCGGCGTCAGGAAAGGCGGGCAGCTCGGCATACACGGCCATCAGATGGTCGCAGTCGTTGTCCGTCAACTCGGCCTGCAGTGCCCGGTCGGTAAAAATCAGCGCTTCGCGGGTGCATTGTCCAAAAGGCAGGTAATGCCCCATCAGGGTATGACGAAAGCTGTACTCCAGCTGTTTATCGCGCCAGCGGCGGGCAAATTCGACGGCTTTACCAGGCTCACCCAGGCGCTTTTCAAGCTCAGCAGTCACACCCTGGGTGTCAATCAGGGTGCCGTACACATCAAAGGCAATAACGGGGTGCATGCTTTTCACTCCTGTTGTTTTGAGCTGTCACGTTACCTGAGTTAATAGATATAACACCATCCCCCCGCTGTACAATCTCCAGCGACCCAAAAAAGCAACGCCGCTGCCTGGTATGCCAGGCAGCGGCGTTGGGAAAAGCAAGACTGAAGACGCTTGGCTTATACCGCCAGCACCTCTTCCTTCTCGCCTTTGGTCAGATCACCGGAACGCACCAGTTCGTCGGCGACGTTATCCACGGCACGCTTGGCGCGGCTGATCATTTCATCCACTTCAGCGCGGTTGATGGTCAGCGGCGGAGCAAAACCAAGAATGTCACCCTGCGGCATGGCGCGCGCGATCAGGTTTTCTTCCAGTGCTGCTGCCGATACCCGTGGACCGACTTTCAGGGCCGGGTCAAAGTGCAGGCGCTGCTTGGCATCGGGGGAGAACTCCAATGCGGCCATCAGGCCAACGCCGCGCACATCACCAATCAAGGGGTGACCCTCAAAGGTCGCCTTGAGCTGCTGCTGGAAGTAGGCGCCGGTATCCGCAGCATTACCCACCAGATTCTCGCGCTCAATGATATCCAGATTGGCCAGGCCAGCGGCGCAGCCCAGGGCGTGGCCGGAATAGGTCCAGCCGTGGCCGAACGGGCCAAATTCGCCGGTGCCCTGCTCCAGCACTTTCCAGACTTTATCGCCAACAATCACGCCGGAAAGCGGCTGATAAGCGCTGGTCAGGCCTTTGGCGATAGTAATCAGATCCGGCTGCATGTTGTAGTGGTGGCTACCGAACTCGGAGCCGGTACGGCCAAAGCCGCAGACCACTTCATCGGCAATCAGCAGGATATCGTACTTGGCAAGCACGGCCTGAATATCTTCCCAGTAGCCTTCCGGCGGCGGCACAATGCCCCCCGTACCCAGCACCGGCTCGCCGATAAAGGCAGCAACGGTATCCGGGCCTTCTTCAAGAATCATGGCTTCGAGCTTTTCCGCGCAGAACGAGGAGAACTCACGCTCGGTCATGCCGTGCTGTTCTGCCGCACGGTGATAGTAGTAAGGCGCTTCAGTGTGACGAATGGTGTCAATCGGCAGGTCAAACTTGTCATGGAACGCCTTCAGGCCGGTCAGCGAGCCGGAGGCGATACCGGAACCGTGGTAGCCACGCATGCGCGAGATGACTTTCTTCTTCTGTGGACGGCCCAGTACGTTGTTGTAGTAACGCACGATCTTGAGCTGGGTTTCGTTGGCATCAGACCCGGACATGCCGTAGTAGACCTTGGACATGTTCATGCCAGCAGCCTTGATAATGCGCTCGGAAAGCTCAACCTGTGGCTCGTTGGAGTGACCTACATAGGTGTGATAGTAGGAAATCTCCAGCGCCTGCTTGTAGATGGCTTCCGCGACTTCGGTGCGACCATAGCCAATGTTGACGCAGTAAAGGCCTGCAAAGCCGTCGATGAACTCACGGCCATCCTTGTCGACGATATTGATGCCTTTACCCCCGGTGATAACACGACCCGGCGCATCGCCGTGGGCGAAATCACGCAGGTGAGTAGAAGCGTGGAAGGTGACCTTGCGGTCACGTTCAATCAAATCCTGATGCAAGCTCATAGCGTACTCTCTGTTCAGATGATGTCTCCTCTTCCATGACGGGTGTTGACTGAGGAGAGCGTTTATAGATTAGGGCACCTCCTTGATAAGGCGGTGCCTGTCAATTATTGACCGCCGGGAATCAGCTTCCTGATACGGAACCGAGAGCACCCAGGCAGTAGTATTTGGTTTCCAGATATTCATCAATACCGGTTGCCCCGCCTTCACGGCCAAGGCCGGACTGCTTGACGCCACCGAAAGGCACGGGAGGGCCTGTCATCTTGACCGAATTGACACTGACCATGCCGTACTCAAGGGCGCGCATCAGTTTCCAGATGCGCCGGATATCATGGGTATAGACATAGGCGGCCAGGCCGTATTCGGTGTCGTTGGCCAGTTCGATGACTTCGTCATCATCGCTGTAGGCGGTAATACCGGCTACAGGAGCGAAATTCTCTTCCCGCCATACCTGCATGTCCCGGGTTACCTGGGTCAGCATGACCGGCATAAAGAAGTTCTCACCCGGCGCCTGGCTCTGGTCACCCGCTACCAGAGTCGCCCCGCGGGCAATGGCATCATCAACGATTGCGCTGGCTTTTTCCACTGCCTGGCGATGAATCAGCGGACCGAGGTCAACTTCACTTTCCATGCCATTGCCTACCGTCAGGGCGGCCATGCGCTCGGCAAACTGCTCAACGAACTCATCATGAATGGATTCATGAACCAGAATACGGTTGGCGGCAAGGCAATCCTGGCCTGAAGTCTGGAACTTGGCATCCACTGCGGCGTAGGCGGCTTCTTTCGGGTCCATGTCCGGGCCAACAATGAAGGGTGCATTGCCCCCCAGTTCCAGCGACAGGCGCTTGACGGTGCCAGCGCTCTGCTCCATCAACAGGCGGCCTACCCGAGTGGAGCCGGTAAAGGACAGCGCCTTGATGCGCGGCTCGGCGCACAGGATCTTGGAGACTTCAGCCGGTTCGCCCAGTACCACATTGAAGATGCCCTTGGGGATACCCGCGCGCTCGGCCAGCTCTGCCAGTGCCAGGGCAGAAAACGGGGTCTCGTTGGCGGGCTTGACGATGACCGGGCAGCCTGCTGCCAGGGCAGCCGCCGCCTTGCGGGTAATCATTGCCAGCGGGAAGTTCCAGGGCGTAATCAGCGCGGCAATACCCACAGGCTCCTTAATGGTACCCAGGGACGCATTAGGAATATGGCTGGGAATGGTTTCACCATAGGTACGCTTGCCTTCTTCAGCAAACCAGCGCACAAAACTGGCACCGTACTCGACCTCACCCCGGGCATCCGGCATCGGCTTGCCCTGCTCGAGGGTCATGATGGTAGCCAGATCTTCACGGTTGGCCTGGAGCAGGTCATACCAGGCCAGCAGACGTTCGCAGCGCTCATCAGCACGTAGCGCACGCCAGTGAACGAAGGCAGACTCGGCGGCATCAACGGCAGCAGTGATCTGGCTGGCATCCAGCAGAGGGATATGGCCCAGGACTTCCCCCGTCGCCGGATTGGTGACCGCTTCTTCCCGATGGCCATGGGTCCATTTACCGTCGATATAGGCATACTGGCGGAACAGGCGCGGATCTTCCAGGCGCTCAGCCAGTGTAATAGCGTGGATTGCAGTCAGTGCTGACATGAAAAACCTCCCTGAGCGGCCACGCCGTGGTATTAACCACGGCGCTGCATCATTGATTCACGATGTAAAAAGCTCAACGGCCGAATGGCCGTTGGCGATTTGATGTGCTCAGAGTACGCCATAAGTCGCACGAAGTGCTTTTGAAAGCGCCTGTTAAAGATAGCGTTTTTTTTGTGGCAGGCGATTTTACATGGTGTTTTTTTGGTGCCTGCGGCTCCTCATCCGCTGTGCTCAGCCTGCTGCCGGATTGATCAGCGCTTCCTCAGTAAATACCACCAGGCCCAGCTCAGGCCTGTAGCCGTGGATTTCCGTCACATCCAGCGCCTGCAGGAAATGAATAATCTCTTCACTGATGACCTGGCCCGGCACCAATACCGGGAAACCGGGCGGATAGGGAATCACGAAACTCGCCGATACCACGTCCCGCCCGTCACGCATCTGGGCCTGAAGCTTGCCGTTGTCAAAGCGCAAATACTCGGTGTTTTCCTCATCGTAGCTGAGGAAGTAGGCGCAGCGGATATCCCCCTGGGAGGTGTCGGTGCTGGGCCGGAAAGCATCGTGGAAGCGGCTGAAGTCCGGTAGCGGCGGCAGATCATGGTTCAGGGAGTGCACCTGATTTTCGATGATCCTGCGCTCTGGTCGACTGCTGTCTTCCAGCCGGTAGTCAAATTCCTTGGCCAGTTTCAGCAATACATCAAGCAGATAGGCAATCGAGCCGCGTGTGGTACCGATATTGGTCATGAACAGCACGGTATTGCGTGAGGTCTTGTTGATCTGAATACCGTACTTGTTCATCAGGTATTCGTTCTTGAAGGTATCGCCATCCACTCCGGTGTTGCCGATGGCGATAGTGATACGGGTGGGGTCGACCACAAACTCATCCCGCGCCCAGGCCTCTTCCATCTTGTTCCAGCCGGTGACAGGATCATAGAAGGACTCCACCTCGGATTCCCGGTAGGCGGCTGGCACCATGTCGCTGTTCTTGAGCACGCGGAAGTATTTCTGCAGCAGCGGATGGGTGTAAAGCTGCTCGCGCAGGGACAGCGCGGTTTCCACCTGGGAATGCACCAGCTCAAAGCCCTCCATCTCCGCCTGCATGCGCCCGACATCCAAAGAGGCCACAATCTGATAATTGGGCGACGTCGAGGTGTGGGTCATATAGGCTTCGTGAAAAGCGGACTCCACTTTCTGGCGGTAATCCTGATCCCAGATATGGATCATCGACCCCTGACGCAAGGAGGTCAGCGTCTTATGGGTCGAATGGGTCGCATAGGTGCGGATACGCACTTCATCCGGGTCCGGCATCAGACGCTGATCCAGCCAGGTCGCCTCGTCCTCGGGGTCAAGCTGGTCAAACTCGGCCTTCCAGGCAGCGTATTCCTCGCGGTACTCTTCGCTGCGGTAACGGTTACGCAGGGTTCGGGCGGCATTCATCGCCGTGCGCGGGCGGTAAGTCGGGTTAAAGCCGGCAAAGGCAAACCAGGCTTCATCCCACAGAAAGATCAGATCCGGCTTGATGGCCAGGCACTCTTCCATCACCCGGCGCACGTTATAGACAATGCCATCAAAGGTGCAGTTGGTCAGCAGCAGCATCTTGACCTTATGCAGCTGGCCGGAACGCTTGTAAGCCAGCAGGGTTTTCTTGATCTCGCGCAGCGGCACGGCCCCGTACATGGAGTAGTCGTTGAGCGGATAGGAATCCAGGTAGCTGACGTGGGCACCGGCCAGCACCATGCCGTAATGGTGGGATTTGTGGCAGTCCCGGTCGACCAGCACGATATCGCGGGGCTTGATCAGCGCCTGGACGACGATCTTGTTGGCCGTCGAGGTGCCGTTGGTGACAAAGAAGCTGCTTCGCGCACCAAAGGCGCGGGCGGCATATTCCTGGGCTTTCTTGATCGGCCCATACGGCTGCAGTAGAGAATCCAGCCCGCCGGACGTCGCTGAGGTTTCAGCCAGGAAGATATTGATACCGTAAAAGTCGATCATATGCCCCGCCCAGTGGGAACGGGTGACCGACTTGCCTCGGGAAATCGGCATGGCATGAAAGACGCCAGTGGGCTTTTTACTGTATTCACGCAGGGCATCAAAAAACGGCGTGCGATAGCGGTTATCAATGGCACGCAGGATCGTATGATGCTGCTCGATATAATCGGTTTCGCGATAGAAGATCCGATTGAAGTGTTTGATATCACGGCTCGCCGTGGCTTCCACATCGCCGCTGGTGACCAGGAACTGATCAATTTCCGGGCGCAGCTCGTGAATCATCGAACTGAGCAGGATGTTGCGCTCGGCTTCGCTATGGTTGGCCAACTCATTCTCTGACAGGCCTTCAAGATAGTTGCGCAGCGCGCTGAGGTTGTACTTGGATTTATAGGGAAACTCGTAGCGGATCAGGCACGCCTGGATATTGGGGTTCACCAGGATGGCAATCAGGGCATCTTCAAAGCTTTTGACCGTTACCACGTCGTAAACAAAGCGATCCTCGGGGCGGCGCATGTTATGAAAGGCTTCACGCACCACTTCTTCTTCCTGATTGGACAGGTTATCCACCACCAGAAGCTCAAAATACGGCTGGGCCGAACTGTTGGAGGCAGGATGCCCACGGCGCAGCTGATTGAGGGCATCGCGATTTTCCATATCCTCGGCGCCCGCATCCGTCTCGGAGAGATCAACATTGCGCCGGCGGTAGGACTCACTGATCAGGGCACGCACCAGGCGCCTGACCACCTTGTCCAGCATGGTGTATTCACCGCGCTGGAAGAGTGTCCACAGGTGACGAAAATCTTCCTTGGAGGGGAAGGCGTGGTAGTCCTCAATGATTTCCAGGCGCGTCAGCTTGATCTCAATCGACTTGACCAGATTCTTGACCCGGCTTTCCTCTTCCAGACGAATCAGAATCCCCAGATCACGTTTGAGGGCATTCCAGGTATCGGCACGCAGCTGGGAAATCTTGTGATAAAAACCCAAAGCGGTATAGGGAGTTTCAGTAGTATTGTTTTCTGGCATAACGACACCCATCCATTGTCGGTATTTATCTGAAAGAAACACGGGTTACGGCTACGCGGCCTTTCACTTAGCTGTCCGATCCGCTGTTGCATCAACCATACAGGCCACGGGAAGCATAATGAACGGTGAACTGCTCTTCAGGAAAGCTATCGAAACCCAGGCTCAACACCTTGCCGGGCCAGCGGAATTCGGCCTGCCCTTCCTTGGGGCGGTAGACAGACGTATATACCGTGCCCAGGCCCCGCCGATAATCATGGCGAAACAGCGGTGGCGCTGAGAAGGCCGCCACCAGCCGCTCATCCGTGGTGGCGTCATCATCCACCAGAATGGATAACTGACGTTCGCGGATCAGGGTTTCCGAGGCCAGTGCATGGGCATACCATTCAATCTTCTTCTGATGATTAGTGGCCACGGCGACCCGCTTGATACTGGCAGGCCGATCCGGCGCGATCATGGCAGTCACGTAGCGTCCGGCGGCATCGGCTACCGTGATGTTATAGGCCATATGCGTCGGCACCCTTTTCAGTACAGCGGCGGCTTCGGGTACAGTAGCGCAGAACTCCAGAATGTAACGCAGAATAATCGGAGCACCGAAACCCTCACCCACCACCTTACGCCCGCCAAAAGCCAGTGAGACGGCAAGCCCCGCATCATTCATGCCGTCCAGTACGCCCCACAGGCAATCCGACATGGCAATCACCTGGCGCTGGTTCCAGCAGGTGTAAAGAATGGTCCCTTCGCATAGTTCTGGCGGGTAATCGTAATTACGTGCCAGCACGGTTGATTGTGGGCTTGCCAGCACCGCCTGAGAGCAGCCGGTGATGTACGGCGGTGGCCGATACAGGCTTAACAGCCGCGATGAAAGATCGCCGCCCCCGGCCAGCTCGCACAGGGTGTTGTAGGTCCCCAGCAGCTCCGGCATATGGTGACGCAGGGCGTTGTAGCACTCCAGATAAGAGGGGCGCTCGCGCTCACCTTCAGTCAGGTACCAGGGTCGATAAGCCGGCCAGTGGTACTCGAACAGCGACTGCCATTTTGGCCCTGCCGTTGGCTCGTGAACGACGCGAAACGTCAATGCCTTGTTCAGTTCGCCATCCAGCGCCGGGCCTGCAGCATGATGGCCATCCGTCATCACAGGATCTTGAAGTTGCCACCGCCGATAGCATGGCTGACGGCAACTTCCTCCACCACAGGGTCTTGCAGTGCTTGCCCGGTGTATTGCTGACGAATCCCGTCAATCCAGGCCTTGGCCCGGTCATTGAGCTGGAAGTCATCATCCATCAGGCGGCCGCGGGTAATCAGGATACCCAGATCAGCGCCTTCATAGCGGAAGTCACCCGCCCCACTGATGCGCAGGAAGAAAGCTTCGTTCTCGTTTTCTGCCGCATGCGGGTGGTAGCTGTAGTGATCGTAGCTGATGTCGCCTCCTTCATGCATGCGCCAGACGCCGGTCTGCGGCGCCTGGGTCAGCAGGTCAACGCTTTCATCAGTATGCTTGATCACCAGCTGGCTCCAGCTATCGACACTTTCAGGGTGCGCCCAGCGCTCGTTGATATCGTCGATATCCAGATCGAAGTCGACTTCAGAAAATTCCAGCAGATGGAACAGGAAGAGCGGAATATCGGAGTGGGCAAAAGCCGCCACATTAGTCAGCGAACTTGCCCCCGTCACACGCGGGTTAAGCTCACCCAGATAGACATCATTGGTGTCCATGTCGATCAGGAAGTCGAGCTCGAAATAACCGCGATAGCCTTCTTCGCGCAGGGCTTCACCAAACTTGAAGGTATATTCACGGGCCAGGTCGCGCACTTCCTGACTGAAGGCACCCGCAAACATCTCGTTACCGCACCAGCCGCCCTTGTAAGGCGTCAGGGTCTTGAAACCCACCAGCTCGGTCATCAGCGGACCCACCACGGTGCCGCAACGGGTCGCGCAGGCCTCTATCGCGGAGCCGCGACAGTTGATGCGCTTCATGATCTTGACTTCAGGCTCCGCCTCAATCTCTTCGGCGTGCTTGTAGTAGTCTTCCTCGTTGGCAATAAAGAAGGTGGTGTGACCAGAGTCGCCAAAGGCTGTCTGGACCACAAGGTCGGTACCCAATTCCTGGCTGGCTTCTACCAGCTCCTGATAGCTGCCGACCTTGGCCAGCACGTTGGGCACGCTGGGCACGCCGGCTTTATTGCCGATACGTACCGTTTCAATCTTGTTGTCCATGCGTGTACGCAGCTCGGCTGGGGGGAAAGCGACCCGTAGTCCCAGCTGCTTGCAGATTTCTTCGGTATGCTCGTCAAACATCAGAAACGAGGCCACACCGGCATTTTCACCATCCGCACGGGATTGAATGAAATCAATAACCTCCTTGTGCTCAAGCAGATAGTTGTTGATGTCTTCAATACTTTCGAAATCGCGGGGAAACTTCTGCTTGGGAACAAAGACGTTACGCTGTTTGCCTTCAAAACAGTCAATGTAGTTGATATGGCGGAAAGCACCGACCCAGTCACCAATCCCTAACAGGTTAAAGTTGGTGGCAGAAATAAAGTAAATAGGCTCTTTGTTGTTACGAAAATGACGACGAACATCAGCAATGGACGTAATCTTGTTCATTGTTATGGCTCCTTGTTTGACAGCTGCATCAGGCCGCACTGGGTCAGTGCCGACCAGGCGTTTTGTTATATAGCGCGCTAGTTGCCTGAACCTGGCGGCTAGTCTGGCGCTGAATGAGTCTTGCCCATCTTGATCGGTCAAATCCGAACACCCCCGGCATCTTCCTGTCAGACCTGTCAAACAGACCATGTCCTTAAGGAAGATGCCCTCTTGGTCATCAGCTCTTGGCAATTAGCTGTTAGCCATTACTTTTCAGAACACTTCCTGGTCAGTGCGTACCGGTTTGGCCAATGGGCCCAGAGTATCCAGGAAGGGCGAGGAACCGTTTTCGCTGCGGTACAGCGGGAAATCCACGTCACGGTCACGAAAACTCTTGAGCGGCTGACCCAGGCCATGCAGGCCATTTTCACGCTCACGGCGCACGCGGTTAAGATCAATTTCAATCGGGATGACTTCGTCTCCAATCCCCGACTGGTGAATAACATCCCCCGATGGCCCTACGACAATCGAACGCCCATTACCCAGGGCGCCAGCACCGTTGATATCAAAGAAATAGCACTGATTGATAGCCGCATTGGTGCGTGCAATGGAAAGTTCGATATCCCGGTCGATGGTATCGGTCATGGTTGGGTGCAGAATCACTTCAGCGCCCATCGATGCCAGGGTACGCGTCGTCTCGGGGAACCACATGTCATAGCAGATGGAAACACCAAAACGGCCCACTGACGGTACATCAAACACCACAAATTCAGTGCCGCCTTCAATGCCAGCTTCGTAAGGACGGAAAGGGAACATCTTGCGGTAACGGGCCACCACTTCTCCCTGCGGGTTAATCACCACCAGGGTGTTGTAGACATGCTCGCCTATCTGCTCGAACATCGAACCGGGGATCAACCAGATACGATGCTGGGCGGCCAGCTGGCAGAACATGGCCTCGGTATCGCTGGGCAACACCTGGGCATTAAGCGGCGAGGCGCCCATGGGCATCAGCTCACTGAACATGACCATCTGAACTTTTGGAAAGCGGTTCATCAGGGCATCAACGCGATGACGCATGGCGTCAGTATTGTCGCCGTGGTGCAGGGCATGCATTTGAACACCGGCAATGGTGAAATAAGACATTAGCTTCTCTCTGCGTCAGGCGATCTGACTGTTTTAGCCTGGCTGGATGAAAGAAATGATGGAATCAGCCAGGCAAGTGATAAATGGTTCCAACTTCATGTTAAGCCAATCAAGCGCTGAATTGGCGTTGACCAGGTCGCTGGCCAAATGATTAATTTCTATTTATACGAGTAGATATCACACAATATCTTTTGGGTCGATCTCCAGTTCACAGCGTTTGACTGATTTGGTCACAATATAAGTGAAATAGCGTTCTATGCCCGCGTCAGACACCAGCCACTGATCAATCAGACGCTGATAGCCATCAATGGTGCGGGTTTCAAATTTCACCAGGTAATCCACGCCACCGCCCACAGCAACGCATTCCGTCACTTCCGGGGTCTGCATCACCAAGTCTTCAAAGTAGGCAAAACTGGCAGCATCGTGCTTTTTAAGCTCGATCTGCACCCAGACCGGGTTACGAGGCACCAGTATCTGGGTGTTGATGCGGGCGCTGTATCCCTGGATAACGCCAGCTTTTTCCAACCGTTTTACCCTTTCCCAGCAGGGGCTGACCGAAAGATTGATCGCCTCGGCCAGCTTGGACTTGGTGATCCTCCCGTCACGCGAGAGGATTTCCAGAATTTTCAGATCATAGCGGTCAATTTTCATCATGACAGGTATTTACCACCCAAGGTATTTGTCGCCTCAGGCGTCAAGGGTCTCCACCACGTCGGCAATCACAGCCAACGTGTCGCCCATATTGATCAGCGCCGGGGCACGTCGTGCCATCAGCACGCCGTCACGCTCGGCATAATAGGTCACCGGTGCGCTGCCGCTGCGGGTCATGTCGTACACATGGGCAATCGGCTGGCCCTTTGTCACGCTATCCCCCAGCGCCACCATCAGTTCCAGCACGCCGCTATGCTGGCTTTGCACGTAGCAGCTGGCATCCGGCATATCCAGGTACTGCTGGCCACCTGAGGGCATTTCCACCTCGCCCTGAACCAACCCATAATGAATCAGGAAGTTGCGCACACCGCGTTCGGTAATGGCCATGCTTTCCGGCGTGGAAGTACCGCCACCACCCAGTTCAGTGGCGACAAACACCTTGCCTTGGCGCTCACAGGCGGTATCAAAGAGCTTTTCCGCATCCAGCTCGAACATCACCATGGCATAAGGCGCGCCAAAGGCCTTGGCACCTTCCAACGCGGCTTGCTGCTGGTCTTTGTCATCCAGCACATGAGAAGCGCCAAAGGGCAGGATGTCCAGCGTGCGGCCACCCGAGTGCAGATCCAGCACCACATCACTCATGGGTACCAGTACGCGAGTGAAGTAATCGGCAATCTGCTCGGTCACGCTGCCATTGGGATTACCGGGAAAGCTGCGGTTGAGATTACCCCCATCCAGCCCTGAGGTGCGCTTGCCGGCCATTACCGCTGGGGTGTTCATACAGGGCACAATAATTACCCGCCCGGATACATCTTCCGACTGCAGGGAAGAGGACAGCTTCAGCAAAGAAGTGATGCCTTCGTATTCATCACCGTGATTACCCCCGGTTAACAGCGCCGTCGGGCCTTCGCCATTCTTGACCACGGTTATAGGGATCATCACCGCGCCCCAGGCGGACTCATCGGTAGAAATCGGCAATTTAAGGAAACCGTGCTGAACGCCTTCGGCATCAAAATCCACGGTGGCAGAAATCGGGCTGGGCCGCATGCTCATGGTATTTCCTTGTTCACTGATAGAATGTTCACTGATAGAAAGTTATTTAACGAACAGCTGACGCGGAAAATCCGCCAGCGTTTCACAGCCGTCTTCGGTAATCAGGATGCTTTCGGTAATCTCCAGCCCCCAGTCGTCCACCCAGAGCCCGGGCATGAAGTGGAAAGTCATGCCTGGCCTTAGTTCGGACTCGTCTGAAGGGCGCAAACTCATGGTACG
This sequence comes from Pseudomonadota bacterium, assembly GCA_051748005.1. Lineage (GTDB taxonomy): Bacteria > Pseudomonadota > Gammaproteobacteria > Pseudomonadales > Halomonadaceae > Vreelandella. The sequence continues at coordinate 6,884 of JBNJGW010000030.1, read as the reverse complement.
CTCACCCCAGTCCGGCGGGTAGGAAATCCCGATCGGGTAACCACAGCGGGCGCCGCCGCGGTCAAAACCGTATTTATCCATGGCCGAACCCAGGGCCATGGCGATATCTGCCGTGCGGTTGCCAGGCTTGGCCACGGCCAGACCGTTTTCAATGCCTTCCAGCAGCGCCGATTCAGCACGCAAAAAGTCTTTAGGGGGCGTACCCAGAAAAACGGTACGCGACATGGGCGCATGGTAGCGCTTATAGACACCGGCAATCTCGAAGAAGGTGCCTTCACCTTCACGAAACGGCGTATCGTCCCAGGTCAGGTGAGGCGCCGCCGCATCCTTACCGGTGGGCAGCATGGGCACAATGGCCGGATAATCGCCGCCAAACACCTTGCCGTTGTCATCAATATAGCCTTCGATCCCCACCCGGTAGATCTCGGAGACCAGCTTGCTTTTAGGCAAGCCCGGCTCGATCATTTCCAGAATGCGTGAATGCATGCCTTCAACAATCTTGGCCGCACAGCGCATGTAGGCAATTTCCTGGGGAGATTTGATCGCCCGGCACCAATTGACCAGACTATTGGCATCCATAAAACGCGCATGAGGCAGCTCACGCAGCAGACTCAGGTAAGCCTTGGCAGAGAAGTAATAGTTATCCATTTCCATCCCGACCACCCCTTTATGCCAGCCACGATCTGGCATGATGGATTGGGCAAGGTATTCCATCGGGTGCATGTCAGGATTCTGGACATAGTGATCCGGGTAGTAGGTTATATTCTCCGGATCAATCCAGCAGGTTCGCAGCGCGCCATTGGCATCCATGCGGCGGCCGTACCAGACGGGCTCGCCCTCAAGGCCTACGAGCACACATTGATGCACATAAAAGGACCAGCCGTCATAGCCGGTCAACCAGGCCATATTGGAAGGGTCACTGACGATCAGAACGTCAATACCACGGCTCGCCATTTCAGCGCGCACCTTCCAAAGCCGATTAGCGTACTCTTCACGTGTGAAGGGCAGGGAAACCTGAGTCGTCATCGGGCAACTCGTTATCAAAGGGATCACCAAGAACCGAAAAAGCGACTCTCGTCGCTTTTTCGGACCACCGGATCGACCTGGCCACCCCCGCAGTAGGCCCGCCAATGTCGTCTTGAAGTGATACTAGCACCCTACCTTGGTTGCGGGTCAAAGCCTTTATGACAAAAAAACCACCAACCTCAGTAACAGACATCATCGTTAACACAAAAAACGGAGCCAACATGAAAATAGTGGTGCATATCGAAGACGCTCAACGCTGGCAAAACGCCCTCGCCCAGGCCTTCCCCGATGCTCAGGTCATCACCAGTGATGCCCCGCCAGAAGCGCGGGCCAACGCTGACTACCTGGCGGCATGGAAGCCTTCAGAATCTCTGTTGCGCGAGCAGACCCGGCTCAAGGCCATCATCAATCTGGGCGCCGGTGTCGACTATCTGCTGCATACCCCTGGCCTGCCCAGTGATGTGCCTATCGTCAAGCTGCGCGATGCGGGCATGGGCGAGCTGATGGCTGACTATGTGCGCTATGGCGTGCTGCATTTTCTGCGCAGCTTTGACCGCTACCGTGCCCAGCAGCCCAAGGCCCACTGGCTGACCCATGAAGTGCCTGACAAGGCCAATTGGCCAGTCGGCATTCTGGGCCTGGGCGCTATCGGCACCCATGTGGCCCAGGCGTTGAGTGGCGATGGTTTTCCCGTACTTGGCTGGAGTCGCTCACCCAGGCAGATTGACGGTGTCAGCTGCTATTACGGTGAACAAGGCCTGACCGATGTATTGCGCCAGTCGCAAACCTTGGTGACGCTGCTGCCGGATACACAGGCCACCCGTGGGCTGATCAACACCGAGCATCTGGCGCTGCTGCCTGATGGCGCCAGCCTGATCAACCCCGGACGCGGCACCCTGCTTGATCATGATGCCCTGCTGAACGCTCTGGGCGACAACGGTCATCTGCGTGGCGCCCTGCTCGATGTCTTCCCGGAAGAGCCGCTTTCTGAACAAAGCCCCTTGTGGCGGCACCCCGCAGTGATCATTACCCCGCATATGTCAGCTCCTACCCCGCTGAATGAGGCCATCGATCAGGTGGTCGACACTCTGCGCGCCTTTGAGGCAGGAGAAACCGTCACCACCATTAACCGCCGGGAAGGCTACTGATGATGCGTTTTTTAAATCCGCGTTTTCAAAACGCTTTTTTATTAGCAGTTGAACAGGAACCGAATGGCACCTGGGCGGTTCACAACAGGATATATGCTTCCTTCAGAGACACATCGCCTCATGATAACTCTTAAAAATCCAACGTTATCGATATCACAACCCAACTCCTGGCTTAAAGCCCTGATCACCAGCGCTGCGCTCCTGATGCTACCCATTAGCGCTTTGGCCATGGCTGACAACACCACTACACAGGGTGACCTTCAGCCGTTGGCTCCCTTTGAAGCCCAATACCGTCTGGAAGTGAGTGGCTGGCCAGGTGCCACCATTACCCATCAGCTGAGTGAGGAAGGCCAGCACTGGCTCAGCGATATGCGCTTTTCCATCACCATTGCACGAGGCCAGGAGCGCAGCCGCTTTACTGCCGATGAAGCCAGAACGCACTCCTTGATGTATGACAGCAGCTATTCAGTATTGGGGATCGGTGACAGTTACCAGCTCAGGGCAAGCGATATTGCGACCCAGGATCGCCAGACCGCGATTATCGACCTGGCCAGACGCGCAGGAAACGCCCGCTGTTCGTCCGTGGCGCCCTGTGACATTCACTTTGTCGATCATCGCGGCCGCGAAGAGCATTTCCAGTACTATCTGGCGGATATTCAACGCCTCAAGGTACCCGCTGGCGAATTTGATACCCACTCTGTGGTACTGTTCGATAGCGAAAAGCCCGACCGTCAGCTGCGAATCAGCTTCCATGCCGACTATCCGGGCCTGATCCTCGAGGCGCTCTACCAGAAAGACGGTAAGCGCAATACCCATATCACCCTCACCCGGCTGAATTCACTGGGTGATAGCACAGACTGATCTATGCTCTCCGGACTCGTTATCGTTTTATTGCCGCTGCTGCTCGGTTATCTGGTGCCCGTACGCCAACCAGGCTGGCAGGCGGCTATCAATCACGCCGTCAATGGCTCGGTATATGTCATCCTGCTGCTCATGGGTATCAGTCTTGCCGGGCTTGAAAATCTGGCCTCCCAGCTTTCCGCTCTGGGCAGCAAGGCGCTTTTACTGTTTACCCTGACCACGCTATTCAACCTGGCAGCCTTGTGGTGGCTATCGCGCCACCTCAAGCTCAAGGCAGGCTCCTCCCCGGTCGTCAAAGACGCCCCCACCAGCAAGCTGGCCGCCATGCAGGGCTCGCTGCTGCTGGTGGCGGTGGTGGTCGCTGGTGTCATTATCGGGCTGCTATTGGGGCCGGCCGTTGGCGATGCCTTGTTTGATACCGCCGACCGCCTGGCGGAATGGGTGCTGTATGCACTGCTGGCGCTGATTGGCTGCCAGCTGCGCAACTCCGGCATGCCGCTGCGCCAGATCCTGCTGAACCGCATGGGGCTGGCGATCGCGCTAACGCTGGGCGCCAGCTCACTGCTGGCAGGGCTAGTGGCGGCACCACTACTGAGTTTAGCCTGGAACGAAGGCCTGGCCATGGCCGCCGGCTTTGGCTGGTATTCGCTCTCGGCGATTCTGATTGGCGATCAGCTTGGCCCCCTGATGGGTGGCGTGGCGTTTTTCAACGACCTGACCCGTGAGCTGCTGGCCTTTATCCTGATCCCGCTGGTGATTCACCGCTACACCGCCATGGCGATTGGCTATGGCGGCGCGACCTCCATGGATTTCACCCTGCCGGTCATCCAGCAGCATGGCGGGGTAGCCTGCGTGCCGGTCGCCGTAGTCAGCGGATTTATCCTCTCACTGCTATCGCCGCCGCTGATTCTGTTCTTTTTATCGTTATCAGGATGAATGTCGTTCAAAAAATGGCCTAGCATTAGGCATTGAGCCTGTTCATCCACGCAAGGACGCTTTGGCACCATGTTAAACGGCATCTGGTTAAGCTTTTTTATCGCGGCCTTTGCCGCCTCACTGTGGCAATGGCTGGTCGGCGGTGATCATGAAGTCTTCGCCCGCCTGGTCGAGTCGCTGTTTGATATGGCCAGGGTCAGCGTCGATATCATCCTGGTGCTGCTGGGCACCATGACCCTATGGCTGGGGTTTCTGGCGATTGCCGAAAAAGCCGGGCTGATCCGCCTGCTGGGGCGCGCGCTTGACCCACTTTTCAGCCGCCTGATGCCTGAAGTACCCCGCGGCCACCCGGCCATGGGGCTGATCAGCATGAACTTTGCCGCCAACATTCTTGGCCTGGATAACGCCGCTACGCCAATTGGCATCAAGGCAATGCACTCCCTGCAGGAACTCAACCCCAGCCGCGATACCGCCAGCAATGCCCAGATTCTGTTTCTGGTACTCAATACATCCTCGCTGACGCTGTTGCCAGTGACCATCTTCATGTATCGCGCCCAGCAGGGCGCCGAGGACCCGACGCTGGTCTTCCTGCCCATTCTGCTGGCCACCAGTGCCTCCAGCCTTGCCGGGTTGCTGGTGGTGGCGATCGTGCAACGCATCAAACTCTGGCAGCCGGTCATTCTCGCCTACCTGTTGGCCGCCGCTCTGGGGCTCGGGCTCTTGCTGACAACACTTGCCGGCATGTCCGCTCAGGCGCTGGCCGCCGCCTCTACTCTGGTGGGTAACCTGACGCTGTTCAGTATTGTCATGCTGTTTCTGTGCGTGGCGGCGCTGCGCGGGGTCAAGGTCTACGATGCCTTCATTGAAGGCGCCAAGGAAGGCGTCAGTTTCACCATTACCCTGCTGCCCTATCTGATTGCCATGCTGGTGGCCGTCGGCGTGCTGCGCGCCAGCGGTGTGCTGGATGGCGGCTTGAGCCTGATTCGCTGGCTGATTGAAGGCGTGGGCTGGGATACGCGATTTGTCGATGCCCTGCCCACCGCCTTCGTCAAACCGCTTTCCGGCAGCGGCGCCCGGGCCATGATGATTGAAACCATGGACACCTTCGGCGTCGACAGCTTCCCAGGCCTGCTTGCCGCCACCATGCAGGGCAGCACCGAAACCACCTTCTACGTGCTGGCGGTGTACTTTGGTGCCGTCGGCATCACGCGCATCCGCCACGGCCTCGGCTGCGCCCTGTTTGCCGATGCGGCAGGCATCATCACCGCCATTCTGGTGTGCTACTGGTTTTTTGGTTAGGAGCCGGGATGTTTTTTAGGCTTTGGGCATGTGGTTCTTAAACCATCAATATCGCTGTGGGCATGACGCTGCCTTTTGTTTGTTACAACAAAAAACGCCCTAGGGATCGGCTTATCCCGTGATATGTGGGAAAGCCTACTGCCAAGGGCGTGGATAAAATTAAATTAACGGATTACTTATCGGCGCGTCAACCCAAAACCCTGACACTGCTGATCAATCAGCACCTCCCGCCCGAGTTATCCGCGCGGCGTGGAGTTTTTGGTAGCTTTCGATCAGGCGCTGATGTTTTTTTAACCCATCAATGCTAGGTCTTCCTGAACCACCTAAGAATGGCGAAACGCAATGTCGATAAGTGCCTTCTAGCTCGGTAACGAAGTGACTTATCACTTAAGCCTTTCAAGCCAATATTGAGGGCGTCGACGATCATGGGCAACCGCCAGAACCTGAAAGCCATCCGGCTTCTCTCGGTAAACGATGGATAGCGGAAACCTGTGCAGCGGTGCCCTGCGAATATCAGGCTTTAATTCAACTTGCCAGGCGCATGGTGACTCACCCACTAGATTGGCAAGGGCCTCAAATTCCTCAATCAAGGCACCGCCCAGCCCTGGAATTTTTGATTCGTAATAACCAACAGATTCCAAAAACTCGGCTTCCGCTGCCGGGTGGAAGGAATACTTCATTTGATCAGGGCTCGAGCCTTCCTTAGAACATCCTCACTGCAGACAGCCTGTACCCCCCCGTTGTCGAGCTCTTCCCCCCTTCTTTCGGCTTCGAGTAGCCAGTCTGACCTGAGCTCTTCCTCTGAAGGAGACTCCAGACTCAACACCAGGCGCTGAACCAACTGAGCTCGTTCTTTTTTGGGCAGATGAAGCGCTTCGTCTGCAATTTTCTGGAGATTCATTAAAAGAAACCTCTCGTTCACGTATCACTCAATATTGGCACGGATAAATACCCGCTGCCACCGCCAACATAACGGTTTATTACCTATCACCCCTTCCAGGCAACCATAAACAGCAGGCTGCCCGGATTGTGACATCAGCTAGCCCGCGCTGCCCTCGCGGCATGGAGCTTCTGATAGCTTTCGATCAGGCGCTGGTGGCGCTCCAACCCTTCCAGCGCCATGCTGGTGGGTTCCAGACCAAAGAAGCGCACCTCACCCGCAACCGACCCCACCACCGCTTGCATGGTGGCTTCACCAAACATGCGTGTCAGGTTAGGCAGGTAGTCTTCCAGCGCCAGCTCATCATCAAGGACAATTTCCAGCACGGCGTTCACCGCCTGATAGAAAAGCCCGCGCTCAACGGTGTTGTCGTTGTACTGCAGGAACATCTGCACGTACTCCAACGCCGCTTCATGCTCCTGAAGCGCCAGATGGATCAACAGCTTGAGCTCGAGCAGGGTCAGCTGGCCCCAGACGGTGTTTTCGTCAAACTCGATGCCAATCAGGGTGATGATATCGCTGTGCTCGTCCACCTCGCTGTCTTCCAGGCGTTCCAGCAGCGCCGCCAGCTGCTCATCATCCAGGCGATGCAGATTGAGGATATCCTCACGAAACGCCAGCGCCTTGTTGGTGTTATCCATGATCAGGTCTTCCAGCGGGTAGACCTCTGAATA
>JBNJGW010000029.1:0-28926 GCA_051748005.1 Pseudomonadota bacterium | reverse complement strand
TTTTGAAATGCTCAAGCGTGCCGAGACTACGGCGGTGTTCCAGCTGGAATCCCGCGGCATGAAGGAGCTGATCAAGCGTCTGCTGCCGGATTCCCTGGACGACATGATCGCTCTGGTGGCGCTGTTCCGCCCCGGGCCATTGCAGTCCGGCATGGTCGATGACTTCATCAACCGTAAGCATGGCCGCGCGGAAGTCTCTTACCCGCACCCGGATTACCAGCACGAACTGCTCAAGCCGGTGCTCAGCCCGACCTATGGCATTATCCTGTATCAGGAACAGGTCATGCAGATTGCCCAGGTCATGGCCGGCTATTCCCTTGGCCAGGCGGATATGCTGCGGCGCGCCATGGGCAAGAAGAAGCCGGAGGAAATGGCCAAGCAGCGCGCAGGCTTCATGGAAGGCTGTGCCGCCAACGGCATCGATAAAGACCTGGCCGGCAATATCTTCGATCTGGTGGAAAAGTTTGCCGGTTACGGCTTCAACAAATCCCACTCGGCCGCCTATGCGCTAGTGTCCTACCAGACCGCCTGGCTCAAGGCGCATTATCCAGGGCCTTTCATGGCAGCGGTGATGTCCACTGAAATGGATAACCTGGACAAGGTGGTGCCGCTGATTGAAGAGTGCCGCCACCTCAAGCTGACCGTGACGCCTCCGGATGTCAACGTCGGCGGCTACAAGTTTACCGTCGACGAGCAAGGGCGGGTCGTCTACGGCCTGGGGGCGATTCGCGGCGTGGGCGAAGGCCCCATCGGCGCCATTGTGGTCGCTCGGGAAAGCGAAGGGCCTTTTCAGGATATTTTTGATTTCTGTCGGCGTATCGACCCCAAACGCATGAACAAGCGCACCCTGGAAGCGCTGATCCGTTCCGGCGCCCTGGATAACCTGGGCCCCAACCGCGCCGTGCTCGCTGCCGCCGTGGAAGACGCACTGAAAGCTGCCGCCCAGAATCACACCAACCAGAATCTGGGTATGCTGGATATGTTTGGCGATGCCTTTGAGGCGGCAGAAGACAACGACGTCTACGCCGAATACCGTCAGGTGCGCGAGTGGACCGATCGCGAGCGCCTGGCCGGTGAGAAAGATACCCTGGGGCTGTACCTGACCGGCCATCCGATTGACGAATACGAGCGCGAACTGAAACGCTTTGTGTCGACGCGGATAGCCGACCTTGCCGCCTCCCGGGAACCGCAGCGGGTAGCAGGCCTGGTGGTCGGTGTGCGCACAATGAAATCCAAACGCGGTGATACCATGGCGTTTGTCACCCTGGATGACCGCACCGGACGCATTGAGGCCTCCCTGTTTGGGGAGCTTTTTGACCAGGTGCGCAGTCAGATAGAGTCCGATCAGGTGCTGATCGTGGAAGGTGATGTTTCCAACGATGACTTCTCTGGTGGTCTCAAGCTGCGCGTCAAGGATGTCACACCCATGGTGGCTGCCCGGGTGCGCTACGGCGAATCCATTGATGTGGCGCTTAATGCTGAGCGAATAAACGGTCGTCTGGTGGAAAGCCTGCGCAATAGTCTGACGCCTTACTGTGACCCTGGCGGGCTGCCTGTGCGCCTGCATTATCGTCACCCCGAGGCCAGCGCCTGGCTGCAGCTGGGTGACAGCTGGCATGTCGCCCCCAGCGATGATCTGCTGCTGGCGCTGCGCGACGTGGAAGGCCAGGCCGGCGTTCAGTTACGCTACCGCTAATGGTTTGCGTCCCTGAATCAAGGTGCGATAATGCGTGCCAATAATTGATTGATGATGATCATGTGACCCGAAAGGCCCATTTTTAAGGCTAGCTCATGAACCCGAACTATCTTGATTTCGAACAACCGATTGCCGAATTGCAGGCAAAAATTGAAGAGCTGCGTCTGGTCAGCTCTGACAACGACGTCAATCTCAGTGAAGAGATTGAGCGCCTGGAAGAAAAAAGCCGCAAACTGACTGAGTCCATCTTCAAGGATCTCACCCCCTGGCAGGTGTCGCAGATTTCCCGCCATCCCCAACGCCCCTATACGCTGGATTACCTGGAAAGCATCTTTACCGATTTCGATGAGCTGCATGGCGACCGCCACTTTGCCGATGACGCGGCTATTGTCGGTGGTATCGCCCGCCTGAACGATCAGCCAGTCATGGTGATCGGTCATCAGAAGGGTCGCGATGTGAAAGAAAAGGTACGCCGCAATTTCGGCATGCCGCGCCCTGAGGGCTACCGCAAGGCCTGCCGCCTGATGGAAATGGCCGAGCGTTTCAGGATGCCGATTCTGACCTTTATCGATACGCCCGGCGCCTACCCGGGCATTGATGCCGAAGAACGCGGTCAATCAGAAGCGATTGCCTATAACCTGGCGGTGATGTCGCGGCTGAAAACGCCGATTATCTCCACCGTGGTGGGTGAGGGCGGTTCGGGCGGCGCCCTGGCGATTGGCGTGTGCGATGAATTGCATATGCTGCAGTATTCGACCTATTCGGTGATCTCGCCGGAAGGCTGTGCGTCAATTCTGTGGAAGAGCGCTGAGAAAGCCTCTGAAGCCGCCCAGGCCATGGGCATTACCGCAGAACGGCTCAAGGAGCTGGGGTTTGTCGATGCCCTGATCAAGGAGCCGCTGGGAGGCGCGCATCGCCATCCAATCAATACTTCCGAACGCATCAAGGAAGCGCTGTCCCAGAGCCTGGAACGCCTTCAGGCGCTGGATACCGAGGCCCTGCTTGAACGCCGCTACGAGCGCTTGATGAGCTATGGCGCCCCCGTCGCGTGACGCCCTGACAATCCGGCTTGACGACGCCCTGGCGGAGACCCCGCCGGGGCGTTGTATTTGGGTGGCGCTGTCCGGCGGGCTGGATTCCAGCCTGCTACTGACCCTGGCAGCCGCCGCTTGCCAGCGCAGCGGCCACCGCCTGGCGGCGATCCACGTCAACCACGGCCTGCAGAAAGCAGCCACCGCCTTTGAACAGCACTGTTGTCAACTATGCCAGTCCCTGCAGGTGCCGCTCACAATTGCCCATGTTGCGGTAGATACTCACAGCGGGGAGGGGATTGAAGGGGCGGCCCGTCGGGCACGTTATGCAGCTTTTGCCAGGCATCTTGCCAGGGGTGACTTGCTCTGGCTGGCCCAGCATCAGGACGACCAGGCGGAAACCCTGCTGCTGGCGGCCCTGCGCGGCAGTGGCATCCGCGGGCTGGCCGGCATGCCTGACGTTCGTCACTGGCAGGGGCTGACGCTAGTACGCCCCTGGCTGGACATCAGTCAGGATCAGCTGAACGAGGCAGCCGAGCAGCGCTCACTGGGTTGGGTGGATGACCCCACCAATGCCCTGTGCGAAGCGGATCGCAACTTTCTACGCCACCGTATCCTGCCTGTGCTGGAAAGTCGCTGGCAAGGGACAGGGCAGCGGCTGGCCAGGGTGGCTCAGCGTGCGGCAGAAGCCGATACCCTGTTGAGCGAATACGCGCTTGATGAATTGGCAAGCCTGTGTAGTGAAGCGGGTGGCTTGGAGGTGGCCGGCCTGATGACGCGCTCGCGGCCCCGTCAACGTTTGCTGGTGCGCACCCAGTGTCAGCGCCTGGACCTGCCTACGCCGCCAGCCAAACGCCTGGAAAGCCTGCTTGCCCAGCTGGATGCCACCCAGGATGCCCAGGTCAGAGTCGTCTGGCCGGGCGGTGAAGGACGTGTCTGGCAGGGGCGGCTTTACCTGCTCAATGCGATATCTGCGCCCGAAAGATGGGCACGGACCTGGAGCGCTGAAACACCGCTGGTGACTCCGCTGGGTGGACGTGCATTCAGTCTGCTGTCAGATGCAGGTATACAAGGGGCCAAGGGTGAGTTTCAGGTCCGCTGGCGCGAGGGCGGTGAAATTCTCCAGTTGGAGGGCCGCGGCCGCCGCGACCTGAAGCGCCTGCTTCAGGAAGCCTGTCTGCCGCCCTGGGAGCGTGAGCGGGTAGTGGTGGTTTTTACCCAGGCCGGACAGTGTATCGCCGCCCTGCATCCGCCCAGCGGTTTAGGCTGGGCGGCTAATGGATGGCAGCTTGTCTGGCACGACCCTGGCGTCTCAGCTGAGCTGGAGTGAGAAGCCAGCAGCCTTCATGAAGGCCTGCTCCTGTTCAAGGTCTGTGCTGAGCAGGGTTGGTTCATCGCTGGCATCCAGGTGGATATGCAGGATGTCATCCTTGCAGGTCAGCCCGGGCAATTCAGGTGGTGTTTCCGGACGAGAATGATTGAACAGCACCGCCAGCCGCAGCAGGCGGGCCAGCTTGGCGGCGTTAGCTTGCTGGGAAGCCGGTAGTGCCTGCCATTCCTTGACCGGGAACTTGCGCCGATGAGCGCGGACCAGAAAGGCCAGCAGGCGCTGTTCGGGGCGCGAAAACCCGGAAAGGTCGGAATGCTCCAGCAGGTAGGCCCCATGGCGGTGAAACTGACTGTGGGAAATGGCCAGTCCAATCTCGTGCACCTCACTGGCCCAGCACAGATAGCGGCGATGATCATCGTTTAGCTGCCAGTCTTCCTTGAGTTGGAAAAACAGCCGCTCGGCGGTTTCGGCCACGTTGTCAGCCTGGCGGGTATCAACATCATAACAGCGCTTGAGAAAAGTCAGTGTCTTGAGGCGCGAGTCCTCGGCGCTGTTACGTCCTGCCATATCATAGAGCACGCCTTCGCGCAGGGCGCCGTCAGCAAAGCGCATCTGTTCAATGTCAAAGGCTTCAAAGACGGCACTGAGGATGGCAATGCCGGCCGGAAAAACCCTGGCGCGGTCGCTTTTCAGGCCTTCCAGCGCCACCTTGTCCAGATGCTTGCATTTTATCAGACGCTCGCGCAGTTTCTTGAGCCCTGCGCGGGTGATCATACCCTCCTGCGTGGTATCACCATAGCTTTGCAGCACATTGGCAGCGGCCTTGATGGTGCCGCTGGACCCCACCGGATCTTCCCAACCCAGCTTCTGATAAGGGCGCTGGATATTGGCCAGTTCGGAAAGTGCTGCCAATTCGGCCTTGCGCATGCGCTTCTCGGTCAGCTCGCCATCCGCGAAAAACCGCTTGGAAAAAGTCACACATCCCATGCGCAGGCTTTCCAGAGCCTTGGGTTCAAAGTCCTCGCCGATAATAAATTCTGTCGAGCCGCCACCGATATCGACAATCAGACGGCGTCCGCTTTCAGCCAGGGCGTGGGCGGCCCCCAGGTAAATCAGGCGGGCCTCTTCACGCCCGGCGATAATTTCGATGGCATGGCCCAACTGGGCTTCGGCGCGATCTATGAAGGTCTGGCTGTTGTAGGCATCACGCAGGGCGTTGGTGCCGACAATCCGCAGGTGATGCCCTTCTATATCATTCAGAAAGGGAGCAAAGCGGCCCAGGCAATCAAGAGCACGCTGCATGGCCTCCTCACTCAGGTTGCCGTCTTCGTCCAGGCCGGCAGCCAGCTGGACTTTCTCGCCCAGACGGGCCACCACCTGCAGGCGCTCGTTCTGGTAGTTGGCCACCAGCAGGTGGAAACTGTTGGAGCCCATATCAATAGCAGCAAGGCGACGCGGGTCACTACCATTCGCCGCTTCAGCAGTAGGGTCGTTAGCGTTTGATGGCGAGGTCATAGCGGGCGATGTGTCCTTGGGCATGTGTAATCCTTCAGGTTGGCTGTGCCAAGGTTGCGGTGCTCTCTGCCTGTTGTCAATTGTCCGCTTGTGGTCGACAGTACAAGAGGGGGCTTGCGTTTATGGCGGCGCTTGACTACCATCAGGCCATTGGCGTGATGCGAGTTGCTCTACCGCCGTATCTACTGCCTCAGGCTTTATCGACTCATGTATAAAGCCATCTCAACGTCCAAGTCGTCAGATCGCCCGCTGGTCTTGCTCTTATCCGGTTCTACTCGTTACCTGCTGTGCATTGTCTTCAATGAACAGACTATTAACAGGCACTGGAAACACTTACAGATCAGGCTGCAAGCGATAGCGCTCACCGGCTGAACAGGTTTCAGGGTTCAGCACAGCAATACCGAGCGTATGCCTACCGGGGTCTGAACGCACCTTACAGCGTTTTTGTAAGCGCTGTTATCATGCCTCCTTTCTTATTCCCGGCGCCTGGCGCCCAGCTTTCATGAGCAACGTTTAAACACACCGATGAATCTCACTGAACTCAAGCAAAAATCCGTCCCCGAGCTACTCGAACTTGCCCGTGAAATGGGCATCGATAACCTCGCCCGTTCGCGCAAGCAGGACATCATTTTCGCCATCCTCAAGAAACATGCCAAAAGTGGCGAGGATATCTATGGCGACGGTGTGCTGGAAATTCTCCAGGATGGCTTCGGCTTTCTGCGTAGCGCGGACAGTTCCTATCTCGCCGGGCCAGACGACATTTATGTCTCGCCTTCACAAATCCGCCGTTTCAATCTGCGCAAGGGCGACTCGATTGCCGGCAAGATACGTCCGCCCAAGGAAGGCGAACGTTATTTTGCCTTGCTCAAGGTCAGTCAGATCAATTTTGACCGCCCTGAGAACGCCAAGCACAAGATTCTGTTCGAAAACCTGACACCGCTGTTTCCCGATCAGCGGATGCACATGGAAATCGGCAACGGCTCAACCGAAGACCTGACCGCCCGGATTATTGACCTTGCCGCGCCGATCGGTAAAGGCCAGCGGGGGCTTCTGGTGTCTCCGCCCAAGGCGGGTAAGACGTTGATGTTGCAGAATATTGCCACTTCCATTACGCGCAATAATCCCGAGTGCCACCTGATCGTGCTGCTGATTGATGAACGCCCGGAGGAAGTCACCGAGATGTCGCGCACCGTGCGCGGTGAAGTCGTGGCCTCTACCTTCGATGAGCCCCCGGCCCGCCACGTTCAGGTCGCCGAGATGGTGATCGAAAAAGCCAAGCGTCTGGTCGAGCACAAGAAGGATGTGGTCATCCTGCTGGATTCCATCACCCGCCTGGCGCGTGCCTACAACACGGTAGTACCCAGCTCCGGCAAGGTGTTGACCGGCGGTGTCGATGCCCACGCGCTGGAAAAGCCCAAGCGCTTTTTTGGTGCTGCCCGTAATATCGAAGAGGGCGGTAGCCTGACGATTATTGCCACGGCCCTGGTCGATACCGGCTCCAAAATGGACGAAGTGATCTTCGAGGAGTTCAAGGGAACCGGCAATATGGAAGCCCACCTGGACCGCAAGCTGGCAGAAAAGCGTGTCTTCCCGGCGATCAATATTCGCCGCAGCGGTACGCGTCGTGAAGACCTGATTGCCACGGAAGATGAAATGCAACGCATGTGGATTCTGCGCAAGCTGCTTAATCCCATGGAAGATGTGGCTGCCACCGAGTTTCTGATTGACCGCCTCAAGGATACCAAGACCAACCTGGAATTCTTTGAAGCCATGAAGCGTCGCTAGCCTGCTTTTCCAGCACTCTGGCTGGAAAAGCGCTGTTTGCCGTCCCTTTGAGCGGGGCATTAGCTGCGGGAGTCTGCTGTGAAATACCACGATCTGCGTGAATTCATCGCTGCGCTGGAAGAAAGAGGAGAACTCAAGCGCATCAGCGTGGAGGTTGACCCTTATCTTGAAGTGACTGAAATCTGTGACCGCACCCTGCGCGCCGGTGGCCCGGCGCTGTTGTTTGAAAACGTCAAGGGCCACGCCATGCCGCTTCTGGGCAATCTGTTCGGCACCCCCAAGCGGGTGGCGCTGGGCATGGGCGAAGACTCAGTAGAGGCCCTGCAGGAAGTAGGCAAGCTGCTGGCTTTTCTGAAGGAGCCTGACCCGCCCAAGGGCTTCAAGGACGCCTGGTCGAAGCTGCCCATCTTCAAACAGGTGCTGAGCATGGGGCCCAAGGTCGTCCGCCGAGCCCCGGTGCAGGAGGTGGTCTATGAAGGTGACGATGTCAATCTTGATCAGCTGCCTATCCAGCACTGCTGGCCGGGGGATGCTGCCCCGCTGGTGACCTGGGCACTGGTGGTGACCAAGGGACCGCACAAGAAACGCCAGAACCTGGGCATCTATCGGCAGCAGAAAATTGGCCGTAACCGCCTGATCATGCGTTGGCTTTCCCATCGCGGCGGCGCGCTGGATTTCCAGGAGTTCCAAAAAGCCCATCCCGGTGAGCCTTTTCCGGTGGCCGTGGCCCTGGGCGCTGATCCGGCGACCATACTGGGCGCCGTGACCCCGGTACCGGATACCCTGTCCGAATACGCCTTTGCCGGCCTGCTGCGCGGTTCGCGCACCGAGCTGGTCAAGTGTGGCCACGCTGAGCTTGAAGTGCCGGCCTCGGCGGAAATCATCCTGGAAGGCTTTATCTACCCGGATGACATGGCGCCAGAAGGGCCCTTTGGCGATCACACCGGTTATTACAATGAAGTCAGCCACTTCCCGGTGTTTACCGTCACTCGTATGACCATGCGCCGCGATGCCATCTACCATTCCACCTATACCGGTCGCCCGCCGGATGAACCGGCAATTCTCGGCGTGGCTCTGAATGAAGTCTTTGTGCCGATCCTGCGCAAGCAGTTCCCGGAGATCGTCGATTTCTACCTGCCGCCGGAAGGCTGTTCCTATCGTATGGCGGTAGTGACCATGAAGAAGCAGTACCCCGGCCACGCCAAGCGGGTGATGATGGGCGTGTGGAGTTTTCTGCGCCAGTTCATGTACACCAAGTTTGTCATTGTCCTAGATGATGACGTCGATGCTCGCAAATGGGAGGATGTGATCTGGGCGATGACAACCCGTATGGACCCGGCAAGGGATACGGTGACAGTGGAAAATACGCCTATCGATTATCTGGATTTTGCTTCGCCAGTGGCGGGCCTGGGGTCCAAGATGGGTTGGGATGCCACCAACAAATGGCCGGGTGAAACCGACCGTGAGTGGGGCCAGCCCATCACCATGGATGAAGAGGTCAAAACCCGGGTGGATGAGCGCTGGGAAAGTTTCGGAATTGGTATTCCACTGCCAGACGCCCGCAAAGGAAGCGAATAAATTGACCGCACTCCCTGACCGTAACAACAAGAGGCTTTGATGAGCGCAAAAACCTTGACCTGCCAGGTCACCGAAGTAGAAGACCTCAACCCGGACGTGTTTGGCGTCACCTTGCAAGGCCGGGCAGAAGCCATGCGTCATGCTCCTGGCCAATATCTTGAGCTTGGCCTGGATGAGCAGACCTGGGTGCCGTTCTCGATCGCCAGCGCAGAGCGCGGTGATGGCAGGCTTGAACTGCATATCCAGCACTGGCCGGAACGCGATAATTCTGCCCGTCTGCGCGAGCTCCTGCAGGTCGCTAACCAGCTGACAATCCGTCTGCCTGGCGGTGATTGTGTGCTTGACCCTGATAGCCAACGGCCGCTTTTGCTGGTAGCCGCAGGCACCGGGTTTTCACAAATGAAGGCGATTATCGAGGCGGTACTGGAACATCAGCCAGAGCGTGAAGTCTCGCTGTGGTGGGCCGCTCGTGAACACCGCGATCTTTATCTGGAACCCCTTGCCTGTCAGTGGGCGCTGGAGCATGCAAACATCCACTTTCATGCCGTGACCGAGATGCCGCTGCAGGAAGAGATGACGTCCAGCGAGCGTATTCATCATCACCAGGGGCGTATAGATCAGGTGCTTGCTAATGCTGACCTGTCGCCACAGGATTACGATGTATATCTGTCCGGCTCGCCGGGTATGGTGTATGCCAGCATTGATGCGCTGGCGCCCCAGGGGCTGGATCAGACACGGCTGTTTTCCGACGTGTTCGCCTACGCGCCGCGTTGATCGATGAGCCTGCACCGTCAAAACGTCTAGTACGCGCGGTATTACTCTCGTCGTAGGGGTAATGATCGGTTAATATGGGTGCACTATATTCCTTCTGAACCCATCATCCGTTTAAGAGAGCTTTACTCATGGCCCATCATGATGACGAAAACTTTAAAGACAATTCCGGTGTGCTGGCGATTATTGCAGGCCTGGTGGTGCTGATCAGCATGAGCGCGCTGCCGGCTACCATTGGCTGGTATCAGCTGTTTGCCGGCTGATCCGCCTATTCGGCACCCGCGTCGCTAACCCTGTAACGTGCAGAGAGGCATTCAGGATGAAAATTTTCACCATTGAACGTCTGTTGTCATTATCAGCCAACCCTGCGCGTTATGGTTATTGGTTTAGCCACGCTGTGCCTCAGGCCGACGGCTGACGTCGCGCCGACGGGCACACCCCAAGGGTTGCCTGCCATGATAAAGCCCCGGCTGGTAACCCAGCCGGGGCTTTTGTTTGTCAGGACTTTTGTTTGATGTTGTGAAAAATGTGTAAGATACATAGTGCAAGATGTTGAAAACCAGACTTTTCGGAGGAGCAGTACCATGACCGTTCGCGCCCATTTCAATGCTATCGCCATCCCCTATATCGGCTATGGATATGGCTGGCGATTTAGCGCCGCGCGACGGGTCATAGCTGCCACCTCCGGTCGCGTTCAAGCAGGTGGCAATACGGCACAACGATGTCCTTTACTTTTGGAGAGTTAACCATGAATGCCCCTGTTTCCAGCTTGCCGAAGCGTCACGCCTCACTTTCTTCTACAGCTACAGCGGCTACGACCCTGCCGTCAGACGGTGATCCATCCCGTCTTCCTTTGCCAACGCCTGCGGCACTGCGCCAATCGCTTGCCGTGGAGGCTGGGCTTGAACAGCAGATCCACCAACAGCGTCAGGCGATCAACCGCATTCTCAGCGGCGAAGATTCGCGTCTGCTGGTGGTAGTAGGCCCCTGCTCGGTGCATGACCCGGAAGCGACTGTGGAATACGCCGAGCGTCTGGCCCGGTTGAGTGAAGAGGTCAGCGACCAGATTTTGCCGGTCATGCGTGTCTACGTGGAAAAACCGCGCACCACCGTTGGCTGGAAAGGCCTGGCCTACGATCCAGCGCTGGATGGCAGTGGCGACATGCCCACCGGCCTCGGGCTATCCCGTGAACTGATGCGTCGCGTTGCCCAGTGTGGCCTGCCGGTCGCCACTGAACTGCTGCAGCCCATGCTGGCGCCTTACCTGGACGACCTGCTCAGCTGGGTCGCGATTGGCGCCCGCACCACGGAATCCCAGTTGCACCGCGAGCTGGCCAGCGACCTGGCCGCTGCTGTGGGCTTCAAGAATGCCACCAACGGCGATATACAGGTGGCCATTGATGCCATGAACGCTGCCGCTCACCCCCATCAGCGTTTCGCGCTGGATACCCACGGCCAACCGGTGATGCAGCAGAGTCCTGGCAATCCGCATACCCAGCTGGTGCTGCGCGGTGGCCACGGCGAGCCCAACTACCAGGCGCGCCACGTCAACGCCGCCAGCAAAGCGCTGCGCGAGGCAGGCCAGAACCCGCGCCTGATGATTGATTGCAGCCACGCCAACGCCCGCAAGGATCACCGCCGCCAGAGCGAGGTCATGCTGGATGCCCTGGCACAGCGTAGCGCCGGCAATACCGATATTGCGGCACTGATGCTGGAAAGCCATCTGCATGAAGGCAAGCAGCCGCTCAAGCCCGGAGCCCTTCGCTACGGCGTATCCGTTACCGATGCCTGCATCGGTTGGGAAACCACAGAACACCTGCTGAAGACTGCCGCTGAACGGCTGGCAGGCGCCAACTGAACACAAGGCGCAAGACGCCTGGTCCTTGCCCAGCGGGCAAGGGCCGGTAGAATGCTGACAGGCAACGTTGCTTAACGAAGGATAAGAGGTCGTCCATGGCGGTAGTATTTCAACTGGAAGCGTATGAACCCGAAGTGTACCGTCGCAAGGCGCGCATGATCAGTGTGGCCATGGCCGGCCAGCTGATTATTTTCGGTATGCTGTTTGCCATGCTGCTGACCACCACCTTTGGCAGTAGCTTCTGGCTGAACGCCCTGGGGGTGCTCTTGGGTCTTCTGGCCACCAGCGCCCTGTTTGCCGCCTTGAAGGATAGACCCTGGATGAATGAGGTGCGCTATGTCTGGCAACTCAAGCATCATCTGGGCCAGATCAGTGGCTACCTGTCCACCCTGCGCCGTGAAGTGAAAGCTGACAATCGCGTTGCTCTGGATATCCTGACCTTCTATCACCAGGGCATGCAGCAACTGGCGGAGCTTAACGGTCGAACCCCGGATGACGATGCCGAGCGCCTGGCAGAAAAGCTTGAGGTCAAGCTCAAGCGTGAAGAGCTGGGGTTGCCGGAAGAAGTCACCCGCTTTGACCCTCAGGATCTGCGTGCTTTCAAGAGAAGCTAGGCTCCTGACATTCGAATCCCCTGGGAAACCAAGCCTAGACGTGCTGGTCAGGAAGGTAGCTGACCGCGATGTACCATCAGACGGTTCATCAACTCATTGATGCGGTGGCGGGTCATCATGGTGGTCAGGCCTGAAAACAGCATCCAGCGTTTGCGCCGCCAGCCGGTCAGGCGCAGGTTATGGTGCACCAGACGCTTCATCAGCTGGTAGTCATCAAACTTGCGCCACTCGCTGGCCACCGACAGCTGGTAACGCGACATTACCGGTGCCAGCTCCAGGCGGAACACCCATTCAAGCTCCTGCAGGCTGAGTTCGTAACGCTCGATGACCTCGACCATGCGCGCATAGTCCCGTTCGCCCGGCTCACGGTCGAGCCATAAAGGCGCCAATGCCAACCATAAGTCACCGCGCTCATCGACCAACTGCTGTGCGTTCATGTCACTTTGCCCCTGCCACCTTGATTCAGCCTGCTATCCTGCCTTGAACCTCGCCCATTCTCAAGCGCCAGCGTCCCGGGTCAGCGCTGGCTATTACATGGGGGCGGACATAACGCCTGCAGCCAGTTAGAATTGCCAACACAATAGCGCAACAGCGCATGACAGTGATCCAACACAGCGAGGCTCGATGTGATTATCAAACCCAAGGTACGCGGTTTTATCTGCACCACCACTCACCCTGTTGGCTGCGAACAGAATGTACGCGAACAGATCGAAGCGACCCGCGCCCGCGGGCTGGATAAAGCCAAAGGTCCCAAAAAAGTCCTGGTGATCGGGGCCTCCAGCGGGTATGGCCTGGCGGCGCGTATCACCGCCGCCTTTGGTTACGGTGCCGATACCCTGGGTGTTTTCTTCGAAAAGCCAGGGACTGAAAAGCGCACGGGTACGGCGGGCTGGTATAACTCAGCCGCCTTTGACAAGTTCGCCAAGCAGGAAGGGCTTTACAGCAAGTCGATCAATGGCGATGCGTTTTCTCACGAAGCCCGGGAAAAAGCCATCGAGCTGATCAAGCAGGACATGGGAGAGGTCGATCTGGTGGTCTACTCGCTGGCGTCGCCGGTGCGTAAGCTGCCAGACAGCGGCGAGGTCAAGCGTTCCAGCCTGAAGCCGATTGGCGAGACCTATCGCGCCACTGCCATCGATACCAACAAGGACGCCATCATAGAAGCAGAAGTGGAACCCGCCACCCAGCAGGAAATCGATGACACCACCATGGTGATGGGCGGCGAGGACTGGGAGCTGTGGATGGACGCTCTGGACAAGGCGGGCGTGCTGGCCAAGGGCGCGCGCAGCGTGGCATTCAGCTATATCGGCACAGAGATTACCTGGCCAATCTATTGGCACGGCGCCCTGGGCAAGGCCAAGGAAGATCTTGACCGCGCGGCGGCCGCCATTGATGACAAGCTCAGGCAGAGCGGTGGCAGCGCCAATGTGGCCGTGCTCAAGTCCGTGGTCACCCAGGCCAGTGCGGCCATTCCGGTGATGCCGCTGTATATCGCCATGGTCTACCGCATCATGAAGGAAAAAGGTTTGCACGAGGGCACCATTGATCAGCTTAACCGCCTGTTTGGTGACAAACTCTACGGCGATGATCACAGCACCGATGACCAGGGCCGGGTACGTCTGGACGACTGGGAACTGCGCGAGGATGTCCAGCAGGCCTGCAAGGACCTGTGGCCCCAAGTGACCACCGACAACCTCTTCGAGATCACCGATTACGCCGGCTACAAACACGAATTCCTCAAGCTGTTTGGCTTTGAACGCGAGGACGTGGATTATGAGGCAGATGTGAACCCTGTAGCGGAGTTTGATGTCATTAACCTATAGAGCCATTTTCCGGGACGCCCATTGGCAGCCCGGACGTGTTGCTTTCGTTCACCGGTTATCGTGGGAGTGCCTTATGGATACCCGAGAAAACCAGTCCTCAAAAGAAACCGAAGAGGATATTCTTGAACGGCGTAAGCCTGAAACCTTTGAAGTGTCTGAACCTCACCGCCAGCCTGAGGCGCAAAAACCAGCGGGCAAACTGCCTTGGGTACTGATAGCAGTGATCGTTGGCATTGTTGCCTTACTAGGCGTCTGGTTTCTTTCCGGCGCTAACTGACAGACGCGGGAGGCGGGTGATTGCCGGGCGCTAGCCCGGCTTTTATATTTCAGGCCTCCCTTTTTGCGTTAACGCGTGTTCCTGCTTGCGTAGTCTTGACGGGCATGGCAATAAATAAAGGTATAACAAGGACTTTTTACCACCGGCGTGGATAAACGATGTGAACGCACATGCCCTTTGAACCTACTCAGCCCCTTGAGCCTGCCTCCCGACGGCGCGTGGCTTTTGTGCTGCTGCCCGGCTTTTCACTGCTGGCACATGCCTGCGCCCTGGAACCGCTGCAGATGGCCAACCAGCTCAGTGGCCAGCTGCTCTATCAGACCATCACCATCAGCCTGAGCGAGGCGCCTGTGCGCAGTGGTGCCGAGCTGTCGCTCAATGCCCAGCATGCCCTGGGCGAGCCGCTGGGGCCGCTGGATATGGTATTGGTATGCGCTCCCGCGCCCTTGCCCTACACCTTGCCACCCCGGCTCAACGAATGGCTGCGCGAGCAGCAGGGCCGCAAGGTGTGCCTGGGGGGGCTGGCAGGCGGTACCGAAGTGCTGGCGCGTTGCGGCCTGTTGGAAAACTACCGGGCCACTCTGCCCTGGCAGCGTTTTGATGCTTTCTCTCAGGCCTATCCTCAGGTAGCGCTTTCCCAGCAGCTGTTTGAGATTGACCGCGATCGTATCACCTGTGGGGGCGGCACCGCCGCCATGGACATGATGCTGACGCTGATCGGGGAGCACCACGGCGCGCGCCTGGCCGAGCAGGTATCAGAACACTTTGTCTGTGACCGCATTCGCCTGGCCGATGAGCGCCAGCACGTGCCGCTGAAAAACCGCCTGGGCCATGCGCCGCAAAGCCTGATTGATGCGGTGACCCTGATGGAAGCCAATATCGAAGAGCCGCTTTCAACACTGGAACTGGCCGAGCATCTGGGAATTTCCCGGCGTCAGCTGGAACGCCTGTTCAAGAAATACCTGCAGGCCGTTCCCAGTCGCTACTATCTGGATCTACGTCTGACAGAGGCGCGTAAACAGCTGCGCGAAAGCGATAGCCCGGTTGGCGATATCGCTCTGAGCACCGGTTTTTCCTCCGGCGCGCACTTTTCCACGGCCTATCGCAACCACTTTGGCCTGACGCCCCGGGAGGAGCGCCTGGTCTAGGTATGGTGGCCTTGAGTTTGCGCAGCCGCTTTTGATAATTCGTTGTCCCATCCCTGTAAGCGCAGCACCGGTGGGCACCCGTATACTGATTGTTATTCAGCTTATTATCATTCAGGTCGCCATCATTCGATTCACTATTACTCGACCTGCTGTTATTCAACTCACTGCCAACGAATGTGCAGATATTGAAAGATCGTTATCAAACACCATGCCCGTATGGATATGTCGTCCACGGTTCACCGCTTTTCCGGAGGTAGGATTCATGATTACGACCCCGACACGCCAGGATTTTGATCACTATATGGCGCCCAACTACGCGCCCCAGCAGGTGATTCCGGTGCGCGGTGAAGGCAGCCGCCTGTGGGATCAGCAAGGCCGTGAGTTTATTGATTTTGCCGGTGGCATCGCGGTCAACTCACTGGGCCACTGCCATCCGGTGCTGGTGAATGCGATCAAGGAGCAGAGCGAAAAACTCTGGCATCTTTCCAACGTCTTCACCAATGAGCCGGCGCTCAAGCTGGCTGAAGCCCTGGTCAAGCGTACTTTTGCCGACAAGGTCTATCTGTGCTCTTCCGGCGGCGAAGCCAACGAGGCGGCACTCAAGCTGGCACGCCGCTATGCGGTGGATCATTTCGGTGAGCACAAAGACAAGATCATTTCCTTTACCCAGTCTTTCCATGGCCGCACCTTTTTTACCGTCAGCGTCGGCGGCCAGCCCAAATACTCACAGGGGTTCGGCCCGGTGCCGGGCGGCATCCTGCATGCCACCTTCAACGACCTGGAAAGCGTTCGCCAGCTGATGGGCGAGGATACCTGCGCCATCATGGTGGAACCCATGCAGGGCGAGGGCGGTATCGTCCCGGCGACCCAGGAATTCCTCCAGGGCCTGCGGGATCTGTGTGATGCAAACGATGCCCTGCTGATCTTTGATGAAGTACAGACCGGGGTCGGCCGCAGCGGTGAGCTTTACGCCTACAAGAACTTTGGCATTACCCCGGACATTCTCACCAGCGCCAAGTCCCTCGGCGGTGGTTTCCCGGTGGGTGCCATGCTGACCACCGAGGCCATTGCCACATCCCTGGCCATTGGCACCCATGGGTCTACCTATGGGGGTAACGCCCTGGCCTCTGCCGTGGCGTTGGCGGCAGTAGAGTTTATCGACACGCCTGAGGTGCTCGACGGCGTGAAAAAACGCCATGAGCTGTTTCGCGAGCACCTGGAAGCCATCAATCACAAGTACGGCGTATTCAAGGAAATTCGCGGCATGGGAATGCTGATGGGCGCGGAAATGTCGCCTGAATATGAAGGTCGCGCCAAGGATATTCTTCCCCTGGCCATTGAAGAAGGCGTGATGGCGCTGATTGCCGGCCCCAACGTCCTGCGCATGGCGCCATCTCTGGTGATTCCGGAAGCAGACATCAAGGAAGGCATGGCGCGCCTCGAACGCGCCATCGAGCGCCTGGTAGCCAAGGGCTGAGGAGAACGGGATGTTGATCATCCGACCGGTATGTTCCGGCGACCTGGATGCCTTGCTGGCACTTGCCGAGCAGGCAAAGCCCCGGCTGACCAATCTGCCTGCCAGCCGAGAACGTCTGGAAGAGCGGATTGCCCGCTCGGAGGCCGCCTTCAGCGGCGACGTTGAGTTCCCTGGCGACGAACACTACACCTTTGTTATTGAAAAGCAGGTTATTGAAAAGCAGGTTATTGAAAAAAAAGGTAATGAACAAACGCCAGGGATGGCAGCAACAGGCACCTCTGGTGAGGTGCTGGGCACGGCCACCATTCGTGCTCAGGCAGGGGCGGCGGAGGCGTATTACACCTACCGTCAGGAAACCCTTATCCACGCCTCCCAACAGCTGAACGTGCGCCGTGAAGTGCAGACGCTCTCGCTGTCCCACGAGGCTTCGGACGCCACCCTGCTGTGCGCCATGTCGCTGGACCCGCGCTACAAGGGCACCACGGCAGAAAGCCTGTTACGCCGCGCGCGCCTGATGTTCATCGCCCAGTACCCGGAGCGTTTTTCACGCATTCTGGCGGTGGCCTTCCCCGGTTACCTGGATGCTGATAATCAGTCGCCTTTCTGGGCAAGTGTCGGCCAGCACTTTTTCGCTCGTGGCTATCAGGAAATGAACCACATTGCCGGGGTACGCTCGAAAAGCTTTATTGCCGAGGTAATGCCGCAGTTCCCGCTGTATTTGCCGCTGCTCACACCCCAGGCCAGGGCGGCAATAGGGCGTGAGCATCCGGCCCACGAGGACGCCCTGGCAGAAATGCTGGCGGAAGGCTTTGTGCGTTCCCGGCATGTGGATATTTTCGACGCCGGGCCGATTGTCAAAGCTGAACGCGATCGGCTGGAGAGTATCCGCCGCGCTGCCTGGCATCCGGTGCGCATTCGCCCGGCACACACCCTGCCGGATGCAGAGCCCGCCATGATTGCCAACCAGAAACTGGGAGATTTCCGCTGCCTGGTCGCGCGCTACGCACTGTCCCCGACCGATCAGCTGATGCTCTCACCTGAAGACGCCGAGCACCTCGGCGTGGAAGAAGGGCGCGCCGTGCTGGCCGCACCGCTGGCGCTGTCGGCGGCGCTGGATGCCCACGATGAAGGAGAAATGTGATGCGCATTCGACCCATTGCCCGCGGCGATCTGGATGGGCTTCAGGTGCTTGCGCAACAGGCAGGCGTCGGCTTTACCTCCCTGCCGGATAACCGTGAGTTTCTGGCCAGCAAGATCGAGTTGGCTGCCAGCGCCTTTGAGCAGCGCACCCCCAAAAATGATCGCCTGTACTTCTTCGTACTGGAGGATGAAGTCAGCGGCGAACTGGCCGGCTGCTGCGCCATTGAAGGTGAGATTGGTCACGAGGTACCGTTCTACCATTATCGCTTGGGTACTCTGGCGCACTCCTCGGTGCAGCTGGATCTGCACCGCACTATCGATACGCTTTTTCTGAGCTCTGATCACACCGGCGATGCCGAAGTCTGTTCGCTGTTCCTGCGCCCGGAATTTCGCGGTGAGGCCCACAAGCACCTGCGTAACGGCGCCCTGCTTTCCAAGGCCCGCTGGCTGTTTATTGCCCAGTTCCGCGATCAGTTTCCCGGCAAGGTGCTGGCGGAAATGCGCGGCGTGTTTGATGACAATAACCGCAGCCCCTTCTGGGAAAGTCTGGGCAAGCACTTTTTCCCGATGGACTTTGACGAGGCCGACCGCCTGACAGGCCTGGGTCAGAAGAGCTTTATCGGCGAGCTGATGCCCAAGTTCCCCATCTACACCACCTTCATGTCGGAGGAGGCGCGCGCCTGTATTGGTCAGGTGCACCGTCACACCCGCCCGGCGCTGGAAATGCTCAAGAAGGAAGGCCTGCGCTGGGAAGGCTTTATCGATATCTTCGACGGCGGTCCGACGGTGGAAGCCTATATCGACGATGTGCGCGCCGTTCGCCATTCACACCTTTATGACGTCAAGGTATCAGCGACGGCGGGTGAGGAAAGCGTCAGCCGCTGGCTGGCCGCGACGACCGATATGCAAGACTTTTCGGCCTGCTGGATTGGCCGCGCGCCGCAGGATAATGTCATCACCCTCAGCGAAGCAGAGGCGCAGCGTCTCGGCGTTGTCAGCGGTGACAGCCTGCGCTTACTCGAAACCTAGGAGACTGTATGCACACCCCTTCGATGAACCCCCAGCAACAGCAGCTGATCAATGGCGCCTGGGTGACCGGCGAAGCCGCTGAGCTGAGCAAGCATGACCCGGTATCCGCGACTCTTTTATGGCAGGGGACCAGTGCATCAGAGGCGCAGGTAGATGCCGCTGTTGGCGCTGCGCGCCAGGCGTTTCCCGGCTGGGCGCGCCAGCCCTTTGCCGAGCGCCAGGCACTGGTGGAACGTTTTGCTGAGGTGCTGGGAAAGCATCGTGAAGCCCTGGCCATTGCTATCGCCAGCGAAACCGGAAAACCGCTGTGGGAAGCCCGTACCGAAGTCGGTGCCATGATTGGCAAGGTAGCCCTGTCACTCAAGGCCTATCAGGAACGCACCGGCGAGCGTGAAAAGGCAGTGGGCAGCACCAAGGCAGTGTTGCGCCACCGACCCCATGGGGTGATGGCGGTGTTCGGACCTTACAACTTCCCGGGCCACCTGCCCAATGGTCATATGGTGCCTGCGCTTCTGGCGGGTAACTGCGTGGTGTTCAAACCCAGCGACCAGACCCCGCTCACCGCTGACCTGACCCTGCAGTGCTGGCTGGAAGCCGGCTTGCCGGCAGGTGTGATCAACCTGGTGCAAGGCGGTGTGGCCGTCGGCCAGACGCTGGCAGCGGCCCCGGGTATCGACGGCCTGCTGTTTACCGGCAGTGCCAAGGTGGGCAGCATGTTGCACAAGCAGTTTGCCGGCCAGCTCGACAAGCTTCTGGCGCTGGAGCTGGGGGGCAATAATCCTCTGGTGGTCAAGGATGTACCGGATCAGCGGGCCGCCGTGCTGGCCATACTGCAATCGGCGTTTCTTTCCGGCGGCCAGCGCTGCACCTGCGCCCGACGCCTGATTGTGCCGGAAGGCGAAGTAGGGGATCACCTGATTGATGCCCTGGCCGAAGCCATCGGCGAGCTCCATCTGGCCGGGCAGTTCAGCGTTGACCCAGAGCCGTTCTTCTCAGGTCTGGTCAGCGTGGCGGCGGCGGACGGTCTGCTCAAGGCCCAGGAAGCGCTTGAAAACCTGGGCGGCACCATCATCAACCGCATGCTGCGTCTGGAGAAGAATACTAGCCTGGTCAGCCCGGCGCTGATCGACGTTACCGGCCTGGAAGTGCCGGATGAAGAGCACTTTGGCCCCCTGCTCAAAGTCTATCGTTACCGCGACTGGGATGAGGCGTTACGTCTGGCCAACGATACCCGCTATGGCCTGTCTGCGGGTCTGATTGGCGGTGAGCAGGCGGATTGGGAAGACTTTCTGTTGCGTATTCGCGCCGGGATCGTCAACTGGAACCGCCAGACCACCGGCGCTTCGGGGGATGCACCCTTTGGTGGCGTGGGTGATAGCGGTAACCATCGGCCAAGTGCTTTTTATGCTGCCGATTACTGCGCTTATCCGGTGGCTTCAATGGAAGCCGACAGCCTGGAAATGCCGGAAAAACTGCCTCCCGGTATCAAGTTATGATCAATACAGTACGTGAAGTCAATTTCGATGGTCTGGTGGGGTTGACCCACAACTACTCCGGGCTGGCCCATGGCAATGTGGCGTCCATGAGCCATGGTGGCCTGGTCTCCAACCCCAAGGAAGGGGCGCTGCAGGGCCTGGCCAAGATGAAATCGCTGATGGATGCCGGCTACGCGCAAGGGGTGCTGCCGCCCCAGCAGCGCCCGGATCTTGGCGCCTTGCGGGCGCTGGGGTTCAGCGGCACGGATGGCGAGATTCTCAGGCGCGCTGCCAGCGAGGCGCCCCAGCTGCTGCGTGCGGTGTGCTCGGCGTCGAGCATGTGGACGGCCAACGCCGCTACGGTCACGCCCAGCGTGGATGCGCCGGATCGCCGGGTGCATTTTACCCCGGCCAATCTGCAGTCGAGCTTTCATCGTTTCCTGGAGCCGCCCACTACCGGGCGTGTCCTGCAGGCGATCTTCCGCGCCGACGCACACTTTGCCCACCACCCGGCATTGCCCGGCACGCCGGCATTCTCTGATGAGGGCGCAGCTAACCACACCCGCCTGTGTGGTGACTACGGTGACCCCGGCGTGCACCTTTTTGTGTATGGCCGCCAGGCTTTTGGCGGCGAGCGGGAGCCGCAGCGCTACCCGGCCCGCCAGACCCTGGAAGCCAGCCAGGCAGTGGCCCGCCAGCACGGCTTAAGCGCGGCACAGACGGTATTTGCCCAGCAGCACCCTGATGCCATCGATGCCGGTGTCTTTCACAATGATGTGATTGCCGTGGGTAATGGCCCCGTGTTGCTGTACCACGAAATGGCCTTTATGGACGAAGAACGCACCCTGGACGAACTGCGGGCCAAGCTGTCCACGCCGCTGATCCCGGTGCGGGTGCCGCTAGCGGCGGTGAGCATGGAAGATGCGGTGGCCTCCTACCTGTTCAACTCCCAGCTGCTTTCCAACCCGGATGGCAGCATGACCCTGGTGGTGCCCGGTGAATGCCAGGAGCGCGAAGCGGTGTGGCGCACCCTTCAGGACTTCATCCTGGCGGGCAATAACCCGATTGGCGAAGTGATCGTCAAGGACGTCAAACAGAGCATGCGCAATGGCGGCGGCCCTGCCTGCCTGCGCCTGCGCGTGGCGCTGTCAGCAACCGAACAGGCAGCCCTGTCAGGGCGTGTACTGCTCAACGATGATCTTTATGCGGATCTCACTACCTGGGTCAGCCGCCACTACCG
The DNA here is from genome assembly GCA_051748005.1 of Pseudomonadota bacterium. Classification (GTDB taxonomy): domain Bacteria; phylum Pseudomonadota; class Gammaproteobacteria; order Pseudomonadales; family Halomonadaceae; genus Vreelandella. The sequence continues at coordinate 7,139 of JBNJGW010000029.1, read as the reverse complement.
TGATCGCCTGGCGGTGGATGACCTGGCCGACCCGCAGCTGGCGAATGAATCCTTGACCGCCTTGGATGAGTTGACCCGCTTGCTGGAAATCGGCCCGGTGTATCCGTTCCAGTTGGATTGATGCTGGCTGCCCAAAGCCCCATGCCGTGTTAACAAGTGATTGATGGTAGGGGGCTTTACAGGCGTTGATCCGGGGCGAAATCAATATGCCGGGCGCTTTGCACAACCTGGCTGAAACCCGGGTGTGTAGGGTTAAGCAGATAGTTGAGTTCGCGGGGGACGACAACGCTGGGAACCGCCAGCGCCAAGCTTGTCTGGCTGGCCAGCCAAGTATCACCCAGCTGAGCCGTTGAGGCTGGCGCGGGCTCTTCATACCAATCGGCTGGCCACTGTTCGCGAGGTAGCTGCAATATTCCATCATCAGGCAACTGAATCTCGATCAAGGTGTAGTGCTGTAAAACCCGATAGTCCTGCAGATGAACCATCACCTCAAGGATGGCCAACGATTCTGATCCCGCCAGATAGATACAGGGTCGTCCCCGGCTGTTCCAGCGTCCTCCATAACGCCGTGCCCCCTCGCCATCAAAGGCGCTTCCCAACCATTTGTGTTTGACCAGGCGATAGACAAGCCGCTGGCTCATGGGAAAACACCGTGCTCCAACCGGCCAATCAGGTCGAGGACGGCTTCTGTTTCCGCTGAGGTCGCAATCATGTCAACCGGGCGGCGTCCGCCGAGTCCGCGTAGCGAAGAAAGCAGCCAGACGCCTGCCTGATCCTGATCACCTTCGAATAGCTCGACGGTCGCATTGAGGACTTCGGCAAAGCGGTAGAGGCGATCACTTTCCTCAAGGCTGAACCTGTCGGCTTTGGCGCGACGTTGAAGGGTGGCAGGAGGAATCGCCACATAGCGGGCAAGCGCTTTCTGTTCCAGACCCGAGGCTGCTGCCAGCTTTTTGAAGACGCTGAAAGGCATGCCTTCTTTCAGCGTCATATAGAGCTGTGTACCACGTGCCGGTATGCCCACCTTTTGCCAGAAAGTCGGCGGCGTATTGGCCGGTAGGTAGTAGCTATCCAGTACACTATTCATGCCAGACACTATTCATGGTAGATCCCGGAATTTATCATTTGGTATATTTTTAAACTATCAGTGGGTAGATAGAAGTGCAAGCTATGCCTGCCTGAGCCCCCAAGATTGTTGTTTGGCGCTAACGCACCGATAATGAAGACGTGTAAATAGACGATCCAATCAACCAGTCAATCAGAAGGGGCCACCATGAGCCAGGCGCTTACCGGGCATAATCGCCCGCAGCAGGTTATCGATGCGATTACTGCCGCCAATGCCGGTTTGTCCCCGGCAGACAGGCAGGCCAAGTTTGCCAAGATGGCCCTTTCGCCCTATGCCTTTTTCCGGGGTACCAACCATCTCTACTGGGATGATGTCTGGCACGACTGGCGCTTTGCCCTGTTTGGTGGCTGGCCCGAGACCCAGACCTGGCTGCAGGGAGATGCCCATGCCTATAACTTCGGCGCCTATGGTCATCATGATGATCAGGTGCGTTATGGCATGGATGATTTTGATGATGCCCTGGTAGCGGATTATCAATACGACCTGTGGCGCCTGGCGATCAGTGTGGTGCTGGATGCCCGTGAAAATCTGGAACTGTCTCCCAAGGCGATTGGCAAGGCATTAAAAAAGCTGCTCAATGGCTATCATGACACCCTGATCAGGCACAGCGACGGTAAGCCGTTGAAGGCGGTAACCCTGGAAACGGCCAAAGGGCCGTTAAAGCCCTTTCTGCGCAAGGTGGCCGATAAGCAGAGCCGTGCCAAGATGCTGGCTAAATGGACAGAAGTGGATGAGCACCAGGGCCGCCGGTTTACCAAGCGTCCTGGCAAGCTGGCCAATCTGCCTGCCGATAAAGCCAGCCAGTTGACCCGACTGATTGAGCAGAGCTATCAGCAGACCCTGAAGCACCCGGTGAAAGAAGCCGACGCGGATCATTTCAGGGTCAAGGACACCGCTCGCCGCCTGGGTGCAGGCACCGGTTCTCTGGGCCTTGAGCGTTTTTATGTGTTGATTGAAGGCGGTAAGGATCACGCGCATGATGATGTGATTCTTGACGTCAAGGAACAGACCGCGCCGGAAGCCTTTGCCTTGATGAACTCAGCAGAAAAGCGTGCCTGGCAGCGTGCCTTTATTAATGAAGGTATTCGCCACGCAGCGGCGTTTCATGCGATTGCCGAGCATCCGGACCGTTATCTGGGCTGGCTGGAAATGAATGGCAGGGTGTTTTCGGTACGCGAGCGTTCGCCCTTCAAGAAAGATGTGCCTACTCACAAACTCTCCGGGGCCAAGTCCTACCGTCAGTTAGCCCGCCAGTGGGGCGAGATCCTCGCTCGGGAACATCTGCGCGGGGCCAGCGCCTTGAACCAGGGCGACCCGAGTGGCTTTGCCAAGGCTGTCTGTCAGCGCCTGACATCCCGTGGAGACAGCTTTACGCATGTGGTGACCACCCTGGCATTTGCTTACGCGGATTGCGCCACCCAGGATTATCAGGTCTTTATCGAACACTTTCTGGCCACCGACACGCCCTGAGTACTGAATTCGCTGCAAGGCTGAACGTGGCAGGCCCGGCTGTGCTAGGCTTGCGGCCGCTATTTTTTTGAGGAGAGCAGGCGTGTCGCAAGTCGTATACTGGCTGGATATGGCCGGGGTAGTGGTGTTTGCGCTGTCCGGCGTGGTGCTGGCCTGTCGCCATCGCATGGACCCTTTCGGAATGCTGGTGCTGGCCGCCGTGACCGGTATTGGCGGCGGCACCTTGCGCGACCTGGTGCTGGGCGTCAGGCCGGTCTTCTGGGTGAGCGACCCGACCTATCTATGGGTGATTTTTGCTACCGTGGGCCTTGCCATGCTGGGCTTTCACTATATTCACCGTCTGTCGCGGGGGTTTCTGCCCGTGGCGGATGCCTTTGGTCTGGCTCTGTTCAGCGTGATTGGTGCTCATAAGGCGCTGCTGCTGGGTAGCCCCGGAGTGGTGGCGGTGCTGATGGGCATGATGACAGGAGTGGCCGGCGGGATGATCCGCGATGTACTGGCCCAGCGGGTGCCCATGGTGCTGCGCGAAGAAATCTATGCCACCGCGGCCATTGCCGGCGGCTCGGTTTACGTGGTCCTGCACACCATGGGGGTCACTCCGGTGGTGACCATTCCGGCGGCCCTGTTCACGACCCTGGGGCTGCGCCTGTCCGCCATTTACTGGCATCTATCCCTGCCGGTGTTTGCCTGGGTAACGCTGCCGCCGAAAGATACCCCCAAAAAGGCCGCCAACGAACCCCTGGCCACCCCTCAAAAAGCCCGTGAACGGGTGCGGATGATTCGTCGTCAGCGCGGCAGGGACTGAGCAGCCTGATGGGTTTGACGCCACTGCTCAAACCAGCGCCGTGGCTGTAACACCTTGAGCACTGGCTCGCGGTCGATCAACTCAATCCCCAGGCCGAGCTGGCCCAGCTGGGCGTAAAGCGCCCCGTTGGCAGTGCTGTCGGCCAGGGTCAGCTCGGCAAGCAGGGTCAGCGGGCCACCGCTCAGGGTCATCCCGCTCAAGGCCAGCTGTTGCCTGGCCAGTGACAGCTGGGTGCGGCCTTGAATGTTGCGCACGCTAAGCAGCCGGCCCAGCCAGTCGCTGTCTCTGGCGCGGGTCAGAAACAGGCGTGCCAGCAGGCCACTATCACGCAGCGACAAATTAACATCAGCCTCAAGGGTGAGCGGGGTCTGCCACACCAGGGTGGCGTCCTCAAGGCCGAGCTCTGCCCACCAACCGGCATCCGGGTGCCCCTCGCCGCTGAGACGGCGAACATTTTCCAGGCGCAGGGAGGAGTCATCGGCGCTAAAGCGCATCTGTTCAAGATCGCCCTCGGTCAGCTGGAAATCCAGCGCCAGATCGCCTTTCAGACGCTGGTCAAGCAGGGTCAGCTCAGCGCCAAAGGCGCGCAGGGTCACATCACCCGAGCCTTCCAGGCCTTCCAATACCATCTCACTGCTCAGGCTGGCCTCACCGCCGTGCAGGGCGATGCCGGTGCCGTCGGGCAGGTAGTTATTGTAACGGCTCAGGTCCGGCACGCTGACAATCGGCAGGCTGATACGCGTGGTCACATGGCGCGGGTCACGGCTGTCCATCAGCCGGGAAACCGCCTGTGTGGTGGTGGTCAGGGCCAGGTGGCGGCCTTCCAGATAAGCGCGTGCATCATCCTGGCGCTTGAGCCTGAAGCTGGGAATAGCCAGCGTCAGCTGGGCGTCTTCAGGGCCGGAAAGCTGGGCGGTAAGTTCGCCTCGCCCGTTGGCCTGATAGTCCAGAAAGCGCACTTCCAGCGGGGAGGCATCCACGCGCAGACGGCTGGGCGCTGTCAGGCGGTCATCGGCAAACTGGCCTTCTGCCACCAGCTGGCCACCCCCGCTGAGCGATAGCCCATGGGCGTCAGGCAGGAAGGTGTTCAGAAAGCCCAGCTGCTGCACGCTGCCCTCCAGCACAAAGCGCCCGCCAGGCGCACCCTGTGTCTGATGAAACTGGCCTTCGCGCAGGACCAGCAAACTTTCCAGCGACGGTTGTCGGGCATCGCTGGCCAGCTGCCAACCCAGGCGGGTGCCGCCGATATCCAGGTGGCTGCCATCCAGTTGGGCATCATTGACCTTAAGCTCCAGCTGCATCCTGCTGGTCATACGGTGGGTCTGGGTAGCGCTTTGCCAGTCTGTCACCCAGGCAGCACCGCTGAGTCTTGCAGAACCGTCCAGGCGCCGGGGTGTCAGGTTGAAGCTGCCCTGGCTTTGCGCTTCGCCGCTGACCAGAGTAAAGGGCGCAGGCGAGGGCAGGTAGGGGGCAAGATAGGCTTGCAGAACGGCAATATCCGCCAGGCGAGCCTCGCTAAAGTCCAGCGTCGCGCGGGCATCTTCGCGGGCGCGTGTCGGGTCGATAGGGCTTTCAAGGTCAAGGGTCAGGTCAGCGTCCTGCAGCAAGGGGCGCCGCTGATGGGCTAGGCTGGCGTCACTGAGTATCAAGCGGGCGTTCAATGTTTCGACATTATTCAGCTGCGCGGTCAGGCGCCCCTGACCACGGGTGGTGACATCCAGCGCGCTGGCCTGCAAGGCATTGGCGGTGACCTCAAGCTGCGCTGATTGCAGTTGATCCACGGAAAACTGCCCGCTGGCGCTGATCTGACCGTTGCCGGACAGGGTCAGGCCCTTGTCATCCAGCAGCCCTTCAAGGGCCTTGTCTAACGGCCGCTTCAGCATATCCAGCCGGGTGACCTGGCCGTTAAAGGCCAGTTGCGCCCGTTCAGGCACGCTAACCCGGTCGATACGGGTATTACCCACCGTGGTCGCAAAGGTCAGCGTAGCGCTGTCCACGTAGGGGGGCGCAAGGGGAGAGCCAGGAGCCTCGGTAGCCTTGGGCACCTCGTTGATACTGACGCCCTCAAGGGCAGCTTCCAGGGTCAATCGCTCGCTGTCGGGAACCTTCAGGGTGATCCTGCCATCGCCACGAGCCTGATGGCTGGGCGGCTGAGTTCCCGGACGAACCCACTGGGTGTCGTCCTGGCGCAGGAGCGCCTCATCAATACGCACGCCCAACGCGGGGGCGGCAAGGGTCAGCTGGCTGTCTTTCTGCAAATAGCCGTCGACAATGGCCAGCCGGGCGTCAAGCTCACCGCGGCCATCCACCGCCAGCCAGGGCAGCGGTGCCAGGTAAGGCATGAAGACATCCCAGGCATCGGCAAGGGCGCTTAGCTGAATGCGGGTGGAAAGCGCCGCAGCCAGGTCAGGGTTGAGCTCACCCTGGTCTGTGGTCAGGGTAGTGGCCTTTAGCTGGGCGCTGGCATCAATCACGATGTCCCGCGCCAATACGGCGTTATCCGGGTGGCGAATGATCTCAGCGTTTTCCAGCTGTAAGCGGGCCTCGGGGATAGCCAGGGTGTCGCGGTTCAGGGTGGTATCGCGCAGGCTGAAGCGGCCATCGCCCTGAACCGCCAGGTCACCGATGCTCAGGCGCCGGATGCCGTCGGCGTCCAGCGCGACAACTTTCAGCTCACCGCGCAGCAGGCCAGCCAGTGACAGAGTGAGGCTGGCACGTTCAGCCTGGATCTGCAGATCCAGCGCCTCATCCTCACGGGTGATGACAAGGTCTTCCACTTCCCAGCGGCCGGGGTGGCGGCTGTGGCCCTGCTCCCACTGGATATCAATGCCTTCCAAGCGGGAAAGCCGCTCTGGCAACCACTGGCTGTTAAGCAGCCAGTAGGTGCCGGCCAGCCACAGCGCCACCAGGCCCAGGGTAATTAACGCCGTAAATGCCAGCCAACGGGGCCAGCGGCGCCTGGGCTTATCAGCGCCCGGTGCCAGGGTGGGAACTTGGCTGTTTTGGCTGTTGTCAGGTGTATCCGTTGTCAAACGCAGATCTCGCTGTGAAGGTTGCCTGGGTTGTTGACTGCAGTTTGCCACGCTTTTATGGCATGATGCGCGGCAGCAATCAGGCTGTTTTTCATTTTTATCAACTTCTAACGTTAACGCTAGGCAGGCAGCAACCGCCATGTTCAAGGATTTTTACACGCAAGACGGTGATCTGGTGGTGATCTCCGCGATGCAAGCCAGCCGCTTCGCCAAAGGCGTTGCCGGTGACTACAACCCGATTCACAACCCGGATGCGCGACGTTTCTGCGTGCCGGGCGACTTGCTGTTTGCCCTGGTGCTTGAGCGCTTTGGTCTCTGGCAAGAGATGGAGTTTCGCTTCACCAATATGGTGGGGGCGGATACGCCACTGTGCTTTCGGGAAACCGATGACGGTGTTGTCCAGGTGTGCGATGAACAGGGCAAATGCTACCTGACCGCCACACGCAGTGGCGATGTGACCCATGATCCAGCCGCTATTGATGCCTTTACGCGCTGTTACGTCGCGTTCTCGGGCAAGAATTTTCCGCACTACCTCAAGCCGCTGATGGAAACCCAGGGCGTCATGTTCAATCCCAAGCGCCCGCTGGTGATCTACGACAGCATGGGGTTCAGGCTGGAACGCCTGGATGCCCGGGCGCCAGGGCTTGAGCTGACCGACTCGTCGCTGACGGTGCAGGGCAAGCGCGCCGATGCCCGCCTGGAATTT
>JBNJGW010000028.1:0-30287 GCA_051748005.1 Pseudomonadota bacterium | reverse complement strand
GCGGGCAGGATGGATTCCACATACATCACCACTTCTTCAAGAATCTGACGCTGATGGTCATCCAGTGTCTGCTGGTTGTAACGCTCGATTTCACGGGCAAAGTCTTTCAGGGTGAACCCTGCCAGCGCTGGATCATTCAGGCGTGACCAGCGAAATGCTTCCCATTGGGCCAGCTCCTCCCCTTCCAAGGTATGCGGATAGCTGCGGGCCCGATAGCGAAACAGCATTTCTTCCAGACGCGGATCCTGAAAAGCAAACCGCTGACCCACCAGATCCCAGGGTGACAGACTGCGCGCACGCTCCATGGCCTGGCGATCTGCTGCAGAAAAAAAGGCGCCACTATAGAGCATCAGGTCCGGGTCATGGGGCTCGTCGGCAAACGTCTGGCGAAACACCTCAGCTACCTTGCTGGCTACCTGCGCCTTTTGGGAATTAAGCGTTTTCCAATGCTGACGGCAGGCGTCAACATCCAGTCCCAGGCGCTTGACCAGAGAACCATACTCACCCTGATGCGGCCCTTCCACATCTTTCAGCGCTCCTGCCGGGAACACCACCGGGCAACGGTTGATATGAATGACCTTCAGCGGAATGCGCGTCTCGCCTTCGGCCAGGTCTTGCTGGCTGACAAACACCCGTTCGCGCACCTGCTCGGCTGACAGGTTCAATAGCTCGCCTGGGTCAACGCTCAGATCATACACAATCACCCCGTTGGGGTTGGTGGGATGCTCAGCCAAGGGCATTACCAGGGCACTGCAGGCGCGGCTGGCCGGGTAACGGCGGGAAATATGCACCAGGGGCTTGGCGTGGGGAATGTCCAGAAGCTTGCTGACCGCTCGCTTGCCACGCAGGCCCAGCAGATAATCAAACAGTTTGGCATTGCATTCACGCAGCTTTTTTGCCAAGGCGATTGTCGCCCGCACATCAGCCAGGGCATCATGGGCGCCGGCATGCTCGATGCCATTGGCCGCCGTCAGGTCTTCCAGCTTGAAACTGGGTGCCCCATCCTCCCGCAATGGCCACTCAATGCCTGCCGGGCGCAGCGCATAGAATGCCCGGACCACATCAATCAGGTCCCAGCGGGAATTACCGTTCTGCCATTCCCGGGCATAAGGGTCGAGCAGGTTGCGATAAAACAGATGACGCGAGATTTCATCATCAAAGCGCAGGCTGTTGTACCCCACCACGCAGGTGCCCGGCTCATTCATACATTCCAACACTTCACCGGCAAACTCGGCTTCTGGCAAACCACGCCGCTGGGCTTTTTGTGGCGTAATGCCGGTAATCAGACAGGCAGTCGGGTGGGGCAGGTAATCATCTGCCGGCTTGCAGTAAAGCTCTATCGGCTCGCCAATTTCATTCAGTGCCCCATCTGTACGAATGGCAGCAAACTGAGCCGGTCGATCGCGCCGGGTATCCGCGCCAAAGGTTTCATAGTCATGCCAGAGAAAACTGCTGGGAACCGTCTGGTTAGGCGCCATGAAAAACCATACTCCGCGTCGATCGTGAATTGTTTATGACTTGGGCAACGTAACGTTGAGCTCAAGTACTGAACAGTTATCTTCGCTGTCCAGAGTAATCTGGACGGCATCATCATCAATCTGGACATAGCGGCGAATCACTTCAACCAGCTCCTTTTCCAGCATGGGCATATAATCCGGCTGGCCACGCTGGCTGCGCTGATGAGCAACAATGATCTGCAAACGCTCCTTGGCGACTGAGGCGGATTTCTTGCGCTCACGTTTGAGAAATTCCAGAAGTTTCATCGACGACCTCCACCGAACATGCGTGTCAGCAAGCCTTTCTTGCTGGCCTGATGGAAACGTAAAGGTACGTCTTCACCGAGCAGGCGCGACACTGTATCGAGATAGGCCAAACCAGCATCACTGGAACTTTCGTGAATGACCGGCACCCCTTGGTTGGAAGCCCTGAGGACCGCTTCAGACTCAGGAATCAGCCCCACAAGTTCAATCGCCAGAATCTCGCGGATATCGTCCAGGGTCAGCATATCGCCACTGGTCACGCGATCCGGATTGTAACGGGTAATCAAGAGGTGCTCACGTACCGGCTCGCTACTCTGTTCGGCGCGCTGGGTTTTCGAGGCCAAGAGACCAAGAATGCGATCAGAGTCACGTACCGAGGAAACTTCCGGATTGGTTACCACAACGGCTTCATCGGCAAAGTACATTGCCAACTGGGCACCACGTTCGATTCCTGCCGGTGAATCACAAATGATAAAATCAAAATCCTCTCTGAGCTTTTCCAACACTTCCTTGACGCCTTCCAGGGTTAGCGCTTCTTTGTCCCGGGTTTGTGAGGCCGGCAGAATAAACAGGTTTTCGACCCGCTTATCACGGATCATCGCCTGATTAAGGCCCGCTTCGCCCTGAATGACATTCACCAGGTCATAGACGACGCGACGCTCGCAGCCCATGATCAAGTCCAGATTACGCAGCCCAACATCAAAATCGATGACCACAGTTTTCTTGCCACGCATCGCAAGGCCTGTCGAAATGGAAGCTGCACTGGTTGTTTTGCCTACGCCGCCCTTACCTGAAGTAACTACAATGACTTTGGCCAAGATACCCATCCTTTTTAATATCGTGTGCCGTTGGCGCACAGACGCTATTCCATCTTTTGCGTCCATGAACGGCTCGGTAATACTCTGATTGCCTTCCTCTCTGCCGCGCGCTAAAAACAAATGTGAACTGCAGCACCAGAGCCTTGAAGATAACTGCCTATATTACGTTATAGCTCTCCGGCTGAATACGCCATGACGTGCTTCTAGACAACATGAAACGACACGGATGAGCGTGCCGCCGGTGCTGATCATGTAAGAGGTTTGATCTCAAGCTGCTCGCTGCTGTAATGGATCTGTGCAGGCCCACCCAGCAAACGTGAATCAACATCTTCCAGACGTTTGTAATTACCCGCTACCGAAAGCAACTCCGCTTTAAGTTCTCGACAATAGATACCAGCGGACAAATTACCGTGAATACCCGCCAGCGCTCGCCCGCGCAGCGGGCCATAGATATGAATACTGCCGCCTGCCAACACCTCAGCCCCTGCATTGACGGCCCCAATCACGATCAGATCGCCATCAGCGGCACTTACCTGCTGCCCCGAACGCACTGTCCCACGGTAGAGCCGTGTAGTGGCTTGTCCAGCAACATTATCTTGCACTGCATCCTGGCACTGCCTGGCCTTGTGGCCTTCCGCCCCTGAGTCGTCAGCCGCTGATGGTTCAACAGCTGCGTCCACTTCCACGCTTGCCAGACGTCGTGCACGCTCGCCCTCAACCGGCGCAAACCAGCCAAGCCCGAGTGCCCAGGCCGATTGGCGAACAGGGTCCGTGCCGCCTCGTACAGCCACCGGTAATAATTTATGCTCGCGACACACAGCACAGATACGCTCCAGTGCCAGGTTGGGAGCATCCAGTTTTTCCACGCCAAGCACAACAGGTGTATGCTGGAAAAAAGCGGGTGACTGCGCCAGCTTGCCCTGAAGTTGCTGACGGATTTGCTCGGGATCGGCACTGTTCAACTCCATTACGGTCATGGGTAGCATGCCGCCTTTAAAAGTAAAGGCCACATCGGCCGTATCCGCTTTAAGGCTCATCGCCAAAACTCCGTAACTTGACCAGGTTCACACCTGAATCAGGTAAAATAAGTAGGATATAGTAGAAAACACTCTGACGGTGGCACATATTTAGTTGCCTCGTCCATATAATAGATAAAGCTAAGCGACAGTGCAGGCGACTGCAACCGCCAAACGCCTTCACTAAACTTTTTTAACGCTAGGCACCCGACTCAGGATGATCCATGCACGGACTGTTACGACGCCTTTTCGCTCCCCGGTGGCAACACCCCGACCCAAAGATTCGCCGCCAGGCGCTTACTCGCCTGGACCCGGCACAGCCCGACCATCAACAGGCATTCAAGGCCCTTGCACAAGACACTGATCCAGACATTCGCCTGGCGGCTCTATGCGCCCTGAACGACCTTGCGGGTCTGATGGCAAATTATGCTCAGCACAGCAAAGAAAATGCCTGGTTTGAAGCAACAGCCCAGCGCCTGAGTGGCAAACATGGCCAGATCGAGCTGAGCGAACGCCACCGCCAGCTCGAACAGATCTCTGACACTCGGCTTCTGCACGCTGTCGCCCATGCCGGTGACAACCTTGACCTGCGCCTGGCGGCGCTTGAGAAGCTACAGGATGAGGACGATATCATCCAACAGGCTTGCCACAACGGCGTTGTTGCTGTTCGCCATCGTGCTGCAGAACGAGTTGCCAGCGAACAGGGCCTAAAGCGACTACTCAAGGAATCCCAGCGCGACCGCCAGGTCATGCGCCTGGCCCGTGATCGGCTTAATGCATTAAAAGAAGATGCTGAATGGGAAAAGCATCAGCATCAAAAGCGTGAAGGTATTCTCCACGCCTTGGAGCAACAGGCCAAACGCCCTTGGGAGCCTTTATACAGCGGCCGACTCCGCCACCTGGAACGTGAATGGCAGCAGGTGGAAAAGGCCCCTGATGCTACCCAGGAAAAGCGCTATCACGATGCTCTGCTCGCTTGCCAGAAGATCCTCCACGATCATGATGCCAAGGAACGCGAGCGACTTCATCAGGCACAGCAACAAGCAGAAGCAGAAGAAACTCGCGCGCAGTTGCTGGAAGGCCTGGAAGAAAGTCTCGAGGGACTACAACACAGTGAAGCGCTGAACGAGCAGGATATTGACAGCTTGCGCGCCCAATACCGCCTGTTTACCCAGCGCTGGCAGACGCTGGCAGACAGCTATCCAAGCAGCGAAGGCCTTCGCCTACGGCATGCCGGCACCATCAAACACTATGAGCAGGTCATCAACGCCTGGGAGCGCTGGAAGGCACATACTCCCTTATTTGAACAGGCACTGGCAGATAACAGCCTGCCCAACCTGCGCCAGCAGCTCAATGCCTGCCGCTGGCCAGAAACACTACCTCCCCCGGCCTTGATGCAGGAGGCCAGAGAGGTACTGGCAACCCAAATCGAAGAGCATGCGCCCCAAAATGATCGGGATATACCCAGCGAAGCATCGCTGGAGACGCTGAGTAAAGAACTTGATAGCCTGGAGAACCTGCTTGAACGCGGCGCGTTCAAAAGTGCCAGTCGTCTTTATCAGCGGCTAAGGCCCAGTATCGATAGCCTGAATCACGCCTCAGCCAAATCCCTCGCATCCCGCTTCAAGCACCTTGGTGCGCGCCTGGCAGAACTGCGTGACTGGCGTGGCTTTGTCGCTGGCCCCAAGCGCTTACAACTATGCGAAAGCATCGAAACACTCGCTAATGACCAGCACATGGCAGAAACCGCGCTGGATCAACATCACCGCCAGTTGGTCAAGGAGTGGAAGTCACTCGGTGACGCTGCGGCCAACCGCGAGCTATCCACCCGTTTCCGAAATGCCTCAGACCGCATTCACGAACGCCTCAAACCCTGGCGGGAACGGCTTGCAAAAGAACGCCTGAACAATCTTGAAGCGCGTATCGCCATGTGTGAGCAGCTTGAAGCCTTGTTAGAGCAGCCTGCTGATGACGCCGACCCTGACGTATTGCGAGAAATTCGTGACAAAGCGCGCCAACAGTGGCGGTACTACTCACCCGTTCCCCGCGAAGACGCCGAGCAGATCGGCCGTCGCTTCGGTAAGGTGCGCCACCGTCTGCAGGCGCTTATTGATGAGCGTGCGCAAGCAATCGCTGACCAGAAGCAGGCACTGGTAGAGCAGGCTCAAGTGCTTACCCGGCAGGAAGACATGCCGATTGCCGAACGCACCCGACACGCCAAGGCATTGCAGCAACAATGGCGCCAACTGGGCAGGGCGCCAAAAGGCCAGGAACAGCTACTGTGGAAAACTTTTCGTCAGGCCTGTGATCAGCTTTTTGCCCAAAGGGACGCCCAGAAAAGCGAGCAGGTTTCACGCCAGCAGCAGCGTCTGGACGATATGCAAGCCCTGATCGAACGCATGGACGCCTGGCAGCCCAATCATACAGACGATACCACCACCTTGGAGGCCTTTCTGGCTGAAGCGGCCGCACTGGAACCGCTTCCCCGTAACAGGCGCAGCGATGGCATGCAAAAACGCCTGAGCGGCATTGTCCGTGCCCGCCGTGAACGCCTGGAACGGCTCAGGATAGCCGCTCGGGTGCAGCAGTGGCAGGCCATCCTGCCGCTCGTAAACGCGCACCTGGATGCTGACCAGACGGTGCTTGAAAACACAGAGGCAAATACCGACGTCCATGCCGATGATGTACTGGATGCCCCCCTGCCGGCTGAATTCAAGTCTGCTCACCTGAAGCGTAACCAGCAGCGCCGTCAAGCCACGGCCGGCACACCACAGCTACAAACGCTGCAAGACGAGCTTGCGCGATTGCGAGTGCATCTTTCACTTCTCGCCCTTGGCCGCGTCAAGCAAAGTGATGAGCCGCTAAGGTTAGCGATTCAGGTAGAGCGCCTGAATGAAGGCCTTCAACAGGAACGCAGCCAGGAAGAAGAGCTCACTTCAATTCTTTCCGCCTTGCTGGCTCTGGGGCCCATGCCCCGCTCGCTGTGGCAGACTGACATCAACGAATTTGACGACCTGCTAGGCCGTCTTTCACGGCTCCCACCGCACTGAGAGCGCACCTGACTTGGTATCTGCCACTCGATGGGCATCATCGCCAGCAATGCCATCAAGCACACAACAGAACGGGAGGCTTTTGCCTCCCGTTCTGTTGTGTGACTGGGTGGCAGTCAAAACCACCCAGATAGCGGACATTGCCCTGATTAATCCAGTGATTAACCCATGAACTGACCGCCGTTGATATCGATATTGGCACCGGTAATAAAACCTGACTCCTTATCGGCCAGAAAGGTTACCAGGCGACCAATCTCTTCTGGCGTGCCGTAACGCTTTACCGGAATGGTCTCACGAATAGCTTCGCGTACCTTCTCGGGAATTTTCATTATCATATCGGTTGCGATGTAGCCGGGCGAGATAGTGTTGACGGTAATACCCTTAGTGGCTGTTTCCTGGGCCAGCGACATGGTCAAACCGTGCATACCGGCTTTCGCCGCGGCGTAGTTGGCCTGGCCAAACTGACCTTTACGGCCATTAACCGACGAAATATTGATAATCCGACCATAGCCTTCACCCAACATGCTCTCGATCACACCACGGCAGGTGTTGAAGACGCTGTTGAGGTTGGTATCGATCACCTCGCTCCATTGCTCGTGGGACATCTTTTTCATGGTGCCATCACGGGTAATACCCGCACAATTGACCAGCACACTGATAGGACCGTGCTCTGCTTCAATAGCGCGCGCGCCTTCGATACACGCATCAAAGTCAGAAAGATCAACGCCGGATAGCGCAATATTCTGATAACCGTTTGCCTGCTGATCTTCCAGCCATGATTTGGCTTTCTCGGGATTATGATACCCGGCAACTACCTGGTAACCAGCATCAGCCAGCGAACGACAGATTGCCGAACCGATACCGCCAGTTCCACCAGTTACCCAGGCGACGGGGGCTTGATTGGCCATTGACTACCTCCCTGAAATTACAAACAGCTTGTTTTGCATTGCAGCATCTATAGCAAGCCATTGTGGGTAAGCGCATATGCGCCCGAATCTGCAGCATGCCCAATTGCAATTGTTGGTCTAGGACATGCCAGCAGCTATAACCTAACAGGAGCCACGGTGGCACAGTCAACACTAGCTACCGTACACCGCACCCGCTTTTTTCAACCGCTTGGTGATGATCCAGGTTACCGGTACTACCAGAATCACCCTTCCAGACAAGACAATGATCTGGCAGGACCATGAATGGAAACAAGCAAATGTATTAAGCAGTTTTAACACCAACCATGTTGCAGCACTATGACGGTTACGCCTATAAGGCAAAAGTTGGTAATTGCTGCTTGACGTGTGCGTATAAATCAGTAGAATACGCAACACGTTGATGCGGGGTGGAGCAGTCTGGTAGCTCGTCGGGCTCATAACCCGAAGGTCATCGGTTCAAATCCGGTCCCCGCTACCAATATTTTTAAAGGCAGATCAGTCACTTACTGGTCTGCCTTTTTCGTGTTTGTTATCAGGTCAACTTATTGTGATATATCTGTGACGTATATATTCCACGTTTAAAATTCTCGCATGGCGAAAATTTTTTGCCTGCGACCTTCAGGCAACGACAAGAAGCGTTTAATTGTTTTTCTTATCTCAACGGTTGCATATCATCCCAGGTACAATCAGTAATACCATAAAGTCTGCTGGCATTTGCTTTCAGCCGCTGAGCACTGATCTGCATCAGCAGCCAACCAAGAACGTCTGGAACAGCTCTCCTGGTTCAAAAAGGTAATCAAGTAGAATACCCGACCAAGCTACGACGCAAAATGTCGCACCCAACCATTATCACTGGTGTGTGCTCATAACGGGAGAAAGCCATGCAGTGGGGACAGTTACTCGATATTGATGCATCCGCACGCGATAACGAACGGCAGGACCCGGAAGAGCGCCTGCTAGCCCAGATGATTACCGTCAAGATGGTGATGTTTCTGGGCAAGGATACCAACCTGGACAGCGACGAATGGCGTGGACTGTTCAGCTGGCTAGGACTCAAGATCCCCAAAAGTGCTGATGACAGCCATCTTTACCGCGATTATGCTCCCGCCTTGAAGCGCTGGTGGCACCAGCAAACCGGCACACTGGACCCAGACGCCAAGGTTCAGGGCACCCTCACCCTGCTCTGTGACGAAGTGGCTGACCTGCTTCAGCTCAACCCGCTGGAAAAAAAGCTGCTGATGTTTACCTGGCTACGTCTGCGCCATCCCATCATCAACCCAGTGCTGCTCTCTGTGGAAGAGAACCGCGCCAGAAAGCTTCTTGCGCTGCTCACCGGCCATGGAAGTGATGAGGTCCACCTCAGCCTGCAGGATAATGGCCGCCTGAAACGCCTGGGCCTGCTAACCACCCAGAGCAACGGCCGTCTGCTGCTTGATCTGGACGACGTGCTGTCAGCCGGCCCCATGCTGCGCAACCTGGCGCCTCTGGTGAACCATGACGTCCGCCTGCTTTCTTCTACCGCACTGCGTACCTTCATCACTGACAACCTGATGAGCCTGTGCCCGATCCAGGAAAGTGGGCGTTTCTCGTTAACCAGCTTTGGCGCTATACCCTTGCGCCAACTCGCGGTTGATTACCTGCAACAGGCCATCAACACCCAGCAGGCCGGTGCCAATGTCCTGATTTATGGCCACCCAGGTGTCGGCAAGACGGAGCTGGTCAAGACCCTGGCTACCCAGCTGAAAGTGCCGCTCTATGGGGTGCCCGTGGTGGAAAAGGGCGATGAAGTGCTCACCCCCAGCAAGCGCCTGCACCGTTACCAGGTGGTACAGAAGCTGATTGACCAGCGTCCGGGTATGGTGGTGTTTGATGAAATCGAGGACGTTATCAACGACGAAGACGCCCTGCCCAAGGGCTGGATGAATCAACTGCTTGAGAACAACCCAAGGCCCGGCCTGTGGATCAGCAACAGTGTCAGCTGGCTGGATCCGGCCTATCTGCGCCGCTTTGATCTGATCATTGAAGTCAAGGCGCAACGCGGTGAGCAGGCGCGAGAACACTTCCAGCAATTGCTGCAGACCTTACCGGTCACCTCCCAGGGGCGTGAGCACCTATCCCGCCAGGAATGGATGACGCCTGCCGCCGCCGAGCAGCTATGCCGTCTTGGGCAGCTGTTGAACCCACGCACCCCACAGCGTAACGAGCAGCACCTTGACACCCTGATGAGCCACCGCCTGAAAGCCCTTGGCCACAGCGCCGAACGTCATCAGTCCTCACCCCGCACCGATGGCCCACATATGCCGGAATATCGCCTGGAGTGGCTCAATACCCGCCCTGGGCTTGAGGGCATTGTGCAGCGTCTGACCCGCCGTCAGCGCGGCCGTCTCTGTCTACACGGACTACCCGGCAGCGGCAAGACGGCCCTGGCGCGTCATCTGGCCAAACGCCTGGGCCGTGAATTGATCACCGCGCATGCCAGCAGCCTGATGGATAAATATGTGGGAGGAACCGAAGCTAAGCTTGCAACCCTGTTCGAGCAGGCACGCGAACAGAATGCCGTGCTGCTATTGGATGAAGTGGATACCCTGCTGATGCAACGCGATAACGGCATGCAGAGCTGGGAAATCTCTCACACCAATGAACTTTTGGTACAGATTGAAAACTTCGCGGGGATTATGCTCGCCACCACCAACCGCGTGGACAGCCTGGATCGCGCCGTGATGCGCCGCTTTGACCTCAAGGTCGAGTTTTTACCGCTTGCCCCGGAACCGCTGCGTGATTTGCTGAAAGCCGTCTTGCCCGAACGCGATCATGCCCGCCTGGCCACCATCCCCGCCAATCATCTGGCCAGCCGCCGCGTGACACCGGGCAACGTGCGTACAGCGCTGGATCAGCTTGACCTGCGCGGCCTGCCCCTGCGCCTGAACACTCTGATGGATGCCCTGACGCTGGAGGAACGTGAGCAGCACGGCCAGCGCCAACCCATGGGGTTTCTGTAGCACCTACGTCTCACCAGCCACTCAAAAGGAGCGACTAATGGCGCGCCTTACACAAGATATTCTTGAGTGCCCCCGCGTCGCCGTGTACGGCACCCTCAAGCAGGGGCACCGCAACCATCACTGGCTGCAAGGCGCCCGCCTTCTCGGCCAGGACAGACTCACCGCCCTGACCCTGTATGATCTTGGTTCCTACCCCGGAGTCAAAGCCTGGCCATCCAAAGGCGCCATAGTCGAGATCTACGCCGTCAACGCCGAACAGCTTGCCATGCTCGACCAGCTGGAAGGCTATGCTGCTGCAGCGCCCAGCGAAGGACTCTATAACCGCGCCATCTTCCCCACTCGGCTCGGCAAAGCCTGGTGCTATCTGTACAACCCCGAGATCCATGAGGGGATGAAGATTGAGAATGGTGAATGGTGAATGGTTGGTATGGCTTATAGCAAAACGCCCCCGCACTTTTCAGTGCGAGGGCGTTATCAGCCTAAGGCGTCAGCGGATCAGGCAGTTTCGCGACGGCGTACCGGCGCGCCACCTTCCGGGCGACGACGGGGCGCGCGTTCAGGCGCGCTGTCTTCGCTGATTTCCAGCGGACGGCCGGCAACACGGGCACGCCCCATCTTAGCCAGAATGGTACTTGGCAAACCACTGGGCAGTTCAACCACGGAGAAGGCGTTGCGGATATCGATGCGTCCGATACGCGCGCCTTCAATGCCACCTTCATTGGCCAGTGCGCCCACCAGTTGACCCGGCTTGACGCCATCCTTATGGCCTACTGATACGCGATAGCGGGTCATGCCTTCAGACGGCGTACGCTCACGGCGCGGGCCACCGCGGCTTTCGTTGCCGCCTGCACGCTCACGCGGTGCACGTTCTTTGCGAGGTGCCTGCAGGCGGCCAATCGGTGCTTCATCAGCACGTGCCATAGCAGAAAATGCACAGGCCAGCTCAATCGGGTCGTAACCTTCTTCAACCAGACGCTCAACCAGAGCACGCTGTTCGTCAGCACCCTTGGTCAGAGCAGCGATGACACGCTGATGGAAAGCCTCATCACGATGTGCACGGATAGCGGACTCGTCCGGCAGCGGCATTTCGCTCATTTTCTGGCCGGTCGCCTGTTCCATCCAGCCGATCTTGCGGGCTTCACGGAAACCGGCGAAGGTAATTGCGATACCGCTGCGGCCGGCCCGGCCTGTACGCCCGATACGGTGGGTGTAGGCTTCGGAATCCTGCGGCAAATCGTAGTTGATTACGTGGGTGATGCGCGACACATCCAGACCACGTGCGGCCACGTCAGTGGCAATCAGGACATCAACCTTGCTGCGCTTGAGACGCGTAATGGTGCGCTCACGCAGGCTCTGATCCAGATCACCTGACAGGCCAGCGGCGTTGACACCACGAGCGGTCAGCTGCTCAACCAGGGTGGTACAGGCAGCGCGGGTACGCACGAAGACGATAGCCGCGTCAACCGGCTCGACTTCGAGAATACGTGCCAGGGCTTCCAGCTTGGCACCACCATCGACACGCACAACGCGCTGCTCAATGTTCTCACCGGTCGTGGTGCGCGATTCAATCGCCACCTTGACCGGATCAACCAGGTAACGGTTGACGATACGCTCGATTTCGGTCGGCAGAGTGGCTGAGAAGAATACCCGCTGAGCATCTTTGGGCGTATCAGCAACAACACGCTTGACGTCATCAATAAAGCCCATGCGCAGCATTTCATCAGCTTCATCCAGCACCAGGGCTGACAGGCCGTTAAGCTTGAGACTGCCACGGTCCAGGTGATCAATGATACGGCCCGGCGTACCGACGATAACCTGAGCGCCACGCTTGAGCGCCTGCATCTGTTCGCGGTATTCCATGCCACCACACAGGATGGCCACTTCCAGGCCTTTCAGATTCTGGCCATAGCTTGAAAATGATGCAGCTACCTGCTGCGCCAGCTCACGGGTTGGCGCCATTACCAACACCTGGGGCTCACGACGGGTCAGCTCCAGACGAGAAAGCAGCGGTAATGCAAAAGCCGCCGTCTTGCCGGTGCCGGTCTGAGCCTGGCCCAGCATATCGCGGCCTTCCAGCAGCGCGGGAATAGTTTTCACCTGAATAGGTGACGGCGTTTTATAGCCGAGAGTTTCAACAGCAGACAAAACGGCAGGCAACAGAGCCAGATCGCCAAAACTTTCGCCAACAGCGGGCGAATCGACAGAAGTCGTGGTCATTAATCACACCTTGGTAGGCCGATATATAAACGGCAAAAAAACATCAAAAGCGTCTCTGACTCGATGACGAGCAGAACTCGATTCATGCAGCGCAACTGCAAGCGGCAGAAGGCGTTATAGGGAGTCGGAGACGCCGGTCGCACCAAGCATTGACAGCCAGAACCGCGTTGGCGGGCTGACCGCTGTGGCGACCTTCTGCGCCAGCTTTGGAAACAGACCTTGAGTCTGTTCAGCGGCGCGCCATCTTCACACATCAATGAGCGCTCTCAGGGAGGCTCTGCGCTAGCCTGAACATTTGTATTCAGGCATTCGTCATGATGGAGGGGTCAACACATGCGAGGAAAGCGCATACTAACATCATGCTGGTCATCTGGCCAGCATGATAACTTTTCTTTATGCCATGTCCCAGCAAGTGCGCCATCAATCGTCCTACTGCCATATACCCTTTCCGGCCAAGCGCGCTCGGTCATGAGGGCGCTCCAAGTCAAGCAAGGGGCCAGCCGGGACAATACGTGTGGGGTTGATCATTTCATGGCTGTAATAATAGTGGCGCTTGATATGATCCATATTGACCGTCTCAGCAACACCCGGCCATTGATAGATTTCACGCAGATAATTGGAGAGGTTGGGGTAATCCTCAATACGCTTTAAATTACACTTGAAATGGCCATGGTAGACAGCATCAAAGCGCACCAGGGTGGTAAAGAGACGAATATCCGCTTCGGTCAACCATTCGCCAACCAGATAACGCTGCTGGCCCAGACGCTGCTCCATGCGTTCCAGAGAGTTAAACAAGGCTGTCACATGTTTTTCGTACACTGCCTGATCGGTGGCAAAACCTGACTTATACACGCCATTATTGATGTGCTCATAAACATCGGCGTTGACTGCATCAATATCTTCTTGCAGCGCAGGCGGATAAAAATCCAACCGATTACCCGTAATATCATCAAAGGCCTGGTTAAAGATGCGCAAAAGATCGGCGGACTCGTTATTGACGATAACACTGCGTTGCTTGTCCCAAAGCGCTGGAACGGTAACGCGGCCGGTATAGTGGGGGTCGGTCAGGGTATAAAGCTGGTGGTGAAAGTGCACGCCATTAACCGGATCACCGCTTGACCCTTCGCTTTGCTCATAGGTCCAACCCTGATCCAGCATCAACGGGCTGACATGAGAGGCACCTACCAATTCATCAAGCCCTTTGAGAGCACGCATGATCATGACCCGATGGGCCCAGGGGCAGGCAAGCGACACATATAAGTGGTAGCGCCCGGCCTCTGCCGGGTGGCTGTTAACATCCTGCGGTGCTTGACGACCTACCCAATCACGCAGCTGGGCGGATTCACGCACAAATTCTCCGCCATGCTTGTCAGTGTCATACCACTGATCCTGCCAGTTGCCGTTAACCAAAAGCCCCATGGTGAGCCTCCTGTAAAAAATGGATGGCATTGCCAACGGCAACGTTAAACAACAACGCTCGCTAGACAACATATCAGGCCACTCATCATACTCAGGCGCTCGCATGCCACAAGCGCATGTTTTACGGTATAACGTTCGATTCAGTCGAATCATCCGGCGTACATTCCAGCACTGCCTGTTTCAGCGCTTTTGCCATGGCGTGAGCGGCAGGCCCTGCCCGGTCACGGTCACGAAAGATAATCTGGATAGGCACTTCACGAATGGCGCCTGCCGTAAGAGGCAGTGGCTTCAGGCATTTGTCCGCCAGGTCCTCGGCAATACGGGTTTCCGGCAGCCAGGCAAAGCCCAGCCCGCGCTTGACCATGTCCAAGGATGTGTGAAGATGCCCGACTGTCCAGCGCTGCTCGGCCTTCAGCCAGCCCGCGTTGGCCGACTGACGCAAGGCACTGTCGCGCACGACCAGTTGACGGTACTGCGCCAGGTCACGCAGATCCAGCGCCCGTCCCAGCTGATGAAGGGGATGCTCTGGATGGGCAACTGCAATAAAACGTGCGTTGACCAAAGGCTCACCCAGGAACCCCTGGGCCTCCAGCCCTGAAATCACCAGGTCTGCGCGGGCGTCATACAGCATTTCGATCCCGCCATTGAGCACGCTTTCATGCAGTTGTACCCGCACTTGAGGGTACTCTGCTGAAAACTGCTCAAGGGCTCGGGCCTGTGCGGCTTCAGGAAAGGTCTGATCAATAGCAACGACAATTTCCGCCTCAAGCCCGGACGCCAGCCTGGCAGCGACATCCTCAAGGGAGGCTGAACTTTCAATCAACTGCCGGGCACGGCGCAGCAGTAGTTCACCGGCTTCGGTCAAACGCACCTGACGCCCTACTGGCTCGAGCACCTGTACGCCAAGTTGCTCTTCCAACTTGTGAACGGCATGATTCAGAGTTGATGGGCTTTTATGAATGGCTTCCGCCGCGCGGGCAAAGCCACCGTGGTCTACAACAGCGGCCAACATCTGCCACTGGGCAAGTGTGACTCGTGACATTTCGAATTCCTCGACGCTTTACGGCAAAACTTTGCGCTTAATTTTCGAAAAACTCGCACCATAATGCCATTAAATCCGTTCAGATGGTGATTCGGCTATCGAACACAGCAAAAAAGAGGTTGTTAGAGAGGCAGCGGCAGCTCTAATCTCACTTTTATTTACATTCTTGCTGTTATTTTTAAGTAAACCAGCTGTTAAGGTATCAATTGTCTTGAAAAACAACGTTTGATTACTCAAACCACATCCTTCTTAAAATGCGCTGCGCAGCCTAACAGCTTGCAGTACATCCCTTCGTGTATATACATACAGTCTGTTCACCTTCCTCGTCATAGGGTAAGGTAATTCGATAATTGACTTTTAATGTTATTTTTTTATTTATCTAGCCGGTGGTTAATTTACCTATGTTGCGAATACTTCATTCGCTGCCTCGCACCCATAAGTTATTGTTATTACCAGTGGCTACCATGGTCACGGTGCTTGGCACACAAAAGTTACTGACGCTGTATCAGGATCATCAACTCCCGGATGCTTCGTCCGAGAGTGTCTATCTTCCCCTTTCTGAAAATGCCTCACCCGGCCTGCCTTCACTGCATCAACAGGAAACGCCGGTGGCAAGCGCCATAGACAAAGCTTCACGAGCCATCGACATCACCCGTCATAATCTGGCTAATACCGAACCACTTGAGCTGGCCGACTTCAACATGATCAGCAGCGCTAACGCCACCTCACAGGCTGATCAAGGCGCCCAGCCAGTAACAGCCCTGGAGGAAGGGGCTCTGCATATTGCCGTTGTACTGGGTACTATCACTAATGGCATGCTGGAAGCACCATCAAGCCCTGATCAGGATGACATCATTGCCGATGCCACCTCCTATGAGGATTATGACATCGACCTGGTTGACACAAGGTCTTATCTTGATTCTGAACTGGCCGCTGAAGAACCTTACGTACCCGAATGGCAGACGCATCTGATCAGTTCCGGAGAAACCTTTGCTGTTGTTGCCCAGGACGTGCTGAGCATGGGCTATAGCGAAGTGCTTGGGCTTCTTGAGCAAATGCCCAACCCGCGCCTGCTGACACACTGGCGATCCGGTCAGCATTTTGATTACCAACTTGATGAACAGGGCGAATTACTGGCGCTGAAAATGATGCATAACCGCCGCGACGGCGTGCTCATTGAACGTACCGAAGAACAGCTGGATATTACCGTGATTGAACGTCAGGGTGAACCGGTTCAGCGTCTCTATGCAGGTACTCTTAGTGGCAGCTTTGCCCGCTCAGCGCAATCAACCGGCCTGGGTAGCGACGTTGTTACTGACGTAACCCAACTGCTTGAAAAGAAGTATGATTTTCGTCGCGACAGCCGACGTGGCGACCGTTTTCAGGTCCTGGTCGAATCCGACATGATTGACGGTCATGCTTTTGATTCACGCGTGCTGGCAGTTCGCTATGAAGGCGAACGCATGGACATGACCCTGGTTCGCAATACATCCGATGACAACTTCTACACTGAGGAAGGTAACAGCCTTGACCCCTCTTTCTCACGCTACCCATTTCAGGGCAAATACCGGTTAAGCTCCCACTTCAATCCACGTCGCAAGCACCCGGTTACCGGGCGAATCTCACCGCACAACGGCACCGACTTTGCCATGCCGATCGGCACACCGATTACCTCGCCGGCAAACGGACGCGTTGATCGTGTGGATTACCATAGTGCCGCCGGACGCTACGTTGTCATTACTCATGACAATGGCTATCGCACTCGCTTCCTACATCTGTCCCGTTCTTTGGTCAAGCCTGGAGAGCGTGTAGCAATGGGCGAAAAAATTGCCCTGTCAGGCAATACTGGCCGCAGCACAGGACCTCACCTGCATTACGAGGTCCATGTTAACAACAAGCCGGTTAACGCCATGAATGTTGATCTGCCAGAGAATACCAGCCTTAGCGGTAATGCACTGCTTGCCTTCCAGCGTCAGGCAGCACCTGTACTGGCTGCCCTGGATAGCGGCGAAACCGGCAATATAAGCGTTGCGGCCTACTCATCATCTGAAAGCGAAGACGAATAAATAACCGCTTATCTGTGGGTACCATCAGCAAAGGCTCGATGACAGCGTCGAGAAACTGCTGATGGTATTTTCCTACTGGTTCAATGCCTTCAGGATGGATGAGTCTCGCTGGTAAATATCGCTTCTGAAGGTGATGTTTCCATTTTCATCAGGCCAAGCAGTCAAGTAATGCAGTGCCACAGGAGTTCGCTCGGGCAAATTCACCTGAATATCACTACGCGATGAATTTTTCAGTGCCTGCAGCTGTTGGCGGCTACCCGTATCTTCAAGCAGCATCTGCGCCAGCTCGGTCACCCCTTCCACTCTTACGCAACCGGAACTTAACGCCCGACGCTCACGCCCGAACAGGCCACGCGATGGCGTATCGTGCAGGTAAATCATGTCGCTGTTGGGAAAACGAATGACCACCCGACCCAACGGATTGGTATTACCGGCTGGCTGGCGAATCATGATATTACCTGGCGAATTCCAGTCTATTTCGGACGCAGACAGTTTCTGACCTGCATAGTTAATCACCTGCATGTTGCGGCGTTCCAGATACTCCGGATCACGACGTACCTGTGGCAGGATATCCTCACGCATAATGGTAGGCGGTAGGGTCCAAGAAGGGTTAATGGTCAGATGCGTAACCCGGGAATGGATGACTGGTGTCTCACGCTGGGCAGAACCCACAATCACCCGTGATTGCCAGCGCTCACCCGAAGGGCGCACGTAAACCAACGAATAGCCGGCAAGATCAACCCATAGACGTGGCTGTTGCTCAAAGACAGGCGCCAGCCAGCGCGCTCGCTCCAGATTAACGCGCAACTGGTCAATACGTGATGCGATTGAGGCATTCAGCGCCTCGCGCGTATTACGCCCGACCACGCCATCATCCTTGAGCAGGTGGCGACGCTGAAAACGCTTGACGGCGTTCTCCAGTTCGCTGTCGAAGAGCTCTGGATCATTACTTTCAAGACCCAGCGTCGGGTAGGCCTCTACCTGCCCAGTAAACAACCCCGTTGCCCCCCAATAGGTTAGCCGTTGGCGCAGTATCATTACATCCGGATGACGATCCCCCTGACGTAGTGCTTCATCGCGTAGCGGAAAAAAAGCCACACTGGCCTGGTCCATGGCGCGATACTCAGCCAGCGCCTGACGCAACGCTTGATAATGGTCCTGCCTGGGGCGGACTCGCTCAAAGGCACCCGCCACATCATCCGCAAGAAGACGCCGGGTAATATCTGCCATGGGTAACCCACGATTTTCAGGTCCATCCCAGTCCGGCATCAAACGACGAGGGTCCGTTTTGCCATTTTGAAGATGGGTCAGCGCATTGAGCAGTCGACGGGTGGCATTGATGTCAAAATCTGCCTTACCCGCTGCATCTGCCGAACGACTGGCCCGATAGTCAGCCAACAAATTTTCGATGGCATAGTCCTCTGGCATCAGGCCGTCTTTTGTCAGCTCTCTGAGCGCCTCCACCAAGGCGTTGACGCGGCGTTCGCTTTGCCAAACAAACGTATTGTTCAACCGATCATAAAAAGCCCGCAGCAGTTGACCCGCTTCAGCTGTATCGTCAGTACTGACCTGCGCCAAATTGGCGCGTATAGCCGGTTCGCCCGCCATCCCGACCTGTGTGCCTTGAGACCCAGGTTCCAATAGCAATGAGTCGGTAAAGGCGAGCTTCACAGTGTCATCTTCTGCCGCCACGGCAGGCCACATGGCAACAAGAGAGACGCTCAGAACAATGCCAAACGGCCAACGGCGCCTGGTTCTCACCCAATGTTGTATGGATATCTTCTCGTTCATCGCCCCTCCTTGCGTTATTATCTCTAGCGATTTTCCTTGGCTTTCCCTATACGCTCTAGCAGGTTGGGCTCGCTGAATTCACAAACCTGGCTCCACAAACTTGGGACTTTAAAATGATGCTTCCATTCAAGATAGCAGCATTGCTGATCAGCTTACCTCTCACCTTGTTGACCATACCAGTTCACGCTGCTAATTTTTTTGCCAATAGCGCCACCACCCCACCTCCCGGCACATCCCCACTCCATCACCAACTCAGGCAGCTGGCACCTCAGGCCACTCCTGACGCCCTGAGAATGGCCGCTCAGGCGCTCAGCTGTGCCGACCCGAATGCAGAACGCCTGGCGGTAATTGATTACTCGCTTCCTTCTTCCGAGCCGCGCATGTGGGTCTTTGATCTCGAACAGCATAAGCTGTTGTTCGAGGAACTGGTCTCCCACGGTCAAGGGTCTGGCGATGCATTGGCCGAAGTGTTTTCCAATACCCCGGATAGCCATCAGTCCAGCCTGGGCCTGTTTCGAACCATGAACAGTTACTACGGCAGCAATGGTTACTCATTACGCCTGGAAGGTCTGGAGCCAACGGTCAATGATCTGGCTTTTGAGCGGGCCATTGTGATTCATGGTGCTGACTATGTCAGTGAAGATTTCATCACCCAGACAGGCCGTTTAGGCAGAAGCCATGGTTGCCCGGCAGTGCGTACCGATGTGACCTACTCGTTGATTGACAGCATCAAGGAAGAGCAATACGTATTTGCTTACTATCCAGACCCTGATTTTCTGGCCGAATCCACCTATCTCAATTGCAACAATGATACACAGGTAGCTCAGCGGTGATGTAGTCAAGTACTGGAAAGCAAGCCGCTCATATTGAACGGCTTGCTTCGATTGAACGGATTGCTTCGCTTAACGACTTTTCACAATCCTTCGGGTTCTTTGGGCTTTATTCTTTCTAGAAGGTTTCCCAGTCACCTTCATCACGGACTGGACGGCGGTTGGACGCTGCAGCAGGTCTGACCCTGGATGAGCCTGCTGGCAAAGACGCCTTGCGTTGCGCAGGTACCGCTGGCATATCTCCCAATACAAAGGAATCCAGCAGATGCGACAAGTGCTCGGCGCCTTCACGTAGCTTCTGGGCAGCCAGGGCGCTCTCCTGAACCATGGCAGCATTCTGCTGCGTCATGGAATCCATTTCTGCCACTGCGGTGTTGATTTCACCAATCCCGGCATTCTGTTCTCTGGCACCGGCGCTGATCTCAGCAATGACATCCGTTACCCGGGTGACGCTCTGCATTATATCCTGCATGGTGGCGCCAGCGTCACGCACCAGCGTACTGCCTTCCTGAGTGTGCTTCATTGAACTGTCGATCAAGGTGCGAATTTCACTGGCGGCATTGCTTGAACGACTGGCAAGATTCCTGACCTCCTCAGCCACGACGGCGAAACCACGCCCATGTTCACCTGCACGTGCCGCCTCAACAGAGGCATTCAAGGCAAGGATATTGGTCTGAAAAGCAATCGAGTCGATCATGGTGATGATGTCACCAATCTGCGTCGCTGAATCGTTGATCGTTCCCATGGTGCTTTCAACCCGCTGCATCACATCCCCACCCTGACGGGCGACTTCCAGCGCACTCTGCGACAGCTGGGAGGCTTGATCGGCTGATTGCGTAGTATGTTGAACAGTCGAGGTAATTTCTTCCATCGAAGAGGAAGTTTGCTGCAGATTGGCCGCCGATTGCTCAGTTCGTGTTGCCAGTTCATTGGTGCCGTTATCAATTTCCAGTGAGGCCGTTAATACCGTACGTGACGTCGAATGGACATCGCGTAGCGTATTTTGCATACGTTCGACAAAAGCATTGAACTGGCGCGCCAGATTACCAACTTCATCGTTGGTTTCCACAGCCAGCCGTTGGGTCAGGTCTGCCTCACCGGTTGCCACACCGTACATTGCCGCTGCGGCACGACGCACTGGACGCAAGGCACGATGCACCAGATAGGCCGCCACAAAACCAACGCCTATCAGAATCAACAGGGTCACACCGGCCTTGATCAACAGGTCTTGTTTGAACTCCTGCCACGCCTGTGCTTCTACTTTTGCCAATCCGGCGTCAATATCACTCAGGTAGATACCTGTACCTATCATCCAGTTCCATTCTGGCACCGCCACTGCCATGGAATGCTTGGCTTCGGTTTCCCCAGTGGCAGGGTTGATCCATTGATAATCATAGAACTGCTGATTGCCGCTACGCGCTCGCTCAATCAGGTCATCCACAAAGGCATTACTTTCGCTGTCGATCATACCCGACATGTTCGTTCCTACCCTGTCAGGCGCTGCTGCCAACGCGATAGCAGTCCCATCAAACTCAAAGGCAAAAACATAGTTTTCATCGCCAAAGCGAAAGTTCTGCAAAATCTGTTGGGCACGCTGCTTGGCGACCCGTTCGCTCAAGCGGTTATTTTCTATCAGAGGCAGGATGGCATTGCGTGCCGATTGGATCAGGTAAAGTACCGTCTGCTCACGCTCCTTGACGAGCAGCTCACGCTGTTCATCCAGCGTTTCCTGAATACGTCCAGCAGAGTTTCTGGCTTCTAGCACTGATAGCACGCAAGCTAATACCAGCATGGGAAACAACACCAGAAAAACGATTTTGGTCTGCAGACTGAACGCAAACCGAGAGTTATTTTGAACCGACATCCTATTGACTCCACCCCTTGGAAACTGGCGCTATTCAGCGTATTACCTGCTTGAGGTTCGCTGCTTATTGTTGACCGCCTGACATGCCTGCACAGAGGCAGGCCCATTAAGCACGCCACACTTTATGAACAAATGTTTCAAAAAACAATCAGATATCGTTGTTCACACTAAGGAATAGGGAATGAGGAAGGAGAATCAATAAGAAAAATGGATAAAGCCGACCCAACAGAAGTAGGCCTGGCAAGGGGCTGTAAGCAACGATCAGTGGCAGTTTGAACTAATGATCTAGTTACCAAAGTATCAAGGCAGATTGTCAAAGCAGGCAGCCAGTCGGCGCTGGGCTTCGGCGGCGCCAATCTCATTCATTTTGGCAATATTATTTTCAGGAATCTGCTGGGTATCGCCGTAATACTCAATCGCCTGAGTCAGGCTTGCCTCACGCAGCAAGTGCACCATCGGATAAGGAGAGCGATTGGTATAGTTAGAAGCATCATCCGGGTCGGCATCCGCAAAGCAGTAATCCGGATGAAAGCTGGCAAGCTGGTAGGTACCTTCGTATCCCTGGGCCGCCAACAGACTCTCTGCCAGCTCAATAAAATCCAGATAGTGTTCAAAATCCTTGAACAGGGTCGGAAATACCAGCAAGGTGGTTTCCGTTGGTGGATGCTCGTCCAGCCACTGGACTTCCTTCATCAGTTCCTCAAGCGCAAGTGCCAGCTTCTTGACCCGGGAAACGGCGACTCTGATGCTGTCCCGGGCTAGCTCGCGCCGAGCAAACGGACAAATATCCATGGCCACAATCACATCACTGACCCAACGACGGGTGTGAAAAATGACATCTTCATCGCTGCATTGCATAACAACCTCTTTCCTGAAAACCACATCTTTAGAAACCCTGCCTGCAGAGTCCCCGCCTGCAAAAGCCCGAGAGATATAAAAGTGCTGACTGAATATCACTGCACAATCTATTCCTGACCATTCATGAACAATAAGTCGTGATTTGGTCATCATGCTGGTACTCATGGCATATCTCACGCATCATACTGTTTTAAAGCTTCAATAGGCAGCTTCTCTCGCCATGTCCCCCAACCTGATACCTGCTCCCCCGCGTCCCTTCCAGGGGTTTTTCGGCGTTTTCCGCTACAGCAGCCGAGCGCTCTCTCTGGTATGGCAAACCTCGCCGAAAATGATGATTGGCCTTGCCGTGTGTACTCTGGTGGCGGGGGTACTGCCGGCTGTCGCCACCTGGATCGGGCAGCTGATTGTAGACGGCGTGGTCGCTGCCATGGACACCTATCAGGCCAGCAGCTCATTGATGGAGGTGATTACCCCAGTACTCTGGCTGGTTGCTCTGGAAGGCGCCATCATTGCGCTGATCACCCTGGCCCAACGCGGGCTCAGTGCCCAGCAATCGCTGCTGCGGGCAATGCTGGGCCAGAAAGTCAACGTCATGATCCTTGAAAAAGCCGGCACACTGTCGCTCAGCCAGTTTGAGGATTCCGAGCTTTACGACAAGCTCACCCGCGCCCGTCGTGAAGCGTCGACCCGCCCCTTGGGGCTAGTCAATAAAACTTTCAGCCTGCTGCAGAATGCCATTTCGCTGGTCAGCTTCGGGGTGTTGCTGGTGCAGTTTTCACCCTGGGCACTATTGATCCTGATAGCGGGCGCCCTGCCGGTCTTTCTCTCTGAAGCCAAGTTTTCCGGTGATGCTTTTCGCCTGTTTCGCTGGCGTTCACCCCAGTCACGCATGCAGATGTACCTGGAGACGGTGCTGGCCCGGGAAGACAGCATCAAGGAAGTCAAACTGTTTGGCCTGGAATCGCTTTTTCTGCAGCGCTACCGCGATATTTTCACTCGCCTGTTCAAAGAGGAAAGGCTGCTTACCCTGCGCCGCGAAGCCTGGGGATTCGGGCTTGGCCTGATCGGCACCCTGGCCTTTTATATGGCCTATGGCTGGGTAGTACTTGAAACCATAGTTGGCGCCTTGACCCTGGGGCAGATGACCATGTACCTGATGGTGTTCAAACAAGGGCAAAGCGCGCTGTCAGCCTGCCTGACCTCGATCAGCGGTATGTATGAAGACAATCTTTATCTGTCCAACCTGTATGAATATCTTGAGCAACCCACCGAGCAGGAGAACGGAGAGGTCACCGTCGGTACCAACCCCGGCGACGGCCTGCGCTTCGAGCAGGTCAGCTTCGCCTATCCGGGCGGTGGTGAAGTACTGCACGATATCTCCCTGCACCTGAAGCCCGGTGAAAGCCTTGCTCTGGTGGGTGAAAACGGCTCTGGCAAAACAACCCTGATCAAGTTGTTGACCCGCCTTTATCACCCGACTCAAGGTCGCGTCCTGCTGGATGGCAGCGACTTGCGAGACTGGGAAACCGGCGCACTGCGACGACGTATCGGGGTAATTTTCCAGGACTTCGAGCGCTACCAGCTACAGGTGGGCGAGAACCTCGGGGTCGGCGATACCCAGGCATTCAGCGATGAACAGCGCTGGGCGCGAGCGGCACATCATGGCCTGGCCGATGACTTTATCAATCGTATGGACAACGGCTATCATACCCAGCTTGGCCGCTGGTTCAAGAACGGCCAGGAGCTGTCCGGCGGCCAATGGCAGAAAGTCGCGCTTTCAAGGGCCTATATGCGCGAGAACGCCGACATTCTGGTGCTTGATGAACCGACAGCGGCGATGGATGCCGCAGCGGAAGCTGCCGTCTTTGCGCGCTTTCGCGAACATAGCCGCGACAAAATGACCATCCTGATCTCACATCGCTTTTCGACAGTAAGAAGTGCCGAACAGATAATTGTGATTGATCAGGGCTGCATCATTGAACGCGGCACGCATCAAGCGCTTCTGGAAAGCGATGGCCGCTATGCGTCACTGTTCCGCCTGCAGGCAAAAGGCTACCAGTAAACAAGGAGTCAGCAGGCAGATTGTTGTACTGGCCAGTTGTGCCGAATCGCAATGTCAGGTATAGCTATTAGCTACGTTTGTAACTCACCAATAACAGCCATTAGGGAGATCCAACGTGAAGATTGGTGCACCCAAGGAGATCGCTCCCGGTGAAGCGCGCGTTGCGCTGACCCCGGACAGCGCTCTGCAACTCCAAAAGCTTGGACACGACTGCTTCATCGAAGCCGGTGCCGGCAAAGCCGCCGGCTTCGATGATGCGGCCTATCGCGACGCCGGCGTTAACGTCATTGATGGCGCCAAAGCGCTCTGGGATGCGGTGGATACCGTCATCAAGGTGCGTGAGCCTTCTGAAGAGGAAGCCCACTACCTGCGCGAAGGACAGACTCTGATCAGCTTCTTCTGGCCCGCCCAGAACGAAGCCATGCTGGAAACCTGCAAAGACCAGGGCGCCAGCGTTATTGCCATGGATATGGTGCCGCGGATTTCTCGCGCCCAGAAGATGGATGCGCTGTCATCCATGGCCAATATCGCCGGGTATCGCGCGGTGATCGAAGCGGGTAACAACTTTGGGCGCTTCTTTACCGGCCAGGTGACGGCTGCCGGCAAAGTTCCGCCTGCCAAGGTGCTGGTCATTGGTGCCGGCGTTGCTGGGCTTGCGGCTATCGGTACGGCAACCAGCCTGGGCGCCGTGGTACGTGCCTTTGATGTGCGCCCGGAAGTCTCCGAGCAGATCGAGTCCATGGGTGCCGAGTTCCTATTCCTCGATTTCGATGAAAGCCAGGACGGTTCCGAGACCGGTGGCTATGCCGCGCCCTCAAGCCCTGAGTTCCGCGAGAAGCAGCTGGAATGCTTCCGTGCCCAGGCGCCGGATATTGATATCGTGATCACCACGGCACTTATCCCTGGCCGCCCTGCTCCCAAGCTGTGGCTTGAGGACATGGTAGAAGCCATGAAGCCTGGCTCGGTCATTATTGACCTGGCCGCGGAAAAAGGCGGCAACTGTGATCTGACCAAGCCCGATGAGCGGGTTGTCTCCGACAACGGCGTGATCGTGGTGGGTTACACCGATTTCCCGTCGCGCATGGCGACCCAGGCATCGCTTCTGTACGCCACCAATATCCGTCATATGATCACCGACCTGACGCCGGAAAAGGACGGCGTAGTGGTTCACAACATGGAAGACGACGTCATTCGTGGCGCTACCGTCACCCATCAGGGGGAAATCACCTTCCCGCCGCCGCCGCCCAAGGTCAAGGCAATTGCCGCAGCCAAACCCAAGCCCAAGGAAAAAGAGCCCACGCCAGAAGAGAAGAAGGCAGCTGAGCTTGCCAGCTTTAAGGCACAGACCAAGCAACAGGTAAGCCTTATTGCCGTGGCGGCGGCGCTGTTGCTGGCCGTCGGCCTGGTGGCGCCTGCCAGCTTCATGCAGCATTTCATTGTCTTCGTACTGTCAGTCTTCATTGGTTTCCAGGTGATCTGGAAAGTCGCACATTCGCTGCATACGCCGCTTATGTCCGTGACCAACGCCATTTCGTCCATCGTTATCCTGGGTGCGCTGATCCAGATTGGTTCATCCAGCATGCTGATTACCGTTCTGGCGGCGGCTGGCATTTTTATGGCGTCGATCAATATTTTTGGCGGTTTCCTCGTGACACGGCGCATGCTCGCCATGTTCCAGAAATCGTAAAGCGGGGGATAACAGTATGGTATATGGATTCACGATTGCGACCTATGTGGTCGCGGCAGTTCTTTTTATCCTCTCGCTGGGTGGTCTGTCCGGGCAGGAAAGCGCTAAGCGCGCGGTCTGGTACGGTGCTGCCGGCATGGCAATCGCCGTCATCGGCACGCTGATCGGACCGGGTCAAGGGCTTTGGCCAGCGTCCCTCGTGCTGATCGCCTTGGGCGCAGCCGTCGGCTATCAACTGGCCAATAGGGTGCAGATGACCCAAATGCCCGAACTGGTGGCGATCATGCACAGCCTGGTCGGGTTGGCGGCGATTATTGTTGGCTTCAATGCCGATATCATGATCAACACCATTGCCGACATCTACACAGCCAATAACCTGGTCTTTGGCGCGGTCGGTGCGGATGGGTACACTGCCATCGGTCTGCCGCAGGGAATTAGCGATGGCCTGTCGTCTTTCGGTCAGCTTATCGCCAAGAAATCCTCGGTCGAAATTACCATTCTACGGGTCGAACTGGTGCTGGGCATCTGGATCGGTGCTGTCACCTTTACTGGGTCGATCATTGCCTATGGCAAGCTCGCAGGCAAAGTAGATACCGCCGCCAAGAAGTTGCCAGGCGGGCATATGCTGAACGCAGCGGCGGCCATCGGCTCTCTGGTACTGATGTTTGCCTATCTGGGCGGCGCGGGTAGTTGGACCCTGATCCTGCTGACGCTGCTGGCGCTGTTCATTGGCTACCACCTAATCATGGGTATTGGCGGTGCCGACATGCCGGTCGTGGTGTCCATGCTCAACAGCTATTCCGGTTGGGCAGCAGCGGCCATCGGCTTCAGCCTTGGCAATGACCTGCTGATTGTGGTGGGCGCGCTGGTGGGCAGCTCTGGCGCAATCCTGAGCTACATTATGTGCAAGGCCATGAACCGCAGCTTTATCAGCGTCATCCTGGGTGGCTTTGGTGGCCCCAGCGGCCCAGCGGCGGAAATCGAAGGTGAGCAGATTGCTATCGATGCCAATGGAGTGGCGGCGGCCCTTAACGATGCTGACAGCGTGGTTATCGTGCCAGGTTACGGTATGGCGGTGGCCCAGGCCCAGAATGCAGTGAATGAACTGACCCGCAAGCTGCGCGCAGCGGGCAAGGAAGTGCGTTTTGGCATTCACCCCGTCGCAGGGCGTCTGCCGGGGCATATGAACGTACTGTTGGCAGAAGCCAAGGTGCCTTACGATATCGTGCTGGAAATGGACGAAATCAACGATGACCTGTCTTCTACCGATGTGGTGATCGTGATTGGTTCCAACGATATCGTTAACCCGGCCGCCCAGGACGACCCGAACAGCCCGATTGCGGGTATGCCGGTTCTCGAAGTCTGGAACGCCAAGCAGGTGTTTGTGTGCAAGCGCGGCCAGGGCACCGGCTACTCGGGCATCGAGAATCCGCTGTTCTTCAAGGAGAACACGCGCATGTTCTACGGCGATGCCAAGTCCACTATTGAATCACTGCTGCCGCAGATTGATTAATGGCGGGCTGATCAGCAGGGCATTCAAAGTCTTGTTGGATAAACTTCAGTAACAGGAACGCCCCTTCGGGGGCGTTTTTTATGGTCTTTATGTCGCCATTTTCTATTACGGCAAAATATTAGACAGCTGACATGCTGCATTGCAACAAATAAGGTCTATACTGGTCAGGACACCCTTAAAGGAGTTACCTCATGACAACCCTGATCAGCTGCCCGACGTTCGATACCGAAGTTTTACGCGCCTGGTTACGTCAGGCTGAATTTCAAACAGCGCTGACCAATGCCTGGATGCGTCACTTCGACGAATAATGGCTTGTGTGCTTCAGAAAGCTTCACACCAGGCACCTGCCTGGTGTTTCAGTTTATGCTTGCAGGAGAGTTTTTCTGTTCCAGTGATTCTCAAGCAGGAATTTCTCAAGTACATTTTCAGTCAGTGTTCACATGGCTACCCATCGACTATTGCCAGTCGTGTTTTCATACGCCAGGACATAACCAGGAGCTAGAATGATTGACCTGCGTAGTGACACCGTTACTCGACCCACACCCGCTATGTATGCTGCCATGCAGGATGCGCCAGTGGGCGACGATGTATGGGGTGATGATCCAACCGTTAATACCTTTCAGCAGCGCCTTGCCCAAGAAGCAGGCAAGAAAGCGGCGCTGC
The DNA here is from genome assembly GCA_051748005.1 of Pseudomonadota bacterium. Taxonomy (GTDB): domain Bacteria; phylum Pseudomonadota; class Gammaproteobacteria; order Pseudomonadales; family Halomonadaceae; genus Vreelandella. The sequence continues at coordinate 1,706 of JBNJGW010000028.1, read as the reverse complement.
TGTTCCCTACCGGCACCCAAAGCAATCTGGTGGCGCTGATGGCTCACTGCGAGCGCGGAGACGAATACATTGTTGGCCAGTCCGCACATACATACCGCTGGGAAGGCGGGGGTGCCGCCGTGCTGGGCAGTATTCAGCCTCAACCTATCGATAATGCTGCCGATGGCAGCCTGCCGCTGGAAAAGATCAGCGCAGCGGTAAAAGAAGACGACTTTCATTTTGCCCGCACACGCTTGCTGGCACTTGAGAACACCATCAGCGGTAAAATCCTCTCTGCTGATTACGTCCACGAGGCCACGGCCCTGGCGCGCCGGCATGGCCTGGCGACACACCTTGATGGCGCTCGCCTGTTTAATGCTGCCGTGGCTACCCAGACGCCCCTGCGGCAACTCTGCCAACCCTTTGACAGCATTTCACTGTGTTTTTCCAAGGGTCTCGGTGCACCTATCGGTTCGGCACTGGTAGGCTCTGAGGCCTTGATCGCGCGTGCTCGTCGTTGGCGTAAAGTGGTCGGCGGTGGCATGCGCCAGTCCGGGGTGGTAGCCGCTGCCTGCCTGCATGCGCTTGAGCATCATGTTGACTCACTGGCCGACGATCATCGTCGAGCCGCCGCGCTGGCAGATGCATTGGCGGAACTCCCTGAGGTCGAAATAGCGTCAAAGGCTACCAATATGCTGTTTGTACGCTTTCCCGCTGATCATCTGGACGCCCTGACCGCGTGGTTCAAACAACACGCGATCCTGATCGAACCCCTTTACAGCCAGGATACGACCCGCCTGGTCACTCACCGGGATATCAGCGACGACGATATCAACACCGTCGTCACGACTACCAAGGCCTACTTCGAACGCGTCCTGACGCCTTGATCAGTTCAGTAGGGCACTTCCCAGCGCCAGTTGAATAGCGACAGCCGCCATCATGGCGCCTATCAGGCCATCGATACTACGCCACACCTTGGGGCGTGACAGCCAAGGCGATAGCCTTGCGCCTCCCCAGGCCAATAGGCTGAACCAGCCCACCGAGGCGGTTGCGGCCCCTGCCACAAAGGTGGAGGCACTGCTTTGCTGAGCGCCAATGGCAGGGATCAGCAGCAGGGTATCCAGATAAACCTGAGGGTTAAGCACCGTGACCGCCAGTGTCGCCAACAACACCTGAGCCAGGCTGCGAGTTTTTTCCGCTTCGGCATTCAAGCCCTGGCGCCCTGTGGCCGTACGTATAAAGGCCATGGCCGCCAGATAGCTCAAGAACACCACGCCGACCCAGCGCAAGGCTTCCATGGCGCTGGGCATGGTCAGCAATACCGCGCTGACACCGAACATGCCCGCCGTCAGCAGCATGATATCCGCGCTGATACACACACCGGCCGACCACCAGTGGTGCTCACGGCGGATGGCCAGCCCCAACACATAGGCATTCTGAGCACCAATCGCCATGATGATGCCACCGCAAACGAACAGCCCTGTCAGGTAACTTTCCCACATGGTACGCCTCGCTTCTGTGCTATTGATTCAAGTTGACAGCAGCATAGCGGCTGGCTTTCATATTAAAAAATCATCATGCTAATGCTGCATTAATTTTTCTAATAACAGCCTTGCGAGGCACATCATGCTGGATTACAAGCTATTGCAAGCACTGGCGAGCGTGGTCGAGTGCGGCGGCTTTGAACGGGCTGGAGACTTGATTGGCCTGTCCCAGTCGGCCATTTC
>JBNJGW010000027.1:0-31009 GCA_051748005.1 Pseudomonadota bacterium | reverse complement strand
ACACAGGGAGCAGCAGCTGGGTGACGCAGGTATTGACAGGGTGATTACTCTGCCCGAAGCCCCGGCAGGCCAGTTTGCCGCGGATCATCAGCTGCCTCTGCTGGAAAGCGTAGAGCGTACCTTTGGCCCACGCCATTGGCTGGTGCCAGATTCTGCTCTGGGTGGCGCAGATCTTGGCCGCCGCCTGGCCATGCGTCTGCAGGAAAGGCCCGCCACAGGGGTGTGGCGGATCGAGCCTGACGACTCAACACCGCTGGGTTGGGGGTGCACGGCGCGGGGAGCGGCAGACAGCCTGGACATCCAGCGTCCGCTGCCCAGGGTAGTGCTTGCGCTGGCGGAATGCGCAGAGCCGGTTGACCAGAGCCGTCATGCTGCCGAGGCGCTGACCCTGGAAGGCACGCCGTCGGCGTTTGCCACGCGTATCAATGATCAGGGGGCGGTGGCCGTCGACCCGGCCAGCATTGCCCTGGCTGAGGCGGAATTCATTCTTTCCGGTGGTAACGGCGTCAGGGATTGGGAGGGCTTTCATCAGGCAGCCAACGCCCTGGGCGCCACCGAAGGCGCATCACGGGTGGCCGTCGACGATGGCTTTATGGCGCGTGACCGCCAGGTGGGTGCCAGTGGTACCTGGGTGACGGCACGGGTGTATCTGGCAGTGGGTATTTCCGGTGCGATTCAGCACCTGCAGGGTATTCAGAGCTGCGACAAGGTGATTGCCATCAACATGGATGCCGGCTGTGACATGATCAAACGTGCCGATCTGGCCGTGATTGGCGACAGTACGCAGATTCTGGCCGCGCTGGTGGCCAGGGTCCAGCAACAGGGAGGGGCGCGCGATGCAGCCTGATAAAGCGCTGGATATGTGTGTACTGGTCTCACTGGGCCGTCACCCGCTCACCGGGCGCCCACGCCGGGCTGATCACGATGCCCGTGGCGTAGAGCTGGCCCTGGGGGTTGAGTCCCAACACGCCAATGCCCGGCTGGAACTGGTGCACGCCGGTAGCTGTAGTACCGACAGTGAAACCGCACTGCGAAGCTATCCGGGTATGGCCAGTCTGCCGTCGATGACCCTGCTGGAGCAGGAAGAAGGCGCCGACGTCATTCCGGTGCTGGGTGATTACCTGGCCCAGCGTGAGCCGCAGCTGGTGCTGACCGGTTGCCGGGCGGAATGCAGCGAAGGCTCAGGGCTGTTGCCCTACGCACTGGCAGAGCGCCTGGGCTGGCCGGTGGTCAACAACCTGGCGGCTATTGAACATATCGAAAACGGGGTGGCCACCGTGCTGCAGGCCCTGCCACGTGGGCAGCGCAAACGCCTGCAGGTACGCCTGCCCGCCATCATGAGCGTGGACAGTGCTGCGCCGGCACCACGTCAGAGTGCCTTTGGCCCCGCGCGGCGGGCACAGTTTGATGCTCAGGCGCTGGCCTCCGAGCCCGATACAGAGCTGGCGCAGTGGTCGCTTTCAGCGGCGCGCAAACGGCCTAAACGGCTGAAGATCGTCAAAGCCACGTCCGCAAGGGAGCGTTTCAAGGCCGCCGCTGCAAAAGCCGAAGGCGGCTCGGGGCAGGTGCTTGATGGGGTGAGTGCCGATCAGGGTGCTGACGCTATTCTCAAGTTGCTCAATGAAGAAGGTGTGCTGCGCTGATCCTGAATCGGTCGCAGTTGTCAGAAAGGGCAAGGCGAGTGTTTTCGCCATTGCTACCAGTATTACAGCTACAACAATCATTACAACTACAACAATGAGAGAGGAAATCATCATGAATCAGGGTAATCGCGGTGTCGTCTATAAAGGGCCGGGTAAGGTGGCCGTTGAAAGCATTCCGTTCCCGGAGTTGGCACTTGGCAAGCGCAAGTGCGAGCACGGTGTCATCCTGAAGGTCATCACCACCAATATCTGCGGCAGCGACCAACACATGGTACGTGGCCGTACCACGGCGCCTGAAGGCCTGGTGCTGGGCCACGAGATCACCGGTGAGGTGATCGAGTGTGGTCGCGACGTGGAGTTTCTGAGCGTGGGTGACATCGTCTCGGTGCCGTTCAACATTGCCTGCGGGCGCTGCCGTAACTGTAAGGAAGGCCAGACAGGCATCTGTCTTAACGTCAACCCCGCCCGTCCGGGCGCTGCCTATGGCTATGTCGACATGGGCGGCTGGGTTGGCGGTCAGACGGAATACGTCATGGTGCCCTACGCGGACTTCAACCTGCTCAAGTTCCCGGATCGAGAGCAGGCGATGGAAAAAATCGGCGACCTGACGCTGCTGTCAGATATCTTCCCGACCGGCTTCCATGGCTGCTATACCGCAGGCGTCGGCCCTGGCAGTACTGTCTACATTGCCGGCGCCGGTCCGGTGGGCCTGGCCGCTGCGGTATCGGCACAGCTGCTGGGCGCAGCGTGCGTGATTGTGGGTGACATGAACACCGAGCGTCTTGAGCAGGCTCGCAAGTTTGGCTGCGAGACCCTGGACCTGCGCCAGGATACCCCGATGGCCGATATGCTCGAGCCCATCCTGGGTGAGCGTGAAGTTGACAGTGCCGTCGACGCAGTCGGCTTCGAGGCCCGCTGTCACGGCCACAATCATGCCCATGAACAGCCTGCCACTGTGCTCAATGCCTGTATGGACGTCACCCGTGCTGGCGGCCAGATTGGGATTCCTGGCCTTTACGTCACCGAGGATCCGGGCGCCTCCACCAGTGAAGCCAGGCTGGGTAATCTGTCAATGCGACTCGGGCTTGGCTGGGCCAAATCGCACTCCTTCCATACCGGTCAATGCCCGGTAATGAAATACCATCGGCAGCTGATGCAGGCTATCCTGTTTGATAAGGTGCAGATCGCCAAGGCGGTCAACGTCCAGTTTATTTCCCTGGATGATGCACCGCGCGGTTATGCTGATTTTGATGGTGGTGTGGCCAAGAAATTTGTAATGGACCCCCACGGCAGCGTTGCCGCCTGATGCTTTGATGGGCCGCCTGAGGCCAGGCGGCCTCTGTATTACTTACCCCTGGATTAAGACCGAGATGCCATGACTGTTCACACAGAGATCCCCAAGCGCCGCCTGCGCGGCAAGCCACGCGGACGCTCACTGGCTCCGCACGCCATGGAGGCCCTGCGTCAGCTGCTCGGTGATGAACGCGAGCAGCCCCAGCGGCGTCAGCGAGATCTGTTGATCGAGCATCTGCACGTGATTCAGGATGCCCTCGGGCACCTGCCGCTGACCCATCTGCGCGCCCTGGCAGCCTACATGAACCTGCCCATGGCCGAGGTGTATGAAACGGCCACCTTCTATGCGCATTTTGATGTTATCCACGATGACCAGGCTGCGCCGCCTGCGCTGACGCTGCGGGTATGCGATTCACTATCCTGCCAGCTGGCCGGTGCTGATGCGCTGCACCGCGAGCTTGCGGCAGGCACGGACCCGGCCGAGGTGCGGGTGCTGCGTGCCCCCTGCATGGGCCGCTGTGACACTGCCCCTGTGGTGGAAGTGGGCCATTACCATCTGGGCCATGCCAGTGTTGAGAACGTTCAGGCGGCCATCGCCGCCGATCACACCCATCCCGAGCCGGTCGACTGGCCGCGCCTCGACGCGTATCGGCTTACCGGTGGTTACACTCTGCTGAATGCCTGCCGGGCGGGAGAGGTGAGTGTTGAAAGCCTGATGGAGACCCTGGAAAGCGCCAAGCTGCGTGGCCTTGGCGGCGCCGGTTTCCCGACCTTCAAGAAATGGTTTTTCGTGCGCGCTGAGGCCGGGCCGCGCTACTGCGCCATCAATGCCGACGAAGGCGAGCCGGGTACCTTCAAGGACCGTTATTACCTGGAACGTGCCCCCCATCAGTTTCTTGAAGGCGCCCTGATCAGCGCCTGGGCGATCAAGGCAGACGCCCTGTATATCTACCTGCGCGATGAGTATCCGGCACTGCTTGATGTGTTGCATCAGGCGATTGCCGAGCTGGAAGCTGCCGGTCTGGCCGCACCGGGCTATATTATCCTGCGTCGTGGGGCAGGCGCCTATATCTGCGGGGAAGAGTCAGCGATGATCGAATCGCTGGAAGGCAAACCCGGCAAGCCCCGCCATCGCCCGCCCTTTGTCGCCCAGCGCGGTCTGTTTGACCGCCCGACCCTGGTCAATAATGTCGAAACCGTCTACTGGATTCCGGCCATTTATGCCCAGGGGGCTGAGTGGTTTGCCAGCCATGGCCGCCACGGGCGCAGCGGTCTACGCAGCTTTTCTGTCTCTGGCCGTGTGAACACTCCCGGGGTTCACCTGGCACCGGCGGGGATTACCTTGAATGAGCTGATCGAGGAATATGCCGGCGGCATGCAGGCTGGCCACACTCTGGCCGGGTATCTGCCTGGAGGCGCGTCCGGCGGTATTCTGCCCGCCAGCAAAGCGGATATTCCGCTGGATTTTGACACCCTGCACGAACACGGCTGCTTTATCGGCTCGGCAGCGGTGGTGGTGCTATCCGACCAGGATAGCCTGCAAGATGTTGCCACCAACCTGCTGGGCTTTTTCGCTGATGAATCCTGCGGCCAGTGCACACCCTGCCGCGTGGGTACCGAGAAAATGCTCACCCTGCTGGAACGCAGTACCTGGGATGCTAACACCCTGGAGCGGCTTTCCCAGGTGATGATGGACGCTTCCATCTGCGGCCTGGGGCAAGCCGCCCCCAACCCGGTGCTGGGGCTGCTGCGCGATTTCCGCACTGAGCTTGCCGCCCAGAACGTCATTATCAAGGGGTAAGGAGAACCTGATGAACCAAGAGACCTTTACCCTCACGCTGGATGGCGCAGACGTGACAGCTTATCCCGGCGACACCCTCTGGCAGGTGGCCAGGCGCGCCGGAGAAATCATTCCGCACCTGTGCTTCAAGGATGCCGATGGTTACCGTGCCGACGGTAACTGCCGCGCCTGTATGGTCGAGGTGCAAGGCGAACGCACCCTGGTCGCCAGCTGCCTGCGCGAGGCCAAACCCGGCATGGTGGTGCATAGTGCCACCTCCGAGCGCTCGCGGGTGGCCCGGGAAGGCGTGCTGGAAATGCTTGCTGTGGATCAGCCGCCCCGAGAGCAGAGCCCTGACCGCTCCAGCCACTTCTGGGCCATGGCCGATCAGCTGGCGATTGATGTCGGTGAGGTAAGTGAGCGCTTACCCAAGCGCGGCGAGCGAGCTACGCCCACCGTGCACCATGTGGCCGAGCGCGAAAGCGCCGTCGTCAAAGACCGCTCGCACAGCGCCATGGCGGTCAACCTCGACGCCTGCATTGAATGCAACCTGTGCGTACGCGCCTGCCGTGAAGTGCAGGTCAACGACGTCATCGGCCTGGCCCATCGTGGCAGCGCCTCGAAAATCGTTTTCGACTTCGACGACCCCATGGGGGATAGCACCTGTGTGGCCTGTGGCGAATGCGTGCAGGCCTGCCCCACGGGCGCCCTGATGCCATCCACTCTGGTTGACGAACACGGCGTGGGAGACAGTGCCGCGACCGATAAACAGGTCGACTCCGTCTGCCCCTATTGCGGCGTCGGCTGCCAGCTGACCTATCACCTCAAGAATGACGAGATTGTCTATGTGGAAGGCCGCAACGGGCCGTCCAACCATAACCGCCTGTGCGTGAAAGGCCGCTTCGGGTTTGACTACCCGCGCCATCCGTCACGCCTGACCACTCCGCTGATTCGCCGTGAGGGTGTGGCCAAGAGGCTTGATCCGGACTTCGACCCCGCCCAGCCGCTGACTCACTTCCGTGAGGCCAGCTGGGAAGAAGCGCTGGATATGGCCGCTACCGGCCTGATCACGCTGAAAGCGGAACAGGGGCCACAGGCGCTGGCGGGTTTCGGTAGCGCCAAATGCTCCAACGAGGAAGCCTGGCTGTTCCAGAAGCTGATCCGCACCGGCTTTGGCAGCAATAATGTCGATCACTGTACCCGGTTGTGCCACGCCAGCTCAGTGGCGGCACTCATGGAGTGCCTGGGCTCCGGCGCGGTTACCGCGTCCTTTATGCAGGCAGCCAACGCCGATGTGGTGATTCTCACCGGTTGTAACCCGGCAGTGAACCACCCGGTGGCCGCTACCTTTTTCAAGCAGGCGGCCAAGCGTGGCACCAGGTTCATCATTATCGACCCTCGCGGCCAGGCACTGGATGCCTACGCGCATCTCAGCGTGCGCTTTAAACCCGGCACTGACGTGGCGCTGTTCAATGCGCTCCTCAATGTCATCGTCAGCGAAGGCCTTTACGATTCCGCCTATATTGCCGAACACACGGAAGGCTTCGAGGCCCTCAAGGCCCATGTGGTCGACATGACCCCGGAAGCCATGAGTGCCCAGTGCGGCGTAGACGCCGAGACCATCCGCGAGGTGGCGCGCCTGTATGCCACGGCCGAGCGCGCCATGATTTTCTGGGGCATGGGGATTTCCCAACATACCCACGGCACCGACAACGCCCGCTGCCTGATCTCCCTGGCCCTGGCCTGCGGCCATACCGGGCGGCCCGGCACCGGCCTGCATCCGCTGCGCGGTCAGAACAACGTTCAGGGCGCCTCGGATGCGGGCATGATTCCCATGGTGATGCCTGACTACCAGCCGGTCGGTGACGACCAGCTGCGTTCGGCCTTTGAGGAGCTGTGGAATACGCCGCTGGATAATCAGCCCGGCCTGACCGTGGTCGAGATCATGGATGCGATTCATGACGGCCAGATTCGCGGCATGTATATCCTGGGTGAAAACCCGGCCATGTCTGACCCTGATCTCACCCATGCCCGTGAGGCGCTCAGCAAGCTGGAGCATCTGGTGGTGCAGGATCTGTTCGTGACCGAAACCGCCCAGTTCGCCGACGTGATTCTGCCCGCTTCGGCCTGGCCGGAGAAAGACGGCAGCGTGACCAACACCAATCGCCAGGTGCAGCTGGGGCGTGCGGCCATGCCGCTGCCAGGTGACGCCCGCCCGGATTGGTGGATAATCCAGCAGCTGGCCAACCGCTTTGGCCTGGGCTGGCACTACCAGCACCCGCGTGAGGTATTTGCGGAGATGAAGCAGGGCATGGCGTCGCTGGATCATATCAGCTGGGAGCGTTTGGAAAGCGAGCAGTCGGTGACCTATCCCTGCCCGAGTGACGATTCGCCCGGTCAGGATGTGGTGTTTGGCGATGCCTTTCCTCGTCCGGGCGGTAAAGCCAAGTTCGCTGCCACCCGGCCCATTCCGCCGGACGAACCGGTGGATGACGGCTACCCGACGGTGCTCACCACCGGCCGCCAGCTGGAACACTGGCACACTGGCTCGATGACCCGGCGTGCCAAGGTGCTCGATGAGCTGGAACCGGAAGCTGTGGCCAGCCTGTCGATCAATGAAATGCAGCGGCTGAAGTTGGAACCGGGAGACCGCCTGACCATCACCACTCGGCGGGGCAGCATCACCCTGGCGGCGCGGGTTGACCCGGGCATGCCGGACGGCATGGTCTTCGTTCCCTTTGCCTATGCCGAAGCGGCCGCCAACCTGCTGACCAACCCGGCGCTGGACCCGGACGGCAAGATTCCCGAGTTCAAGTACGCCGCCTGCCGCCTGGCTGCGGTTGAAAAAGAGGAGGTTACCTCATGATGATTACTGAGCTGGTGGATGGCGAAGATTTCCGCCAGCGCCTGATCAGCATCGGGCTGGTACCGCCGGTGGACGCCAACCCCGCTGAACTGGCTGAAATCGCCGCCTGCCGCTATCAGGCAGGCGGGCTGACCGCGCTGCCGGAGACCGTCACGGACCTGCTGCGCTACAAGGATGTGATGCTGCCGGAAGTGCTTGAGGCGATTGAGCGCCACTTGGTGGCGGTGTTGGGCCTGGGCAAGCCTTGATGCCACTACCATAAAAAGCAGTGCCACGCTGGCGGTCTGGCCTGCCAGCGTGCGTGGTTGCGGTTCAGCAGGGCGTCTCCTGAGCTTGCCAGGCACTTTCTGTCAGGCCGTCGGGGAAAGGTAGGCCCAGTTGCTGGTAGCTGGCCTGCAGGGTGTTGAGCAGCAGGCAGGCAATGGTCATGGGTCCAACGCCACCGGGCACCGGGGTAATGGCGCTGGCAAGATCCTGTACTGACTGAAAATCGATATCGCCGGTCAGGCGGGTTCTGCCATCTTCCTCAATACGGTTGATACCCACATCAATCAGTACGGCACCTGGCTTGATCCAGTCGCGTTTGACCATGCCGGGGCGTCCTACCGCCGCTACCAGAATATCCGCCTGGCGGCAGATGGCCGGCAGATCCTGGGTGCGCGAGTGGGCGATGGTAACAGTGCAATTCGCCTGCAGCAGCAGGTTGGCCATGGGCTTGCCGACGATGTTGGAGCGTCCGAGCACAACCGCGTGACGCCCACTTAGATCGCCCAGCTGGTGCTCAAGCAGCAGCTTGCAACCCAGCGGCGTGCACGGCGTCAGGCCCTGGCCGTTAATGGCCACCTGGCCCACGTTGACAGGATGAAAACCGTCAACGTCCTTGGCAGGAACGATGGCCTGGATAACGCGGGTTTCATCAATGTGGGCAGGCAAGGGCAGCTGTACCAGAATCCCGTTGACCGCAGGGTCCTGATTAAGCTGGTCGATCAGTGCCAGTAGCGCCGGCTCGGAGACGCTGGCATCCAGGCGGTATTCAAACGACTGCATGCCTGCCTCGCCGGCATGCCGGGCCTTATTGCGAACATATACCTGGCTGGCAGGATCTTCACCCACCAGCACGACCGCCAACCCTGGCGTTACCTGATGATGGGTTTGCAGATAGGCTACCTGCTCACCTATGGCCTCTCTCAGCCTGGCGGCCATTGCCTTGCCGTCTATCACCTTGCCATCTGTCAAATTGGGCATAGTGCACTCCCCTGATGCTGTTCAAACCACCTTCTTTCCAAACGCAGGCCTGGCAGCTCAGCGGTTACCGGAATACCACGGTCTTGTTGCCGTTGGGAAAGACGCGGTGTTCCAGGTGGAAACGGACGGCACGGGAAAGCGCCATGTTTTCGGCATCGCGGCCCACGGCAGCCAGCTGGGCAGGGCTGTAGCCATGGTCAACGCGTTCCACCACCTGCTCGATGATCGGCCCTTCGTCCAGGTCAGTGGTGACATAGTGGGCGGTGGCACCTATCAGCTTTACACCACGTTCGAATGCCTGGTGGTAGGGCTTGGCACCCTTGAATCCCGGCAGAAAGGAGTGGTGGATATTGATGGCACGGCCCGCGAGTTTTTCGCACAGCTCCGGCGAGAGAATCTGCATATAGCGTGCCAGTACCACCAGGTCTGCGCCAGTCTCGTCAATGAGATCCAGCAGGCGCTGTTCCTGCTCCTGCTTGGTTTCCGGGGTGACCGGCAGGTGGTAATAGGGAATGTCGTACCAGTCAGCCAGGCGTTTGAGGTCGGGATGATTGGAAACAATGGCGGGAATCTGCATATTGATCTCGCCGGTGCGCTGGCGATAGAGCAGATCATCCAGGCAGTGATCGAACTTGGAGACCATGATCAGCACCTTGGGCGGCGTCAGGGTATCGTGGAGCTGCCATTCCATCTTGTCGCGATCAGCCACGCCATTGCCGAACTCCTCGCGCATTTCTTCCAGCGAGGGCGTAATCCCCGGCGTGGTGGAAAACAGGCAGCGCAAAAAGAAGTTGCCAGTGGAGATCTCATCAAACTGCGCCAGCTCGGAAATATAGCAGTTGCGCTGTGCCAGGTAGGTGCTCACGCGGGAAACCGTTCCGATGGCGCCGCGGCAGCTTGCCTTGAGTACGTAGATGTTCTTGCCCTGAGTCATTGCAGTCATAGCGGCCCTCGTCGGTACTGCCTGTTGTTGTCGTTGTGTCTTGGTATTGTCGAGACGGATTGGTCGACCTGAAAATCTACTCTGCTTGCCCGGCTGCGCATTCCTGCAGACGACCTTCAACGTCGTTACAGCGACGACGGCCGAAAAATAAGAAGTCAATTTAATATTAATAAAATCAGCAGCTTGTAGATATTTTAAAACATGCAATTTTTTCACTGAATGGCGTTCTCTGGCATTTATGAGTCGTACAAGCAGAAGTGGAATGGTAGAACGGGGACTACTCTGCGAGATCGATCTGGATAATCACGACTCCAGCCAGCATCAGGCCCTCTGCGAACCTGCCTATCCCCGGGGCACACTGAGTCGCCGGTCATCACAGGCCCGTGAACGCAGCAAGGAGTGGCGGATGTCGCGGATACCGTGTGAAATACGGGTATTGTTAGTGGCGAAAGACGTTCAGACTGATAATCAGCTTTTTGTGTGCGATGCTGTCTTCCAGCGACGCTGTCAGGGGAAATGCCATGTACAAGGTAAGACGCTGGGTGGTGCGCCACTCCCGTTTTTTTGAGGCGGTCTACCAAACCTTTGAGCCGGTCATCATCAAACTGCATCCGGTGTGGAAGCGTATCGGCTACGGACGTGTTGAAGCGCCGGTCAGGTTTGTCGAGAAAAACGTCAAGGGCTTTCTGTTTGACTGTCAGATGTGCGGCAAGTGCGCGCTGTCGTCAACCGGAATGTCATGCCCGATGAATTGCCCTAAAAACCTGCGTAATGGCCCCTGCGGCGGCGTACGGGCAGACGGTAACTGCGAGGTTGAGCCCGGGATGCGCTGTGTCTGGGTGGATGCCTGGGAGGGCAGCCAGCAGATGAAAGGCAGCGACAGGATTCACGCTGTACAGCTGCCGGTGGATAATCGCATCAAGGGGTCTTCTTCCTGGTTGCGTGAGGTTCGCCAGGCGGTGGAAATTCACGACCCTGACAGCCAAGGAGCCCGCCGATGAAATTTGACGATGAGCCCGTGCCGGGCTATTCCCTGCCGATACTGCCCGGTCACACTTCTCCCGGCCGCCTGGAACGGGTGCTGCGAGCCGGCAAGTTCGCGGTCACCAGTGAACTCGACCCTCCGGATTCCGCCGATCCGGCCGAGGTGCTCAAACGTGCAGCGATATTTGATGGCTATGTGGACGCCATCAATGCTACTGACGGTTCTGGGGCAAATTGCCATATGTCCAGTGTAGGCGTGTGCTCGCTGCTGACCCGAGTGGGCTATTCCACCATCCTGCAGATTTCCTGCCGTGACCGTAACCGGATTGCCATTCAGGGCGAGATCCTCGGCGCGGCGGCGATGGGTGCCTGCAACCTGCTGTGCCTGACGGGCGACGGCGTGCAGGCAGGCGATCACCCTCAGGCCAAGCCGGTATTTGACCTGGATTCCATGTCGCTGCTGGAAATGGCCCGTACCATGCGCGACGAGAGCCGCTTTCAGAGCGGCCGTAAACTGACCAGCCCGCCCAGGCTGTTTCTGGGTGGGGCAGCCAACCCATTTGTGCCACCGCGTGACTGGCGCCCTCATCGCACGGCCAAGAAGGCAGCAGCGGGCGCCCAGTTTATCCAGACCCAGTACTGTTTTGATGTCCCGCTTTTGCGTGAGTACATGGCCAAAATCAATGACCTTGGCTTGCTGGAAGGGCCGGAGCGGATTTTCATTCTGCCGGGAATCGGGCCGCTGGCCTCGGCCCGCGGTGCCCGTTGGATTCGCGAGCATGTACCGGGTGTGCATATTCCGGATGCAGTGATCAAGCGTCTGGAAGGCGCTGATAACCAGAAGGAGGAAGGCAAGCGTCTATGTATGGATCTGTTGCAGGAAATCCGTGAAATTCCCGGTGTCAGCGGCGTTCACATCATGGCCTATCGCCAGGAGCATGCCGTCGCTGAAATCATTGAAAAGACCGGGGTGCTGGAAGGGCGTGTGCCCTGGTATCCTGGGCGTGATAACCCAGCGGACCTCAACCCTGAATCGCCGGATGCAAGCGAGAATATGCGCGAACCTGCTTAAGCAGCGCTAACGCCTTCGCCACATCCGTCATGAATGCAAATAAGGGGTGCCCCACAGTCAGGGCACCCCTTTGTATATCAATGGACGCTGATCGGGTAAAAGATCAGGATTCAACCGCATAAAGCTGGGGAGATTGAGCCCCCAGATGGCTCAGCAGGCGTTCGCTGTACCAGTCGAGGAAATCAATGATGCCGCGTTCAAACGTCGGCGAATAAGGCCCTGGCTGATAGGCCTTGGAGTTGATGCCGCGCTGGTTTTCTTCAGCAAGTTTGCGATCCTGATCATTGGTGGCATCCCAGACCATGCGCATGGCCTGTGGGTCGTAGTCAATGCCCTCGATGGCATCCTTATGCACCAGCCACTTGGTGGTCACCATGGTTTTCTGTGGCCCCAACGGAATCACCCGGAAGACCACCGCATGATCCCCCATGAAGTGATTCCAGGAATTGGGCAGATGCAGAATACGCAGTGACCCCATATCGGCGCTTTGCAGGTGACCCATCAGTTTGCGGCAGGCCTGCCTGCCGTCAGCCGTCATCGACACGGCACCATCCAGCAGGGGAGTGCGCGTCATACGGTTCTGAAGCCCCACCCGGGTCATTGTCCAGGGGACCTGCTGGGCGTCCCAGTCGGCCCCTTTTCTGGCGACCAGTGCCTTATAGGCCGGCGTGGCCCTGGGGTCCTCGGTGTCATCAAACTCCATCAGGGAATTCAGCAGCTCAGGGTGAGCCCCGCTGCAATGATAGCACTCGCGGTTGTTCTCGATGACCAGCTTCCAGTTGGTCTCTTCAATCAGGGTGGATTCAACTGCGACCTTGGCGTTGTCCATATCATAAGGGGCCAGGTAATGATCGAGGGTGGCAGGAAATTCCTCGAAGGCTGGGGGCACATCTGCGAGGCTGACAAATATGAAACCTCCGGCCGTCCTGACATGGACAGGCTTCAGGCCATATTCACCCAAGTCAAAATCGTCACCCATATCGCTACCGGCAAACAGCAGGCGACCGTCCAGCTCATAGGTCCACTGATGGTAAGGACAGACCAGTTTGGCGACCTTGCCTTTCTCTTTCATGCAAAGCCGTGAACCGCGATGCCGGCAGACGTTATGAAACGCCGCTACCCTGCCTTCAGCCCCGCGCAGCACAATGACCGGATTGTCGCCGATGTCCAGGCTGATGAAATTGCCCTTGGTCGGGATTTCGCAGGTCATGCCTACAAACAGCCACTCCTGGCCAAATATCTCTTCCATATCGATAGCGAACAGGCGCTCGTCGTTATAGAACGGCTGTGGCAGCGAGAACCCGTGCCGGTGTGATTGCAGCATGTCGATGGTGGATTGACGTGCAGCAGCAAGAGGATCATCGATCAGAGTAATCGGCTGGGCTGTCATGGGGATATCCTTCAGGCAGAGGGTTAGACAGATAGGAACAATGGGGTTAACGGATGCTGGCCGTTTATTTGAGCCAACTTTAAGTGGCAGGAGCTGACAGCGTTTGCTTGTCAGCGACAGAGATGGGTAAACCTGCGACATATCCCAGTATTAACCCACTTATCAAGGGTTGGCAGAGGCATGCTGATGTCGCTAATGGGCATGTAGCAATGTCATCGGTGGTAGCAGAATAGACCCGCGACCAAGGCAACCGCCTTGATTGACTATTCCATCACTCGGTGCATCTCAGGCGACCCACCATGACAATGAACTTTCTTAACCCTGTTACCACCCAGACCTGGGCCAACGGCCGCCACCTGGTCCGCTGTGTCAAGATCATTCAGGAAACCTGGGATGTGCGTACCTTCTGTTTCATGGCCGAACAGCCCATCCTGTTTTTCTTCAAGCCCGGCCAGTTCGTTACTCTTGAACTGGAGATCAACGGTGAACAGGTGATGCGCTCCTACACCATCTCGAGTTCACCTTCTGTCCCCTATAGCTTCTCGATAACGGTGAAACGGATTCCTGGCGGCAGAGTGTCCAACTGGTTGCACGACAACTTTCAGGTGAACGATGAGCTGGCGGTCCACGGCCCTGTGGGTAACTTCAATGCGATCGATTACCCTGCTGACAAACTGCTGTTGCTTTCTGGCGGCGTGGGTATCACACCGCTGATGTCGATGGCGCGCTGGTTCTTTGATACCAATGCCGCCGTGGATATTGAGTTTGTGCACAGTGCACGTACGCCGAAAGACGTCATTTTCCATCGCGAGCTTGAGCATATTTTTTCGCGGATACCCGATTTCAGACTGCATATCGTGTGTGAACGCGGTGATGATCTGGGAGAAGCCTGGTCAGGATTCAGAGGGTTCCTCAATCAGCCCATGCTCGAATTGATGGCCCCTGACTTCATGGAGCGTGAAATTTTCTGCTGTGGGCCTGAACCTTACATGAACGCCGTCAAGTCATTGCTGCGCAGCAATGGCTTTGATATGAGCCGCTATCACGATGAATCCTTCGGGGCGACGCCTGCCCAGGTTCAGGAGGATGTGCTTGAACTGGCAGAGCAGGCAGAAAGCGAAGCGGAAGACCTTGAAGTAACCGATATGCTGGGCGTTGAGTTTGCCCTGACCGGTAAAAGTGTGCGCATTCACCCGGGGGATACCGTGCATAACGCCGCTGCCAAGCTAGGCCTGCATATTCCGAAGGCCTGCGGTATGGGTATCTGTGGCACCTGCAAGGTGACCCTGCTTGAGGGTGAGGTCGATATGGAGCACAACGGCGGCATCACCGAAGAAGATGAGGCGGCAGGCGAGATTCTGTCCTGCTGTAGCAAGCCACGCGGCAATGTGGTGATAGAGTTCTGAACCATCCCGTCCGGAATCACGAAAGCGCTGGAGGGCCTGCGTCAGCTATTAGCGGCGTGTCGTAAATACGCCCTGGCAAGGCGCGAACAGGCATCTTGGCCATGAGGGGCAGCGCTACCATCGGCAGCTATCAAGACATACAGCGCATACAACAACTTTCAGGAAAGGGGATGGGGATGACATTGTCCAATCAGAAACTGGCGGATTATGACGCGTCACTGGCGGTGGCCATGGCTGAAGAAGTCAGCCGTCAGGAAATTCATATCGAGCTGATTGCTTCGGAAAACTATGCCAGCCGGGCGGTGATGGAAGCCCAGGGCTCCCAGCTGACCAACAAGTACGCTGAAGGCTACCCGGGCAAGCGCTACTACGGCGGCTGCGAACACGTCGATCAGGTAGAGGCGCTGGCGATCAAGCGCGCCTGTGACCTGTTCGAGGCAGATTACGCCAATGTGCAGCCACATTCGGGTGCCCAGGCCAATGCTGCCGTCTTCATGGCGCTGGTATCGCCTGGCGATACCATCCTGGGTATGAGTCTGGCCCATGGTGGCCATCTGACCCATGGCGCGGCCCCCAATTTTTCCGGCAAGCACTACAATGCGCTCCAGTACGGTCTGGACACGCAAACGGGAGAAATTGATTATGTCGAGATGGAGCGCCTGGCCCGTGAGCATAAACCCAAGCTGATCATTGCTGGCTTTTCCGCCTATTCCCGAGTGGTCGACTGGCGGCGTTTCCGCAATATCGCCGATGAAGTTGGCGCCTGGCTGCTGGTGGATATGGCCCATGTGGCCGGTCTGGTAGCAGCAGGGCTTTACCCCAGCCCGCTGCCCCATGCCCATGTGGTCACCTCGACGACCCACAAGACCCTGCGTGGTCCACGCGGCGGTATCATTCTTTCTGCCCACCACGATGAAAGCCTCTACAAAAAGCTCAATGGCGCTGTTTTCCCCGGCCAGCAGGGCGGCCCATTGATGCATGTGATTGCGGCCAAGGCGGTGGCCTTTCGCGAAGCGATGAGCCAGGAATTTGTGCGCTACCAGCAGCAGGTCATAGATAACGCCCAGGCCATGGCCGAGGTGTTTATCGAGCGTGGCTATGATGTTGTCTCTGGCGGCACGGATGACCACCTCTTTCTGGTATCGCTGATTCGTCAGGGCATTACCGGCAAGGACGCTGACGCCGCTCTGGGGCGGGCGCATATCACGGTCAACAAGAACTCGGTGCCCAATGACCCGCAAAGCCCCTTTGTTACCTCGGGCTTGCGAATTGGCACGCCGGCTGTGACGACGCGTGGGTTCAACGCGCTGGAATGTGCCGAACTGGCAGGCTGGATCTGCGATATTCTCGATGCGCTGGCAACAGAAGAGGACAGTGGCAGTGTTGAAACTGCCGTTCGCGAGCAGGTGGCGGCTATCTGTTTACGGCATCCGGTGTATGCAGAGGCTGTCAGTCCAGCGCCTGCCATGGCTGACGCCCTGGTAGGGTGATACAAAAAGTTGCGGATATAACTATGTAATGTATATAGGCTTTCAATCAGGCATCCTGTAGTTTAACGCTTATTAATTTTCTGAGCCGGTGCCTGATTGATATGCCTCATCTGCCTGACCCTTCTGCCTATTCCCTGTCATTGCCTGGCCGACGTCTATGGCGACGGGCTCTGGGAATATATGTAGTGTCGCTGATCCTGATGGTCGTCATCCTCTCCGGGCTTCTGTTCGACCAGTATCATCAGGAGGTGCGCAACGCCCATGAACATAACGCCACTCGGGCCAGCATGATTGCTGAATGGGTTCACACCACCTTTGCGCTGAGTGATCATGCATTAAAAGACGTTGAACTGCTGCTGGCGCCGCCGCTGGAGATATCCCTGAGAGACGGCCTTCTCATGGAAGAGTTGCTCGTGGCGAAGGCTGAGAGTATGGCACTAATCAGCGAGATCTCGGTTATCAACCGCAATGGCAGCGTACTAGCCACGACCAGTTCGTTGCATCCGCCCGGCTATGATGTGCGTCGTATGCCTTTCTTTCGCTATTTGAAAGAAGGCGCGGACACTTCCTATATCAGCCCGCTTTTCTGGTCAGCCTTTGATCGCGATTATCGGGTTATCCATGCTCACGCGCTGTATGACGACGATACTGACAGTTTTTCAGGCGTCATTGTGGTGCAGCTGGATCCCCAGGTGTTTTCACAAGCCCTGCAGCATCTTGATATACAGTCAGGAGAAAGTATTGCGATCATGGATACACAGGGACGTTTACTGGCTCGCCGGCCTGACGCCATGTTTGAGCTGGGTATGGAAACTACCCAGAACCCTGAAACAGCCGCTTTTCTGGAAAGTCATGATAGGCAGCGTGCCATGCGCCTGCATTCGCCAGTTGACGGTGAGGAACGTCTTTACTGGATGGAGCGCCTTGAAGGGCTGCCATTCAGCGTGGTGGTGGGGGAAAGTATTGAGAGATTACTGGCCGGCTGGAAACAGCGGTTTTGGATACTAACCCTGGTTGCCAGCGTGATTGCACTGCTGGGTGCCTGGGTGGTGCGCCATTACTGCAGCCGCTTGTATCTTGCCGAACAGCTGCGACATCGGGTGGAGGAGCGTGAAGAGGCAAAGGCTCAGGCGCAAATGCGCGAAGCGCGGCTCGAAGCGTTAGTGCAATCGATACAGGACATGATCTTCGTTTTTGATCAGCGTGGCTGCTTTACCTATATCCACGCGCTGAATGAAGGACGACTGCTACAGGATAAAGAAGACGTGTTGGGGCAGCACTACAGTGATGTCATGCCCACTGAAGTCACCGAAGCACTTAACAGTGTTTTCTATCGTGTGCAGCATAACCGGCAGGTGGAAGAGTTGGAATACTCGCTGACGGTGGCCGACGACGTCCGCCATTTTCATGCTGTGCTGAGCCCGCTGGCGGATGCCGGTGGCGATTTCAACGGTGTGCTGGCCGCTGTGCGTGATGTGACTGAAGCACGCCTCAATGAAGCAGAGTTGCGCATAGCCGCCACCGCCTTCAAGACGCACCTGGGTATTCTGATTACCGATAACCGGGGACGGATTATCAAGGTCAACGACACCTTTACCCGAATTACCGGCTACCGTGAGGACGAAGTGCTCGGAGAAAATCCGCGCATGTTCAGCTCTGGCCGACACGGAGATGATTTCTACAAGGTGTTGTGGTCCAGCGTAGCGGAAAAAGGCAGTTGGGAAGGAGAAATCTGGAATCGACGCAAGAATGGCCAGATATTCCCCGAGTGGCTGACCATCAGTGCCGTCAAGGACGGGCAGGGCAACCTGACCCACTATGTGGCTACCCTGAGCGATATTACCGAGCGTAAGGCTGCCGAACAGGAAATCCATCAGCTGGCGTTTTTTGACCCGCTGACTGGCCTTGCCAATCGGCGTCTGTTCATTGACCGGATGGAGGCGGTGCTCAAGGCCCATGAACGGCATAACAGGCTGGGAGCCTTGCTGTTCATTGACCTGGATAATTTCAAGCAGGTCAACGATACCCTCGGCCACTACGCAGGTGACAAACTGCTTCAAAGCATGGCGCTTGAACTGACCGATGTGCTGCGTGAAACCGATACTCTGGCGCGCCTGGGTGGCGATGAATTTGCGGTACTTATTGAAGGCCTGGGTAATAATAGAGAGCAGACGGCACAACTGGCAGAAAACATTGCCAACAAGCTGTTGATTGCGATCCGCCGTCCTATTGAGGTTAACGACGATACCGTGCTGGTCACCGGCAGCATTGGTATTACCCTGGTTGAAGGTGCTGGCCATGGCGTGGATAACTGCCTTCAGCAGGCGGATATGGCACTTTTCCAGGCCAAGGAGGCCGGTCGCGATACGCTGAGTTTCTTTGACCCGGAAATGCAGGCAGCGCTGATTTCCCGGGCACGTCTGGAAAATGATATGCGTCTGGCGCTGGCCAATGAACAGTGGAAGCTGGTCTACCAGCCTCAGGTAGATGTCAATGGGATGCCCACCGGCGTTGAGGCTTTGCTGCGCTGGCAGCATCCGGAGCGGGGCATCATCTCGCCCGGTGAGTTTATTCCCCTGCTGGAAAGTACCCGTCTGATTAATGAAGTAGGCGACTGGGTACTGGAAACGGCTTGCCAGCAGCTGGCCGAATGGCAGGAAAAACCGCAGACGGCTGGCTTGAGTATGGCAGTGAACATCAGTCCTGTGCAGTTCCGGGAAGATAACTTTGTACCCAAGGTGAAGGCCATTCTGCGTCGCACAGGCGCGCCTGCTGCTAAACTCAAACTGGAAGTGACTGAAACCCTTTTTCTGGACGTCAGCGATAATGCTCTGCGCAAGATGTCGCATTTACGACACCAGGGCGTACGTTTCTCGTTGGATGACTTCGGCACCGGCTACTCATCACTGTCTTACCTGGCGCACCTGCCGCTGGATCAGCTCAAGATTGACCAGAGCTTTGTGCGTGAGGTGCTCGATAGCCGGGCCAATGCCGCCATTGTGGGAAGTACCATAGTGTTGGCTAAAAGCCTTGGTCTCAGCGTCATTGCCGAAGGGGTAGAAACTGAAACACAGCGGAGCTGGCTGACAGATCATGGCTGCCTGGATTATCAGGGCTACCTGTTCGGGCGCCCCATGTCGGCAGCAGAGATTGAAAAGCTGATGTAGCAGCTTACAGGGTCAGACGGTTGTGCTTTGGCTCTCCACCAAACACGCCTTGAGCTGAGTAGTAAACGCTTGTGTATCCAGCGCAACATCGTCAGGCAGGATGATTTCCAGGCGTGAATCCTGTCGCCAGGCGGTAGCAGCCAGCTGAAAAGCGCCGCCTGCCCGGTTGAGCTGTTTCCAGCCGTCAGGCGTATGCAGAACGCCCTTGATCCGCGCTGCATCAGGCAGCTGGATCAACGCCGCACTGAACAGGTCAAGATCCAGCAAGTCGGCCGGATGCCAGCGTAATCCCAGGCTGGTATAGCCCAGCGAGGTACCCGTTTCCAGTTGTGGATTGCCTGGCGCAGGCGGCAGGTCAAAAAAGCCGCCTTCCAGCTGTGGCGGTAACGCACTGGGCTGATGGCTGCTGGGGATGCTGGCCGCGGGTGCCTGATGGGTTCCGCTATCCAGCAGTAGATTGATGGGCAATTCACCGTGCACGGCTTCCTGTACCCATTTGCGTGGCGGCCATTGGCGATTGGCAAGTTTATGGGCGCGGGCCAGCTGATCGGCGCTGCTGTGTTCGCTCTGGGTGATGGCAATCGCATCGGCCATGGCCAGCTGGTCCTTGAAGGTCTCATGCTCGCGAGCTTTAGGGTCATCCAGGCGGCGTGGGTCCAGGGTGGCGATGATATCGCGGATTTCCAGGGCGCCTTCAAAGGCTTCGCTGCGCAAAAGGTCAATCAGGCCAGCCGGGTGACCCAGGCCGGAGGGCTCAATGATTACCCGGTCGGGCCTGGAACGGGCCAGGAGGTTAACCAGCCCGGCCTGCAGCACAAAAGCCAGCTGACAGCACAGGCAACCGCCGGGCAGGCCTTTAACCACCACGTCATCACGCTGTTCGAACATGGTCTGATCGATGCCGATCTGGCCAAACTCGTTGACCAGAATGGCCCAGGTTTCATCCACAGGCTTATTCGAAATCAGGTTGTGGATAAGTGTTGTCTTGCCGCTGCCCAGAAAGCCCGTGATGATATGTACCGGAATTGCCATGTCTAGCCGCCTGTCATGTTCATGAAACGCACGACCTGAACGTCGCCGTCGGTCGTAAAATGGTGCCGTTCGGGTTTCAGTGGTAACGCCTTGCGAATAGCGTCTTTCAGTGCCGGCATATCACCAGGGTAGCGGCGCAGGACGGCGCGCAGATCCACTGAATGCTCGTTACCCAGGCACAGCAGCAGCCGGCCTTCCACCGTGACCCGCACCCGATTGCAGCTGGAACAGAAATTGTGGCTGTGAGGCGAGATAAAACCAATCCGTGAAGCACTGTCGGCCATTCTGAAATAGCGCGAGGGCCCGGCAGTGGTTTCCGTGGTGGGCACCAGAGGGTAGCGGTGCTCAATCAACGCCTGAACCTCATCACTTGAGCAGTAGGTTTCATCACGGCTATGGTCGGAAACATCGCCCAGCGGCATTTCCTCGATAAAGCTGATATCCACGCCTTCGTGGCGGGCAAACTCCACCAGATCGAGCACTTCGTCGTCATTGCGACCCTTGAGGATCACCGCATTGAGCTTGATGCGCTCAAAGCCGGCTTCCTGAGCGGCATGCAGGCCGTCAATGACCTTGTCAAGATCTCCTGTGCGGGTGAGCTGCTTAAAGCGTTCAGGGTCGAGGGAATCAAGGCTGATGTTCAACCGTTTCATGCCGCCATCGTGCAGGCGCTTGGCATGTTTGCGCAGGCTGGCGCCGTTGGTGGTCATGGTGAAGTCGTTCAACCCGGGCAGGCTGCCGATTTCGTCTACCAGCTGCTCAATGCCGCGGCGTACCAGAGGCTCGCCGCCGGTCAGGCGAATTTTCTCGACGCCCATTTCGGTAAAGGCGCGGGCAATCATGCCCATCTCTTCCAGGGTCAGTACCTGGGCACGCGGCAGAAAGGTCATCTCCTCGCTCATGCAGTAAACGCAGCGAAAATCACAGCGGTCAGTGACCGAGAGGCGTACATAGTTGACCCGGCGGCCAAAGTCATCAATCAGTTGTTCGGTCATACGGTTTTCTCCCCTGCCATTGGCATCAGCGGCTGCACCCTGAGAATATCGCCAGAGACGACACCTGTGCAGCTGTCAGGCAGTTCAATCAGGCAGTTGGCAGCGACCATGGAGCTCAGGATACCAGACCCCTGGGCACCGGTGCTGCGCACGTGCAAGCGGCCTTCCGCTGTGCTGTGAAAAATGCCGCGTAAATAGTCAGTGCGCCCGTTGCGGCTTGGCAGCGCTTCATCAGCAATGGCATATAGGTAATCCGGCGGTGTGGCAGGCTGACCTTCAAGGCGCTTGAGCAGCGGTACGACAAACTGTAGAAAAGTGACCATAACCGCCACGGGGTTGCCCGGCAATCCCACCAGAGGGGTACGCCTTTCGGTCAATAGCCCGCACGCCAGCGGGCGACCAGGGCGAATGGCCACGCGCCAGAAGGCCAGCTGGCCAAGCGATTCAAGGGCGGCACGAGTGAAATCTGCCTGGCCGACCGAAACCCCACCGCTGGTCAGCACCAGATCGCTGTGTTGAGCAGCATATTCGAGCGCTGCCTGAATCTTTGCCTGGTCATCCGGCAGGATACCCAGATCCATGACCTCGGCGCCCTGCTGCTGTAGCAGCCCCGTCAGGGTGAAGCGGTTGGCATCATAAATCCCCGCAGGCGGTAGCGGCTGGCCAGGGGCGGTGACTTCGTTGCCGGTCGAAAACACGGCTACTTTCGGGCGCCGCCAGACGTTGACGCTGTCGATCCCCAGTGATGCCGTCAGCCCCAATGAGGCGGCATCCAGGCGGATACCGGCGGGCAGGGCCACCTCGCCCTGCTGAATATCTTCCCCAGCCTGGCGAACATTCTGGCCGTGGCGTACCCGCTCGGGCTGAAGCACAACAATATCATCGGCGTTTTCCTGCAGCTGCTCACGCATGATGACGGTATCAGTACCCGCAGGCAAAGGGGCGCCTGTAGTGATACGTACACAGGCCCCCGCCGCGACCTGGCCGGCAAACTGGTCCCCGGCGAAGACGCTGCCCGCCAGCGGCCAGCGGGTCTGCGCTGATTCCTTTTTTGTCGCTTGCCTGGGCCAGGCCAGGGCGATGCCGTCCATGGCTGCATTGGTGTTCTGCGGCACATTGATCGGAGCATGAATGGCTTCCGCCAAACGGCGGCCATGAGCCTGCGTCAAGGCAAGCCTTTCGTGCCCCAGCGGTGCTTCTATCAGGGTGGCCAGTGCCGTGCGCGCCTGCTCAACGCTGAGCATCTGTTCGCCCAACTCAAAGCAGGATAGTGAGCCAGGCGCGGAAAGGGTAGCGTGACTCATACGGCACCTTGCTGAAACGATGACCGAGAACCCAGAGCGGCCTCCAGTCGGGATTTTTCTTCTGGCGTGTTCAGGTTGGCAAAGGCTTCCGGGCAGTCGCTGATATCAATCCGGCACCAGGGATGGCGGGCATACCAGCGGTCTATCTTGCGCTCGCCCGCCTGCAATGCATCAAGAAGATCATCCGCCAGATCAGTGCGAATCAGCGCCACCACAGGGTGCATACGCTCACCGTCGTCGGCCACGCCAATGGCTTGCGAGCCAATCCCTGCGACCATGCGCGCCACCAGATCCATCGGCAGGGCCGGAGAATCGCAGGGGGCAATCACCAGCCAGGGCGTTTGCGCGGCGCGCAGGCCGCTGTAGATGCCCATCAGTGGCCCCTGAAAGCCGCCTTCAGCGTCTTCGATCACGCGGTCGCCATGCTGGCGGTAACTCTCAAGGTTGCGGTTGGCATTGATCAGCAGCTCAGCGGTCTGGCCGTAAAAACGTTCGGCAACGTGGCGAATCAGCGGAGCCTCAGGCAAGCCAGGGGCGCTGAAGGTTTCAAGGCCCTTGTCGCGCCCACCCATTCGGCGGCCTTCGCCACCGGCGAGGATCATGGCGGTAAGGTCCTGTGTGGCAATCATGGCGTCTGCTCCTGAGCGGTCAGGCGGTCTTTTTCAGGTTGTTTTTCAAGCTGCATGGCGTGTTGGGAACTGCGCGCCCTGGGAGGGCGGGGCGGAATGGCATCCAGGGTCAGACGCTGGCCGGCATTAATGGCCTGGAACTGCTTGCCCTTGGCGCGGGCAACCAGCATGACACCAAAACGCTCGGCCAACTCAACGCCTTTCTGGGTTACGCCGGAGCGGGAAACCAGAATGCTGATACCCATCTGGGCGACCTTGAGCACCATTTCCGAGGTTAATCGCCCGGTAGTGTAAAAGATATCGGCAGAGGTACTCTCGGCTTCCTGCAGCCATTGGCGGCCCGCCAGGGTATCCACGGCGTTATGGCGTCCCACGTCCTCGACAAAATCGAGTACCTGAGCCTGCTGACAAAGAGCGCAGCCGTGCACGGCGCCGGCGCTTTTGTAGGTTTCATTGTAGCTGTTCAGGTTGTTAAGCAGCGCATAAAGCGTGGACTGGGCGAGGGCAGTGTCAGGCAGGGCAGTCAGCGCGGTCTGATCCAGCAGCTTGCCAAATACCGTGCCCTGGCCGCAGCCGGTGGTTACGGTACGTGTACCCAGGCGTTCTTCCAGGTCTGCTGGCACGTGGCGGGTAATCACGACGGCGGCTTCCACGTCCCAATCGACCTGAACCGCCACCAGATCCCCGACGCGGCGCAACAGCCCCTGATTACGCAGGTAGCCCACCACCAGCGCTTCGGGGTCATCGCCGAGTGACATCAGGGTAACAATCTCCCGTTTGTTCAGATAAACCGTCAGGGCGCGCTCAGCGGCAATTGCCTGCTCGCGGGTATCGCCATACGCATCCACCACCTGGGTCAGGGTAGTAGCCGGAAGCCGGGCGTGGCTCAAAGCGATATCAGGCATACGCCGCTCCTCGTAATAAACAGGTTGGTTTTGGTGCAGTACTATTTTCAGGTGCAGTACTATCTTCAGGTACAGAACTATTTTTTATTTATAGTTGAGTAAAACTGTCAGCCTTAAACATTATTGACGATGATGGCGCTGAGCAGGCTTACTTGTCCAGCCCCTTTGAACATCACCTGCCAAGAGATGCCGAACCATGAATGATAATCAACGCCCGCTCAGCGTTACGCTGACAGAAGAATCCAAGAAAGTCGGCAGATTCAGCATTCGTCAATGGCGCCTGGGCCAGCTGTCCCCAGGTGAGCAGGGCCCGAACGTGGTGTGGTTGCAGCTCACGATGACAGAGCGAGCGGCGTATCGCTTCAACCTGAGATCTGACACGCCGCAGCTGTTTGTGCGCGCCGGGTTCAGCGGTGACGTGCCTGCCCCGGAAGCCATCAGTGCCAGCCAGGAAGTGGCGGCGGGCTGGATGGACGGTGAACAGCAGGTCTTTGAAGCGCCCATGCCGATGGCCATTCAGGTATGGATAGAGGGTTATCTGGCGCGTCACGGTGAGGCACCTGTTGAAGGGCGCAAGAAAAAACGCAAGGGCGCCGGGCGTGCGCGTGAGTTACCTACTTCCCGCAGTGGTGAGCAACCGGCCGGAAAAATGCCAGAAACGGGTCAGACAGATAATGAGGAGCCAAGTCTATGAGCCGCTTTGAACGCTGGTCGCGGGCCAAACGCGGCCTGCCGGTTGATGATGGATCAGCGCTGGAAGAGGATGCGTCTCCCGGTGAACCGTTATCATCGGCACTAGCGGAGGATGAACCCCCCAAGAGTGGGGCGCCGGGGGCTGAGAAGCTGCCAGAAGAGGCTGTGTCTGAAGAAGTACCCCCCGCACCGGGCAGTCTCGACCACACCCTGCCCGACCCGGAAACCCTCGATGCCGGCAGCGACTTCAGTGCTTTTATGTCCCCTGGGGTCAGTAGTGCGTTGCGACGCAGGGCGCTTCGCCAGCTGTGGTCAACCGGTGATTATAATATTCGCGATGGGCTCAATGATTACGATCAGGATTTCAAGGCGCAGCTGAAACCCATGGCGGCTGATATGGCCGATAAGGTTAGACAATGGTCTAAAAGGGTTGAAGACGCTCTGGAGGAACCGCCCGCAGATGATGCGCCGGATACGCACCCGATAGAAGAGGGTCATCAAGCAGCGGAAGAAGGTAAAGATGCCGCGTCAGGCGAAATTGCCGACTCTCAGGAGGTGTCGCCGTCAAGGCAGCAGGCCCGTGATGCAAGTGGCGATAAAGGCCAACAGGCTTAACCCGCGTCATCGCTGCGTTGAAGTGTGCCACCAATGAGATTGGAAAACGCCTCAGTTTCGCCATAAACTTAAGCCAATGTTAAGACGCGTCTTTTACAGACGTGACAAAGCAAGACGCCAACTGAAATCCAAAACTATTAAAAATAACAACAATAAAATACCTGACCGTGAGAGCGCATGAATCAGCCAATCCCCCTGGCGTCCGTTGACGACCAGCGTAATAGTCAAGCCAAGGAGGCCGTACGCCAGCGTTTCTCCTGGCCGGTGAACCTGACGCCTGCCAACGTGACCTATCATAGCCGAGGGCATGCCCTGGTAATGGGCAGTGAGCGCGAAGCCCGCCAGGCAGCCCGCTTACTGATGACAGATGCCATTACCCCGGCAGGCCAGGGGCTGGCTTCTGTCACCCTGCTGTTTACCGCGGCGACACAAGGCGGCGCGCTGGATAGCGATAGTGATCTGCTGGCGGCTACCCAGGCATTGACCGCTCAGGCCCTGACCCGACATCAGGTTGAGCAGCTGCAGATCAGCGGCTATCTGGGCGCTTTCAGTGTTCGCATTGCGGGCGATGAGCCGCTGGATCTGGCGCGCGCCTTGATCCAGCGCGAGGCATTCGATCTGATTCTCGATCTGACTCCGACGCCCTGCATGGCAGTCGAACTTCCACCGCCGGGGTATAGGCTCCTCGACTGGCAAGCCGAACAGGGTCGCCAGGAGACGCTGGCCGATTTTGCCGCACTGACGGGGGAATTCGATAAACCGCGCTATTTTCAGGTCAACTCTGATCTGTGTGCCCACTCTTCCAGCGGTAACATCGGCTGTACCCGCTGCCTGGATGTCTGCCCGGCGGATGCCATCAGCAGCCATCAGGGGCGTATCGAGTCGCGTATCGAGATTGACCCATTCCTGTGCCAGGGTGTGGGCAGCTGTACCAGCGCCTGCCCCACCGGGGCGATTGAGTTTCGCCTGCCGGAAACCCGCCGCCAGCAGGAAACCCTGAGCAGCTGGCTTGGCGCCTATCGTGAGGCAGGTGGCACCCATCCGGTACTGCGCTTTGTGACCCACGACACCCTGGCAGCTGAGCAGCAGGCGGATGACCAGACCGCTGGCCATGTGCTGGATATCCCGCTGGAAGAGCTGGGGTCGGCAGGCCACGATCAATGGCTGACTGGTCTGGCGGCAGGCGCCGCTGAAATTCGCGTTCAGTACCACCCTGACATGCCGGAACGGCTGAGCGCATTTCTGGACGCCCAATTGGTCCAGGCGCGCGCGCTACTGGCTTCGTTTGGGCTGGAGAGTGAACGCGTTCAGGCCCTCTCACCGGATGATCACGCGGCGCGTGATGCGCTACCCAAGAGGCTGCCGCTCACCGAGCAGTCGCTGACCCTGGCGGCACCTCAAAAGCGCGCGCGTTTCAATCAGGTGCTGGCGCGCCTGGCTGAACTGGGGGAGCCAATGCCTGAGCGTCAGGCCGTTCCTGCCGGCGCACCTTATGGTGCCATCGCGGTAGATAGCGATGCCTGCACCCTGTGTATGGCGTGCGTGAGCAGCTGTCCGACACCGGCCCTCAAGGCGGGCGGTGACCGGCCCGCATTAAGCTTTCTGGAAGCCGACTGTGTGCAGTGTGGGCTATGCGCTGAGGCCTGCCCCGAGCAGGCGATTACCCTGATGCCCGGTTTTCTGGCGGCCCCTGAGCGCGAAACGCGCCAGGTCTGCCATGAAGAGGCGGCGTTTGAATGTATCAACTGCGGCAAGCCGTTTGCCACGGTCAGCACCGTTGCAGCCATCAAGCAGAAACTGGCGGATCACCCCTATTTCGCGGGTGAGGCCATGGCGCGCCTGGAGATGTGCGAGGACTGCCGGGTGAAAGATGTCTGGCAGACCATGGCCCGCGACCCTGATGCACAATTGAAGGTGTAATGCATGACCACGATGAGCACAACATCACAGATGGCCCCTGAGGCACCTCAACCGGCGGTTGAACTGAGTGAGGAAGAAGCCCTGCGCGCCGATATCTATGGGTTACTCGCCGGACTGGTGCGTCAGGCCCCGGATGCTGAGCTGCTTGACTGGCTGAGTGGGCTTGAAATCGACGCTGACGGCACCCCCTTGACCCTGGCCTGGCAGGCGCTGTCGCAGGCCGCCCAGGCGGCCAGCCCCGATACCCTTGAGCGCGCCCACTTTCGTCATCTGGTCGGCGTCATTCAAGGTGATATTACCCCTTACGCTTCCTGGTATCGTCAGGGCGAGCTGATGGAAGCCGCCTTGCTGGAACTGCGCCAGGATCTCAGGGCGCTGGGCTTTGAGCGAACGACGAATACACCGGAGCCGGAAGATCATCTGGCGGCGCTGTGCGAAGTGATGGCGATGCTGGTCACGGATGCGGCAAAGCCCCGTCAGGCAAGTTTCTTTTTTCACCACCTTGCCCCTTGGGCGCCCCAGTGCTGGGGTGATCTGGCCAGGGTGGACAGTGCGTTTTATGCGGCCCTGGGTGACCTGGGCCGCGCCTTTATGGAAAGCGAATCGGCTCGGCTGCAAGAAGCGGCAAGCCAGTCGGCGGTGCGGATCGTCTCGCCCGCCGAGTAAGACCGGACTATATAAAAATATCAGGCATCGGCTGCATCAGAACGTATTCTCCTGTGGCCGACAACACCTGATCCGTGCAGAGAGGAGAGCCCCGATGTCCACATCAAGTCCCGTTAACCCGAATGATGGCAGCGCCCAGAACCCTGAGCGGCGCCGTTTCATGAAAACCGTGGGTTTAGGTACAGCGGCGGCCGGTGCCGCAGCAGCAGTCGGTCATGTGACCCTGGCCAATGCTGAGGAAACGCCTGCTCGCAGTGAAGCACCTTCGCTCAACTACCGTGAAACCGAGCATATTCGCGCCTTCTACGCGACCCTGCGTGATTAACCGGCCACCGCCAGGAGAACTGCCATGCGTTTAACTCGCAAAACCAACACCAAGGCGAGCGGGCTGGGTATCAGCCGCCGCCAGTTCCTGAAGCGCAGCGGTGCCGCGACCGGCGGTATTGCCGCTGCTGGCTTTATGGGCGCGCCGATGATGCAGCGCGCCGAGTCTGCCGACAAGACCCCAGTGCTGGATTCCCCCGTTGAGACCAAGCGCACGGTCTGTTCCCACTGTTCAGTGGGTTGTGGCGTTTACGCTGAAGTTCAGGAAGGTATCTGGACCAAGCAGGAGCCTGCCTTTGACCATCCCATCAACCGTGGCGCCCACTGTGCCAAGGGCGCAGCCCTGCGCCAGCACGGTCATTCCAGCCGTCGTCTGAAATATCCGATGAAGCTGGTGGATGGCGAGTGGCAGCGGTTGAGCTGGGAAGATGCCATCGAAGAAATCGGCAGCAAGGTGCTGGAGCTGTCTGAACAGTACAGCCCTGACAGCATCTACTGGTTGGGTTCGGCCAAGTTCAATAATGAACAGGCCTACCTGATGCGCAAGTTTGCGGCTCTGGCCGGTACCAATAACACTGACCACCAGGCGCGTATCTGCCACTCCACGACGGTGGCAGGGGTAGCCAATACCTGGGGTTACGGAGCGATGACCAACTCGCTCAATGATATCCAGAACTCCAAGTCGATCATGTTTATCGGCTCCAACCCCAGCGAAGCCCACCCGGTGGCCATGCAGCATATTCTGCTGGCCAAGGAGCGCAGTCACGCCCAGATTATTGTGGTCGACCCGCGCTTCACCCGCACAGCCGCCAAGGCAGACAGCTTTGTGCGCCTGCGCCCGGGTTCAGATGTGGCCTTTATCTGGGGCCTTCTGTGGCACATCTTTGAAAACGGCTGGGAAGACAGCGAGTTCATTGATCAGCGTGTCTACGCAATGGATGAAGTCCGCGCTGAAGTGGCCAACTTCACGCCCTCTGAAGTGGAACGGATTACCGGCGTCCCCGAAGAAGTCATGTTCGATACGGCCAAGCGCCTGGCGGATAACCGCCCGGGCTGCATTGTCTGGTGCATGGGCGGGACCCAGCACACCACGGGCAATAACAATACCCGCGCCTACTGCATTCTGGAGCTGGCCCTGGGCAACATGGGTAAATCCGGTGGCGGCACCAATATCTTCCGCGGCCACGATAACGTTCAGGGCGCCACTGACCTGGGGCTGATGTCTCACTCACTGCCCGGCTACTATGGCCTGGCGGAAGGCGCCTGGCGGCATTGGGCAGGCGTCTGGGGCCTGGACTACGAGTGGCTGCAGAGCCGCTTCGATCAGACCGAGTACACCGATGGCAAGCCGATGCATTCAAGCGGCATTACCGTCTCGCGCTGGATCGACGGCGTGCTGGAAGAGGATGAGAACATCTCCCAGCGCTCCAAGCTGAAGGCTATGTTCTACTGGGGCCACGCGGTCAACTCCCAGACCCGTGGGCCGGAAATGCAGCAGGCCATGAAACAGCTGGAAATGATGGTCATCGTCGACCCCTATCCGACCGTGGCAGGCGTCATGCACGACCGCACCGATGGCGTTTACCTGCTGCCGGCGGCTACCCAGTTTGAAACCACCGGCAGTGTGACCGCGACCAACCGCTCCATCCAGTGGCGCGATCAGGTGATCGAGCCGCTGTTCGAGTCCAAGCCCGATCATGAAATCATGTACCTGCTGGCGCAGAAGCTCGGCTTTGCCAATGAACTGTTCAAGAACATCCGCGTCGAGAACAACCGCCCGGTGACCGAGGACATTACCCGCGAGTTCAACGCCGGCATGTGGACGGTCGGCTATACCGGCCAGAGCCCGGAGCGCCTGAAGGAACACCAGCAGAACTGGCATACCTTCAGCTTCCGTGATCTCAAGGCCCAGGGTGGCCCGGCAGATGGTGATTACTATGGCCTGCCGTGGCCCTGCTGGGGCACCGCCGAAATGGGCCACCCCGGTACGCCGATTCTTTACGACACCAGCAAGCCGGTGGCTGAAGGCGGGCTGACCTTCCGCGCCCGCTTCGGGGTTGAACGTGACGGTGACAATCTCCTCGCGGATGGCTCTTTCAGTGCGAATTCTGATATCGAAGACGGCTACCCTGAGTTCACCGCCCAGATGCTCAAGGATCTTGGCTGGTGGGATGACCTGACCGAAGCAGAAAAAACCGCCGCCGACGGCAAGAACTGGAAAACTGACCTATCCGGTGGCATTCAGCGGGTTGCCATTGCCCATGGCTGTGCGCCCTTTGGTAATGCCAAGGCGCGCTGTAATGTCTGGACTTTCCCGGATCCGATTCCCAAGCACCGCGAGCCGCTTTATACCAGCCGCCGCGATCTGGTTGAGGATTACCCGACCTGGGACGACGTGGCCTCGCATTATCGCCTGCCTACTCTTTACAAGAGCATTCAGGAAAATGACAACAGCGACCGCTACCCGATCATCCTGACTTCGGGCCGCCTGGTGGAATATGAAGGCGGTGGGGAAGAGACCCGCTCCATGTCGTGGCTTGCTGAGCTACAGCAGGAAATGTTTGTCGAGATCAACCCGGCGCTGGCCAATGATCACGGTATCCGTGATGGCGACATGGTCTGGGTGGAGGGTGCCGAAGGCGGGCGC
>JBNJGW010000026.1:14044-31560 GCA_051748005.1 Pseudomonadota bacterium | reverse complement strand
CAACCTGGTGTGGTGGCTGGATGATCAGAACCAGCTGCAGCAAAGCCAGGTCACCCTGGCCCACCGTGGCGAACGGGAGGTGCTGGTCAGCAGCGGCCTGGAAACGGGCAAGCAGGTAGTGGTGGCCGGGCTTGTTAACCCCCGTGAAGGTCAGCGCGTGCGCACGGGTGAGGAAGCGGGTAAAGAAGAGAATAAGGAAACAGGCGAGGAGGCAGCACCATGAACCGCCGTGGCCCGCTTGCCTGGATGGTCGACCATGGCGTCGCCCCCAACCTCTTGATGATTCTGCTGATTGCCGGCGGCCTGTTGGCCTCGCTGAGCATCAAGAAGGAGCTGTTTCCCGATTTCGAGATGGAGATTATCAATGTCAGCATCAGCTACCCGGGCGCCACGCCTGAGGATATCGAGCAAAGCATCCTGCTGCCGGTGGAAGCGGCGCTGGCCGATGTCGAGGGCATTGACGAACTGACCGCCACCGCCAATGAAGGCAGTGGCCGGCTGCGCGCCGAGCTGACCGAAGGTATCAACGTGATGCGCGTCTACCAGGATATCCAGCAGGCAGTGGATGCCATCACCATTCTGCCGGAGGCCGCCAATCCGCCACGGATCAGCCTCTCGGGCGGGTCGCGCAGCGTGCTCAGCCTGCAGGTTTACGGCCAGGTGGGCTTAGGCGCCCTGCACGACGCCGCCGAAAACGTGCGCGCTGAACTGCTGGCGGCCGCAGGCATCTCCCGGGTGGAGGTTTCCGGCGACCGTGACCGGGAAATCCAGATCCATCTGGATGAGGAAGCCATCCAGCGCTACGGCATTGACCACCAGGCGCTGGCCAACCTGATTGGCCAGGAAGCCCTGGACCTGGCCAGCGGCCAGCTGAGCACCCGGGAAGGCGAATGGCTGGTGCGCTACCAGGGGCGGCGTAACGGCGCCGAAGAGTTTGCCGATTTACCGGTCATCACCAGCACTCAGGGCGCGCCGGTGCGCCTGGGGGATATTGCCCGCGTGCAGGCGGGCTTTGCCGAAACAGACCGCGAAGTTTTCTATAACGGTGAGCCAGCGCTGTCGGTCAATGTGTATCAGGTGGGCAACCAGACCCCGACGGGGCTTTCCGGTGCGGTTCAGGGCGAGCTTCAACGCCTGCGCGCCAACCTGCCAGAGGACGTGGGCCTGGATGTCTCCCGCGATACCTCGGAGATCTATCAGGGCCGTCTGGATCTGCTGCTCAAGAATGCCTGGCTAGGGCTGACCCTGGTGATGGTGCTGATGGCACTGTTCCTGCAGGCCCGGCTGGCCTTCTGGGTCACCCTGGGCATTCCGATTGCCTTTCTGGGCGCCCTGCTGTTTCTGCCCTGGATGGGCGTCTCGCTGAACATGATTTCCATGTTCGCCTTTATTATCGCCCTCGGCATCGTCGTGGATGACGCCATCATGGTGGGTGAAAACATCTACAGCTACCGCGAGCAGGGCTATTCCCTGCGCGATGCGGCCGTTCTTGGGGCACGCGAGATTGCCACGCCGCTGACCTTTGCCATTCTGTCCAATATCGTCGCCTTTCTGCCGTTGCTGTTCCTGCCCGGTTTCCTGGGGCTGATATTCGCCACCGTGCCCATGGTGGTCATCACCGTCTTCATCATTTCCTGGGTAGAAGCGCTGTTTATCCTGCCCAACCATCTGGCCCATAGCCGGACGAACAAGAAAGCAAAGACCAACTGGCTGGACCGACTGCGCCAGCGGATGCAGGCCGGGTTGCATCATTTCACCTACCAGCGTTTCGAGCCCTTTCTGCAACGCGCCCTGAACCAGCGCCTGCTGACGATTTCCATTGGGGTGGTCATCCTGGCGCTGACCCTGGCCTGGGCAATGAGCGGGCGGCTGGGCTTTTCGCTGATGCCCAGAGTCGAATCCGATCAGGTGCAGGCCAGCGTCACTCTGCCGATTGGCAGCCCCATCAGCCTTAGCCGCAGCCTGAGCCAGCAACTGCTCGACGCCGCCGATACCCTGGCCGAGCGCGAAGACAGCCTGAGTTTTAGCAGCTCACGCACCCAGCTGGATGGCGAAAGCTTGAGCATTCGCCTGGATATCGCCGCGGAAAGCCTCGACGACTGGCCGCCCTCACGTATCGCCCCGGCCTGGCGCGAGCTGAGCGGTGATCTGGTGGGCGCCCAGTCGGTGCGTTTTGAATCAGACGTTGGTGGCCCGGGAAGCGGTGCGGCGCTTAGCCTGCGGCTTTCCCACCCGGATACCCAGGTGCTGGAAAGCGCCGCCGAACGGCTGGCGGTTGAGCTGGCAAACTTTGGCCTGATTGATGTCGACAGCGGCCTGGGCGATGGCAAACCCCAGCTTGAAATGCGCCTTTCCAGCGAGGGCCGGGCGCTGGGCCTGACCGGCAGTGAGCTGGCGAGCGCCCTGCGCGGCCCCTTGCAGGGCGCCACGGCCATCGAGCAGTTCAGCGGCCGCAGCGAGGTCAGCATTGAGGTACGCCTGCCCCCTGACGCCCGCGACAGCCTCGATGCGCTTTATCGGCTGCCGATCCAGACCCCGGAGGGGCTGAGCGTGCCGCTGTCCCGGGTCGCAGAGTTCACCCTGAGCCAGGCGT
The DNA here is from genome assembly GCA_051748005.1 of Pseudomonadota bacterium. Lineage (GTDB taxonomy): Bacteria > Pseudomonadota > Gammaproteobacteria > Pseudomonadales > Halomonadaceae > Vreelandella. The sequence goes on along the minus strand of JBNJGW010000026.1, from coordinate 28,967 downwards.
CCAGCAGTATTCAACGCATTGACGGCCGTCGGATCATTACCGTGACGGCAGACAGCGAGGGCGATGTGGCGATCAATCAGGTGCTGGCGACCCTGCGCGAGGAGGTCTTCCCCGACCTTCAGGCGCAGTTCAGCAGCCTGGAAGTCGGCCTGGGTGGCCGCCAGCAGGACACCGCCGATAATCTGGCCACATTACGTACCGCCATGTGGCTGATGCTGGGCGCGCTCTATTCTCTCATGGCCATTCCGTTTCGCAGTTATACCCAGCCGCTGCTGGTGCTGGCGGCGATTCCGTTCGGCATCGTCGGGGCCATGGGCGGGCATGTGATTCTGGGCTTTGGCCTGTCGATTATCAGCCTGCTGGGCATGCTGGCGCTCTCTGGCGTGGTGATCAACGATGCCCTGGTACTGATTGACTACGCCAACCGCAAGCGCCGCGAAGGCATGGCTGCCCGCGAGGCGATTGTTGCCGCCGCAACCCGCCGCCTGCGGCCGATCATGATGACCACCTTGACCACCTTCCTGGGGCTGGCTCCCATGATGCTGGAGACCTCCCGTCAGGCGCGCTTCATGATTCCCATGGCTATTTCGCTGGGCTTTGGCATGCTGTTCGCCACCCTGATTCTGCTGGTGCTGGTGCCCTGCCTTTACCTGGGCCTTGAGAATCTGCGCGAGCGCTTTACCCGCCAGACGAACACGGCGGAGGCCAGGCCATGAAGCTTTTTGCCGCACTGCGCCAGACCTCGCGGCTGGGAATCAAACTGTTTGTGATCATTCTCAGCGTTAACGTGGCGATTTCCGCCGGGGTCTTCATGGCAGTTTCCCACAGCATTGATCGCGGTTTTTTCGAGTACCTGAATCAGGCCCAGGAACGCCGCGCCCAGGTGCTGGCCGAAGGGCTGCAGACTCGTTGGCAATATCATCAGGGTTGGGCGTGGCTGGCCGACGAACCCGACCGCTGGCCTGCGGTGGTGCGCCATGCGCTGGGCAAATCCTACCGTGAGCGGCCTTCCTTGCTGGGGGAAGCCCGCGACTTTGTACTCCGCGACCCGGATGGCGACTTCGTGATTCAGGCCGATAACCGCCGGGCAAGCGGGCCGGATGCCTGGCACTGGCTGCGGCTTGAGGTGGAGGGCCAAACCATTGGCACCCTGGGTTACCGTCCACCGCGGCAGGTCATGGAGCGCATGGAGAGCCGCTTTCTGGAGCGCCAGCAGCGTAATCTGGTGATTATTGTGGCCTCTCTGGGCCTTGCTTCCCTGCTGCTGGCGGGTGGGCTTGCCTGGTGGCTGGGGCGCCGCGCCCGGGTCCTGGCAAGCGCCACCCAGCGCCTTACCCAGGGGGATTACCATACCCGCCTGGAAGAGCGCGGGCGCGATGAGCTTTCACGTCTGGCCCGGGACTTCAACGTGCTGGCTGCGACCCTGGAGGCCAATCGCCAAGCTCGCGCCCGCTGGGTCTCGGATACCGCCCACGAACTGCGCACTCCGCTGGCCGTGTTAAGAGGTGAGATCGAAGCCATGCAGGATGGCATTCGCCCGCTGACCCAGGAAAATCTCGTATCTCTGGGCCAGGAGGTCGCTCAGCTGGAACGCCTGGTGACCGACCTGCGGCTACTCTCGCAAAGCGACGCCGGTGCTCTCGAGATCCAGCTGGCGCCGCTCAATCTCAGCGACCACCTGCAACACCGTCTGGACGACGCCTGCCACTGGCTGGAAGACACAGGCCTGACCCTGGAAAGCCGGATCGAACCTGATATTGAGGTGCACGGCGATGCCCAACGCCTGCGCCAGCTATGGAGCAACCTGCTGGATAACAGCTGCGCCTATACCCAGGTGCCCGGCATCCTGCGCGTGACGTTACGCCGTGACGGCCAGCATGCTGTGCTGGTATGGGAAGACAGCGCTCCCGGCGTGCCTGAAAGTGAGCTGGCCCGTTTGACCGAGCGCCTCTACCGGGTGGAAGGCTCGCGCAATCGCGCCAGCGGCGGCAGTGGCCTGGGCCTTTCAATTGCCAATGCCCTGGTGCACGCCCATGGTGGACACCTGCAGGCCAGCGCCTCACCGCTGGGCGGCTTGCGCTGGACCTTGACCCTGGCACTTTTACCAACTGATTGATGGCCTTCAAGGAGAGACCTATGGCGGATGACCACCGCTTGCTGATTGTCGAGGATGAACCCAAGATCGCCCGCCTGATGGCCGATTACCTGCAGGCCGATGGATTCACCACCCAGGCGCTGGAAAACGGCAACGACGTTATGCCCTGGCTGGCCAACAACACCCCGGCGCTTGTCCTGCTGGATCTGATGCTGCCCGGCAAGGACGGCCTGACGCTGTGCCGCGAGATTCGCCAGCACCACCCTGGGGTCGCCATCATCATGGTGACCGCCCGGGTGGAAGAGGTCGACCGTCTGCTGGGCCTGGAGCTGGGCGCCGATGACTATATCTGCAAGCCGTTCAGCCCCCGTGAAGTGGTGGCGCGGGTAAAAGCCGTGTTAAGACGCGGCCAGCCCAGCGAGGCAGACGTTTCATCCAACGCCGCCCTGCTGACACTTGACGAAGACGGCTGGCAGGCCTTTGCCGCTGGCGAGGATCTGGGCCTCACTGCGGTCGAGTTCCAGCTGTTGCGGGTGATGATGGACGCGCCCGGGCGTATCTTTACCCGCGAGCAGCTGATGGATCATATGTACCGCGATAACCGCATTGTCTCCGAGCGTACCGTCGACAGCCATATCAAGAAGCTGCGTCGCAAGATTGCCGATGCACTGCCCGAAAAGGAAATCATCCGCTCCGTCTACGGCGTGGGCTACAAGTACCAGCCAATGGGATAACGCCCCTCAACGTGGGTTTACCTGCTGATTAAGAAAGGCGATACCCGCTTCGATCGCTTGCCCTTCCAGAACAAAGCTGGTGATGTGGCCGCGCCCGCGCAGCAGGTAAAGTTCGCTTTCAACGCCCTCTGCTTTGAGCTGGGCATAGAAATCCGTGGCGTGATCCACCGGCACCAGCTGATCCAGTCGGCCGTGGTAGATAAAGAAAGGCGGCGCATTGTCACTGATCTGGCGCGCCGGCGACGCCAGCGCATAGGCCTCAGGCTTTTCCGCCCGGGTGCCGCCGATAAACTGCACCACCAGGCGGCCATCATCGAACTTGAGCAGGTCACTAGGCACACCGCCCGCCATCACCGCTGCCAGGCGCGCGTGCTCGCCGCCATAAGGCTCCGCCAAGGGGCCTTCAGCACCGGCCAGGGCCAGCAGGCTGACCAGATGCGCGCCGGACGAAAAGCCTACGCCGACAATCCTGTCGGTATCCAACTGCCAGTCATCGGCATTGTCATGCAGCCAGCGCATGGCCTGCTGCAGGTCATGCACCTGGGCCGGGAAGCGGTAGTCAGGCGCAAAGCGGTGCTCGATATTGACGGTGACATAACCCTGGGCCGCCAGCTGCTCGGCGATATCGGTCATATCCTCAGGCCCGCGGTTGCGCCAGCCGCCGCCGTGGACCACCAGTGCCGCCGGGCGAAGCTCGCCGTTAGCCTCGGGCAGGTAGACATCGGCGTTGAGCGGCTGCGGCCAATCCTCCGGGGAATAGCGCTGAGCAGGCAGGCGGGTAAAGGTCACCGGCGCATTCAGCCCCTGGGTTTCCAGCGCCGTTTCACCCTGGCTGGCCTGATGAATCACGCCACAGCCTGACAGCAGCGCCGCCGCAAGACTCAATCCGGTTAAACGGGCAAACTGGCTGAATCGACCAGCTCTCCGGGTATTATCCATCGCTGACGGCGTTCGGTGCGGTTTGGCAAGCTTCATGGTATGGCTCCTTAAGCGTGATAAGCCCTTCCCCTGCAGCATAGTCTGACCCGCCCTTACCTGGATGTCACGCTTGCCCGGTGGCCTGCCACCTGAAAAGAACACAAGAGCGCTTCGCAGCATGTGCGCGCTTGATGTGTCGTATGTTTATGATGATGATGAACCCTTGAGCCCACTGAGGCTAACGTTGAGGATGCCTCTTATCATGACCAGCAAGAAAGCTTCATTTGTCACGCGTATCAGATCAGCCCTACCCACTTTGCACCCGGCAGAACGTCGCCTCGCCGATTTCATTCTCGATTTTCCAGGTGAGCTGGCCAGCTATAATGCGTCGGAACTGGCACGTCTCGCCAATGTTTCAAACGCCTCTGTCACCCGTTTCATCAAAAAGCTGGGGTACCGATCCTACGAGGAAGCCCGACAGCACGTGCGGGCCAACCGGGAAGAAGGGTCTGCTCTGCTGCTGGTGGAAGGCAAACAGGCGGGCTCGGATGACAATCATTTTCTGCAGCATATCGGCCACGCTATCACCAACCTGCAGCAGCTTGGGGCAGGTGTTTCCCAGGCAGAGATTGATGAAGTGGCAAATGCCATGCTGGCAGCACGCCGCGTGTGGATTATCGGCTTTCGCAGCAGTCACGCCTTTGCCGAGTACCTTAACTGGCAGATCCTTCAGGTAATCGAACATACCGCCCTATTACCCAAAACTGCAGAAACCCTGGCTGAGAGCCTGGTCAGCGTCACTCCCCAGGATTGCGTGGTGCTCTATGGTATGAAACGCCGCGCTGCCCAGCTGGATGGCGTGGCCGAGCAGCTGGCGCAAAGCGGTGCGCGCGTACTTTACATAACGGATGAAAACACGCCGCGCAATCCGCACTTTACCTGGCACTTTCACTGCCGCACGAGCGCTCCCGGCCCGCTGTTCAACCACGTAGCGGTGCTATCGCTCAGTCACTATATCGCCACACGGGTGCTTGAGCTTTCCGGCCCCAACGGACGACACCGGATGAGCGAGATTGAAACCATTCACGAGGCCCTGAACGAACTGCAGTAAATGTGGGCCGGTTGAGGCTTTATCGCAATTAAGGCCGTCAGGAAGGGCCCACAGGCTCCATGCCAGTGCAAATCGGCGTGAAAACGCACACTCCTTGTGCAAGTTTGAGACCTGCCTTGCCGCCCTAGACCGCTCAGTCAGCGCGAGGGCTCAAGATAATCAACTGTAAAGCTTCATGAAAAAATATTTTTTTATGATTATGGCATGAAAATTGGATTCCTTACGGTGTGTCTTTACGTTTTTCACTTTGACAACACCAGAGGTTTCACCATGAAGATTAACCTGTCTTTGCCTGCTTTCAGATTGACCCATCTGGCCAGCGCTACTTCCCTGGCCATGTTGACAGCGGCTCCAACGGCCTTCGCCAACCCCATCGAGATCCAGATTAACAGCACACTCGCGACCGGCTCCTTTGCTCATACCTTTCTGGAAGAATTCAGCGAGCGCCTGGAAGAAGAAGCACCTGGACGCTTTAACGTCCGGCTGTTCATGGGAGGCACCCTCGGCGGTGAAGACGACGTGCTGCAGGGTTTAGGGATGGGCACGCATCATGCCTCCCTGGCCGCCTCAGCCACGTCGCAGTTCAATGCCAGAGCGGGCATCTTTGACCTTCCCTACCTGTTCGAGAACCGCGACGACGTTGCTTACTTTGTCGATAGCGACGCAGGCGACATGCTGCGCGAGGGTTTTGAAGGCACGGGCATGCGCCTGCTGGCTATGTGGGACAACGGTTTTCGCAACATCACCAACAACGTCAGACCGGTCGTCGTACCCGAAGACCTGGACGGCCTGCGCATCCGCACGCCCAATAACCGCCAGCGGGTAACCATGTTCAATCACCTGGGCGCTAATGCTACACCGCTCGCCTTTAGCGAAGTCTACTCAGCCCTGGACCAGGGGGTCATCGATGGCCAGGAGAACCCGGCCCATGTCGTTCAGACAGCGCGCCTCGACGAAGTGCAGGATTATCTGTCGGTCTCTAACCATATCTATCTGCCCACTTTCCTGCTGTTCGGCGAACCCTTCCTGAACACCCTTGATGACGGGGATATCGAGATACTGGAGCAGGTGGCGCAGGAAATGGCGCCATGGTCACTGAACTGGGGCGAAGAAACCGATGCGGCCGTTCTCACCGAGCTGGAAGGCAGCCTGGAGATAAGCCAGATTGATTTCGCGGCGTTTCAGGAAGCCGCTGCGGCGCTGTATGAAGATCCGGTGTTCGTCGAGGCCATTGGTCAGGACATGATCGATGCAACGCTTGACGCCATGAGCCAGCGCTAAAGGAGCCTCCCATGACATCGACGACCATTCAGGCTATCGAACGCATTTTTATGCGCCTGCTGGACAGCATGGTGATCCTGCTGGCGGGCCTGCTTCTGATACTCCTTAACTATGCGGTATTCTCACGTTTTGTCCTGAACGACTCGGTGTCATGGGGGGAAGAGCTGCCAGCCAACCTGCTGGCAGTTCTCACCTTCATCGGCGCTGCCTACCTGACGAAGATCAACGAACACCTTGGCTTTGACAGCCTGCTGAGGCTATTGCCGTTAGCCGTGCAGCGGATACTGCTGTGCGTCAACCATGCCTTGATGCTGTGCTTTGCCCTGGTTGTCGCCTACTACGGCATGCAAGCCAGCCTGGGGTTCCACGGCCGCTCCTTGATCTCCATTGACCTTCCCATGGCGCTGTTCCGCTGGGCGATGCCAATCGGCTGTGGCCTGATCGCGATTATCTGTGGCGTACGACTGTTCGGGCTGGTGTCCGGCAAAATCGCTCCCAGTGAACTCTATCCGGAGACCGACTGATGTCATTGGATCCTGGTTATCTCATCCTGACGATGCTGGTGTTTTTCCTGCTCACCGGCATGCCCATTGCTTTCGTGCTTGGCGTCACTGCCATGGTCATGATACTTCTCGACCCCAACGTGATGCCCCAGATCATGGGCATGGTACCTTTCGGCGGAGCCAATAATTACCTGCTGGTGGCGGCGCTATTATTCATGGTTGCCGGAGAAGTAATGAATCAGGGGCGCCTTGCCGAACGCCTGATAAACTTCGCCGGCTCCCTGGTGGGGCACATTCGCGGTGGTCTGGCACACGTCAACATCCTGACCTCGCTGTTCTTCTCTGAGATCTCCGGCACTGCCACCTCAGATGCGGCCGCCATAGGGTCGGTAATGATTCCGCAGATGAAAAAGCGCGGCTATTCCGTCGCTTTTGCTGCCGCCGTCACGGCGACCTCGGCCACCATGGCGATCATCGTTCCCCCCAGCCTTAACCTGATTCTCTATGCCTACGTCTCGAGCACGTCCATTGCCGAGCTGTTTGCAGCAGGGATACTGCCTGGTTTTGTGGTGTGTTTTGCGCTGATGTTCACCGCTTACCTGATTTCAGTGCGCCAGGGCTACCCCATCGAGGGAAAGTTCGCGTTCAGCAAAGTGATTGATACCGGCCGCGAAGCGATTATCCCGATCACCCTGCCTATCCTGATTCTGGGCGGTATTCTAGGCGGCATTTTCACGCCCACCGAAGCAGGTGCCGTGGCGGCGCTCTGGGCGATCATCCTGGCAACACTCTACTATCGTTCGCTGACGTTTCGCGCCCTGCTCGATACCTTGCGTATCGCTGGCAAACGCAGCGCGATGCTGATGTTTATTGTTGCCACTTCCACCCTGCTGGGCTGGTATCTCACCAACAAGGGCATTCCTCAGGATATCGCCGAGGGCATTCTGGGCATCTCCGACAACTACTGGGTCGTATTGCTGGCGATCAATGTGTTTTTCCTGCTTGCGGGGACCATCGTGCACGGCACTCCAGCTATTCTGATGCTGGTTCCCATCTTTCTGCCACTGGCGGATCAGTTAGGCATCGACCGCGTACATTTTGGCCTGATTGTCACCATCAACCTGGGGATTGGGCAGCAAACGCCGCCTGTCGCATCCGTGGTGCTGGTGACCTGCTCAATTGCGCGCATCAGCATCGGGAAAATTATTCCCTCGCTGGTCTGGTTCCTCCTCGCCATGCTGGTGGTGCTGGCGCTGATCAATATCTTCCCGGCGCTATCGCTGTGGTTACCTTCGGTCATTCTCTAAACGCACAGGGCAGGTTTATGCGACTTCTGGTTATCAATCCCAACTCCTCGCCTGGCGTGACACGACACATCAGCGCAGCTGCCCTACAGGCTGCGTTGCCAGAAGACCAGATTGTGGTGACCCAGGCGGATGGCGCACCGGCGTTGATTGTCGACGCAAGGGATGCCCAACTGGCCGAAAAAGCCTTGATCAAGACGGTGCTCTCCTGCCCCACAGAATTCGACGGCATCATAGTGGCGTCTTTTGGCGATACCGGGATTGAGGCCCTGCGACAGATGGTCGACTGTCCCGTGGTCGGTATCGGGCATGCTTCTTTGCTTACTGCCACGGCTCTGGGCGGCCCCTTCGCGGTGGTTTCCTTTGCTACTGCCGTCATACCCGGCATGCAGCATCTGATAGAGGGCTATGGCATGCAGGACAATCTCGCGGGCATCTATGTCATCGACAAGCCGTTACCCAAGGATCCAGGCCAGATCCAAACGGTGCTGGAAGTGTCGCTACTGGAACGCTGCCAGGAAGTCTCAGCGCTGCAAAACTGCCGCAGTATCATTCTTGGCGGCGGCCCGCTTGCAGGGCTGGCAACACGCTTGGCTCCCGCGCTGGCGTTACCGATCATCGATCCCACCGTGGCTGCCGTGCAACTGCAACGCACCCTGCATTTCAGTCGCGGTGCTTACCCCAGCCTGTTTCCCCTTAGGACTTGAGCTGACGACATCAATCGCTGTTTTGTTGCACATTCTTTGCAATGCCCTTGCACGAGGGGCTGTCATTATGACATTGCCAACGGGCAAGAAGTCTTTGTCCTGCTTCCAAAGGAGAGCACTAATGAAATCAGCACCTATGAAAACAACGGCTATGCAAACCGCAGCGGACAATTCCACGCTGGCTAGTAGCCTGCGCCGCTCGCTCGCCCCGACGCTGCTGGCGCTCGCCCTGATGCCGCTGGCCCTGACCGCTCAGGCCGACCAACACGGCAAGCATGACGGCGAGCGCGGCAACAAGGCCGAGCAGATGCAGGAACGGATGCAGGAACGCCGGGCAGAGATGTACCAGCGTGCCGGTATCAGCGAATCAAAGCAGGCCCAGCTGAATGAAGCGCGCGAACAGCATTTCAACGCCATGCGCGAGGTTCGTGAAGAACACCAGGCGCGCATCCAGGCCATTTTAAGCGACGAAGAGCGCCAGTCGCTTGAGTCAACCATGCGCGCAATGCGTGAGGAGCTTCATGAGGGCCGCGGCCAGCAGGGCCAAAAAGGTCATGGCCAGGGCAACCAAGGTCAGGGGCCTGGAAATCAAGACCAGGCGCGGGGTAATAGCCCACAAAACGCCGAATAAACGTTAATGCTTACTTAATTCAACACAGTCAGCTAATGCCCGGTTTTCCGGGCATTTTGTGTCCAATCAGCGTTGAATCGCCATTTTAGTGACGAAGAATCTCTGTTCTGGTCTTGAAGCCTCAGGGTAAAGTGCGTATTTTATTTGAACGTTCATTCAAAAATAAGAACCTTTCCCTGAACTGCGAACCAAGGAGATCGTCTTTATGGCGCATAATGATTCCGACCTTCCTTCGCGAGACCGCTTAAACCCCGTGGTTTTTCACGGCAGCGTTGCGGGTATCCTCGTTTTTCTTGTCATGACCATGCTGTTTACCGAACAGGCTGGCGCGTTTTTTGATGCGGGCCTGGCCTGGGTCAGTAAGACCTTTGGCTGGTATTACATGCTGGCTATCGTGGCTTATCTGGTCTTTGTGGTGATGATTGGCATGTCGCGCTTTGGCAGCATTCGCCTCGGGCCTGACCACTCGCGGCCCGAGTTTTCGCTGCTGTCCTGGTCGGCGATGCTGTTTGCCGCCGGTATCGGCATTGACCTTTTGTTCTTCAGCGTTGCCGAGCCGGTTGCGCATTACCTGGCACCGCCCGACCTGACGCCGGAAAGCCAGGCCGCCATGCGTAATGCCGTCGTCCAAACCTATCTGCATTGGGGGCTTTCCGGTTGGGGCCTTTATGTGTTGATGGGTATGGCGCTGGCCTACTTCAGTTACCGCCACCGCCTGCCGCTTGCAATCCGTAGTGCCCTTTACCCGCTGCTGGGCAAACGCATTCACGGCCCGATCGGTAATGCGGTGGATATAACCGCTGTCATTTCCACCGTTTTCGGTATCGCCACCAGCTTGGGGATTGGCGTCCTGCAGCTGAACTACGGCCTGAACTACATGTTCGATGTGCCGGAAAATCTTGGCGTGCAGATCATCCTGATCGTAATGGTGGTTGTAATGGCGACCATTTCGGTGGTCAGCGGCGTGGATAAAGGCATTCGTCGTCTATCCGAGTTCAACATGCTGCTGGCGCTGGGGCTGATGCTGTTTGTGCTGTTCAACGGCAATACCCTGATGCTGCTGGATAAAGTGGTTAACAACGCCGGGGATTACTTTGCCGGTTTTGTTGCAGCTAGCTTTGATACCTATGCCTTTGCGGATGAAGGTGCCCAGGAATGGAAGATGTGGTGGACCATCTTCTTCTGGGGCTGGTGGATTGCCTGGACGCCTTTTGTGGGGCTCTTCCTGGCGCGTATTTCCCGTGGACGTACCATTCGCCAGTTTGTGGCAGGCGCGCTGTTTATTCCGCTGGCCTTCATGATGATCTGGATGTCGATCTTTGGTAACAGCGGTATTGAACTGGTGGCCAACCAGGGCGTCGCCGCACTGGGTGAACAGGCCTTGAATACACCGCAGACCACCATGTACACCCTGCTGGAATACTACCCCTATGTGGCTATCTCAGCGGCAGTGGTCACCGTTCTGGGCATTGTGTTTTTCATTACCTCGGCGGACTCCGGTGCCCTGGTACTGGCCAACTTCACCTCGATTCTGTCAGACGTGAACCATGATGCGCCCATCAAGTTGCGCATTTTCTGGGCGGCCGTGATCGGCTTGATCACTATTGCCCTTTTGATGGCAGGTGGTCTGAATGCGCTGCAAAGCGCTGTGGTAATTACCGCCTTGCCGTTCTCGGTGGTGATCTTTGCCATCATGATAGGCATGTATAAAGCCCTCAAGCTGGAAGGCAGCAAGGCGGATGCTCGCCGTATGATAGCGGGTAGTGCGCCGGGCGGTGACTGGCGTGAACGGCTGGACCGGGCACTGGACACTTCCAACCGTGCAGGTGCTGCGGCGACAATCGAGCACTCCATTCGCCCAGCGATGACCCAGTTCGCCCAGGAGCTTGAAAGCCGTGGCCAGACAGCCAACGTGACCGAAGAAGCCCTGGAAGGTGAATCGCTGCCACGCCTGACGCTTCAGGTGGACCTGGAAAATGCGGCAAGCTTTGTCTACCAGGTTTGCCCGCAGCGGCTGCGCACCCCCAGCTTTTTGCCCGCTGACGATGATTACTATGTGCGCCTGGATGTCTACCTTGCCGAAGGTGGCCAGGATAAGGATCTCAACGGCTACACACGGGGTCAGGTGATTGGTGATCTGGTTGCGGAATATGAGCGCCACATCCACTTCCTCACCCTGGCCGGCCAGCAACTGGGCAACGTCCAGGCCATGCCGGGCACCATCGGCGATCTACCCGAGGATTCCCAGCAGACATAACACGGCGCTAGCGTGTTGGATCAGCAAGTCTCGCCAACGAAAACCCCGGCCCCGATAGCTTTCGCCTATCGGGGCCGGGGTTTTTTTATGGTACTGGTTTTATGAGGTTAACGGCGGGTCAGCGGATAGGGGCTGTCTAGAAAAAGCCCAGTGGGTTGATGTCATAGCTGACCAGCAGGTTCTTGGTCTGCTGATAGTGCTCCAGCGCTACCTTGTGGGTCTCGCGCCCGACGCCGGACTTCTTGTAACCACCAAAGGCCGCGTGTGCCGGGTACTGGTGGTAGCAGTTGGTCCACACGCGCCCTGCCTGAATGCCACGCCCCATACGGAAAGCAACGTTCATATCACGGCTCCAGACGCCCGCGCCCAGGCCAAACTCGGTATCGTTGGCAATCGCCAGCGCTTCCGCTTCATCCTTGAAGGTGGTAACCGCCACCACAGGCCCAAAGATTTCTTCCTGGAAGACGCGCATCTTGTTGTCGCCCTTGAGCAGGGTCGGCTGGATGTAGAAACCATCATTGATGCTGGCATCCAGTGTCTCCCGATCGCCGCCAGTCAGGAACTGGGCGCCCTCATCACGGGCAACATCCATGTAGGACATGATCTTGTCGAACTGTTCCTGAGAGGCCTGGGCACCAACTTGTACATCGGTATCCAGGGGGTTACCGCGCTTGATGTTCTGGGTGCGTTCAACCACCTTGGCCATGAACTCGTCGTACATGGATTCCTGAACCAGAGCTCGCGATGGGCAGGTACACACTTCGCCCTGGTTGAAAAATGCCAGCACCAGCCCTTCTACGCATTTATCAATGAACTCAGGCTCGGCGTTCATGACATCGGCAAAATAGATGTTGGGTGACTTGCCCCCCAGCTCAACGGTCGAAGGAATAATGTTCTCTGCAGCACATTTGAGGATATGCGAGCCGACCGGCGTAGACCCGGTAAAGGCAATCTTGGCGATGCGCTTGCTGCTCGCCAGTGCCTGGCCAGCTTCAGCGCCATAGCCGTTGACGATATTCAACACGCCGGGGGGTAAGAGATCGCCAACCAGTTTGGCAAATTCCAGGATGGAGGCAGGGGTCTGCTCGGCGGGTTTGAGTACCACGCAGTTACCGGCGGCCAGCGCCGGGGCCAGCTTCCAGGTCGCCATCAGCAATGGAAAGTTCCACGGGATAATCTGCCCAACCACGCCCAGCGGCTCATGAAAGTGGTAGGCGACGGTGTTGGCATCGATATCCGCGGCAGTGCCTTCCTGGCTGCGGATACAGCCAGCAAAATAACGGAAGTGGTCAACGGCCAGCGGCAGGTCAGCGTTCACGGTCTCGCGTACCGCTTTGCCGTTATCCCAGGTTTCGGCGACGGCGAGCATTTCCAGATGCTGCTCCATGCGGTCGGCAATCTTGAGCAGAATATTGCTGCGCTCGGCGGCTGAGGTTTTCCCCCAGGCAGGCGCCGCGGCATGGGCGGCGTCAAGCGCCTTGTCGATATCCTCCTGAGTGGAGCGGGGAATTTCACAGAATACCGCGCCGTTAACAGGGCTGACGTTGTCGAAATATTGACCATTGACTGGCGCTACGAACTCGCCACCAATATAGTTGCCGTAACGCTTGTCAAAGGTAATGACTGAGCCGGTCTCACCGGGGTTGGCGTAAATCATGAAAGTGCTCCTGAGTATTATGATTATTAAAGGTGCTTTCACAGTGTTGGCCATGCCGGGAGCGGACAACATCGCCCATTGGCACTAGCCACCCTCATCCATTGGTAGGAGTTCGCATGGTTTCACTGCTGGTTGCTGATGACCACCCGCTGTTCCGCGATGCCCTGCAGGCGGTGATTCTGGGCGGTATGGCGGATTGCCAGCTACATGAAGCCGACTCCCTGGCCGCAGCCCTTACCCTGGCTGAGCAGCACCCGGATCTGGATCTGTTACTGCTGGATCTCAGCCTACCAGATGCCCAGGGGCTGGAGGGTTTGCAGCAGGTGCGTCAGCAGCAGCCCTGGCTACCGGTGGCCATTATTTCGGCCAGCCAGACCCGCCAGCATATACTCGATGCCCTGGCATTAGGTGCGGTGGGCTATATTCCCAAATCCACCCCGCGCGAAGCATTGCTGAACGCACTGGAACAGATTCTTGGCGGCCAGGTTTACCTGCCCTCCGACATCATGCGCCGCCCAATTGAAGAGGTCCCGGCGGCCAGTGCCGTCGCGCCGCCTGTCATCAATAGTGCGGTACTGCAGCTGACCGATAAACAGCTTGCGGTGCTGGCCTGCATGGGGCGCGGCAGTTCCAACAAGGAAATTGCCCGGGAACTGAAGATTGCTGAAACCACGGTTAAAACTCACGTCTCTGCCATTCTGCGCAAGCTGGGTGCCAGCAGTCGGGTACATGCCGTGGTAATGGCCGGGGATGCTGATCTCGAATCACTGCGCCAGCAGCGACGTCAACAGCATACGCAGGCGTAGCGGTTTCAGAGGTTTCAAAAGACAATGCATGCCGGCTTCGCGGGCCTGACGGCTGATTTCAGCATCATGGTTGGCAGTAATCACCACCATTGCCAGCCCCGGATACCGTCTTTCCAGGCGCTTGGCCAGCGTCAGGCCATTCTCACGCCGCTGGCCCAGCTGATAATCAACCAGCAGTACCTGCGGGCGTTCACCGTCACTGGCGGCTTCCAGCGCCGTGACAGTCCCCGCCGCCCGCACCCGGCAACCCCACTGCCCCAAAAGCGCCTGCATCCCTTCCAGAATGGTCGGGTCATCGTCAATCACCCAGACCACCTGACGGCTAAAGTCCGTTTCCAGCCGCGCGGCTACCGGGCCAGGCAGGCGCGGCGCGTGTTGGCCATAAGGCACAGTCACCGAGAAGCAGGCGCCCCGGCCTGGCGTGGAGACCAGGGTCACCGGGTGGGCCAGCATGGTGCTGATGCGATCGACAATCGCCAGCCCTAATCCCAGCCCACGGCTATGCTGTTGGCTGGTCAGGGCATCACGCTGAAACTCCTGAAAAATCCGTTCACGCTGCTGCTCGGCAATACCTGGGCCGGTGTCGGCCACCATTATTTCAAGCCCATTCGGGCGGCGGCGACAGCCAAGCAGAATCCGGCCTTGAGGCGTGTAGCGCACGGCATTACTGAGGAAATTACGAATGATGCGTGCCAACAGCGAAAGATCGGATTCCACGACCACTGAAGAGCCCACATAATGCAGTGCCAACCCTCGCACTCCCGCCACCTGGCGGTATTCCTCGGCCAGGGCATCCAGCAGGGTATCGACGCTGAAAGGTGCTTTATCGGCCTGTAATACGCCGGCATCAAGGCGTGACATATCAACCAGGGTGCCGAGCAGTGATTCGACATCCTTCAATGAACGGCCGATCCGGCCC
>JBNJGW010000026.1:9338-13944 GCA_051748005.1 Pseudomonadota bacterium | reverse complement strand
GCTTTATCGGCCTGTAATACGCCGGCATCAAGGCGTGACATATCAACCAGGGTGCCGAGCAGTGATTCGACATCCTTCAATGAACGGCCGATCCGGCCCACCAATGGCTGGGCATCTTCCGGCAAGGCGTGGGTTTCCAGGGCGCTGGTAAACAGGCGGGCCGCGTTAAGCGGCTGGAGCAGGTCATGGCTGACCGCTGCCAGGAATTTACTCTTCGACTGGTTGGCGGCCTGGGCCTCGGCATGGGCTTCGCGCAGTTGCGCATTGACCTGATTGAGCTCATCCAGGGCGCGATGCAGGGCATCCGTGCGTTCGCGCACCTGTTCGGCAAGCAACACAGCGTGCTCGAACGCCGCATAGGGGGCCCCATTGGCAGCGCTACCGGATTCCACCCGCTCGATCAGTGCTTGACATACCTTGCGCAAGCGGCGGTTTTCTTCCGCCAGCGCCTGAGGGTCAGCGTTCTGGTCATGCTCATCATCCAGTTGAAAGAGTGCCAAAAGCCACCCCCGTAAAGGTCTGGTTAACGTGCATACCATGATGCTGTTCACCGTAGGTATTGAAGCCAACCACCTGGGAGGCGCGCAACAGCGCCGAGGCCGATTCCAGCTGGCCGAGTGCTTCAAGTTCCATGCGGCGCAGAAAGCAGTCACAGCCGATCATCAGAGCAGGCGCTCCCAAACGCTCCTTGATGCTCTTCAGCATATTTGCCAGATCCGCCAGCAGCGGCAAGGGCCGCATGGCACTGAGCACAATGCCGTTTTCCACGGCGCAGTAGAAGCTCAGGCTGCCATCCTGGTTGGCGCGCTGGATCGAACGCACAAAATAGTGATCCCCCAGACGCACCGCCAGCGGGTAGCGGGCAAACAGTTCAGGCGTCAGGTCTTCCAATGCCACACCCACCCATTGAGCATACAGGGTGGCGGCCGGCACGCCGTTAAGCTCCCGCACCCGGCGTTGCTCCCGGTCGGCGGCGGTTACCACAAACTTTTCGGTGCGCGGAGCAAGATGATGGGTAGAAAATACATCAAAGGGCAACCGGGTGTTGACCATCAACATGACTGCCGCCTGGGTATGAAAAGCCCCTTCGGCAAACACGTGGGTGTGCGTCAGGTGATTGTCATCTCCGGCAGAGCCACCGAAGCTGGGAATACGCCCTAGGGCGGCATCCAAAGTTGCCAGCACCTGCTCTTCACGACTGGAAAGACCGTCCAGCAGGGTCATGACAAAGCTGTTTTCATTCAGTGGCGCCACTGCCTTGGGCCGACAGTTGGCCAGCAGGGAATCCACCAGCTGCTGGGCACGGGGCAGGTCAAACCCGACCAGATCATCCACCAAGGTCGGCACCACGCTAAATACCCGGCAATCAAAACCAATCGCAACGATACAGCCACGTCCGTAGCCGGACGGAGTGATTTCCCCTGCCGTGGTGCAGCCACATATGGGCACCTTGGCAAAGCTTTCCGATAGCGCCTGACCCAGCGCCTCAAGGTCGTATTCAGCGGTGCAGAAAAAGACCACGCCACCCAGTGCCGGGTGATGAAGTCTAGCGGCCAGCTCAGCCACTGCCCGCCAAGCATCGCGTTGGCTGCTCACGGCAGTGGTAATGCCACTGTCAGGCTCGTGAGCATCTTGTTCGTCAAGAGGATGAAACATCAGCCTCCTTCTTCAGAGCCTTCAATGCATCAAAGGTATCCTGGGAAAGCTGTTCAAGGTTTTTCCAGAGTTGGTCAACAGCGCACTCAGCCTCTACGTTCTTTTGCAGCTCATGAGCGGCATCGGCCATGGCAAGAGCGCCCACGCTGGCCGCTTCACCACGCAGTTGATGTATCAACCGTTGAACATCTTTTTTGGGCATGGGCTGGACAGCAAGCTGCGCGCGAAGCTGTTCAAGGTACTCGGCGGCGTGTTTCAGGAACAGGCCAAGCAGTTCATCCAACGCTGGCTTGCTCAGGCTGGTTTCCAGTTGTAGCAGTACCCGGCCATCAATCAACCCATCCACCAGCTCATCAACACTCAGCGGTTCAGTTGAGGGTGATCTTTCGACAATCTGGCTGCTGACATTGGTATACATCGCCAGCCGTTGACTTAGCGTGGTAAGGCTCAACGGCTTGGCCAGGTAATCATTCATTCCTGCGTTCAGACAACGCTTGCGATCATCGACAGCACCTCCGGCGGTCATCGCCACAATCGGCACCTTCGCCAGCCAGCCAGGCTGCTGGCGAAGCTGACGGGTCAGCGTCAAGCCGTCCTGATCAGGTAGCTGGACGTCCATCAGAATAATATCGTATAACCTCTTAGCTACCAGGCCGAGAGCCTGCTGGGCATTTTCAGCCACATCGACCAGACAGCCCAGACGGCGTAGCATCCCCACCGCCACTCGACGATTGACGATATCATCTTCCACCAACAATACCGGGCAGTCACTGAAATGGCTGATTTGCGGCGTGGCAGCCAACACCTGCGGCTGCACATCCACGCGCGGTAAGGCTACCCAAAAGGTGCTGCCCTGCCCCTGCTGGCTCTTGACGCCTATATCGCCCCCCATAGCATCGCAAAGACGTTTACAGATCGCCAGCCCCAGCCCGGTGCCGCCATAACGCCGTGTGATCGAGGCATCTGCCTGCTGGAAGGGTTCAAACAGGTAATACTGTTGTGTCGCTGCAATGCCGCAACCTGTATCGGTAACCGTAAACAGCAGTTGATCTTCATGACTACCCAGCGATAGCTCTACCTGCCCCTGCTCAGTGAACTTGAGCGCATTGGCGACCAGATTCTGCAGCACCTGACGCACCCGGTAGGCATCCAGGCTGACCCAGGCAGGCGCAGTGCTATCAATATGCATTTGCAGCTGGATGCCTCTGGACTGGGCGCGCGGTTCGTACAGAGTAATAACCCCGCGCATCAGCGCCTCCAGCTCTACAGGGCTTTCTTCCAGGATTAAATGCCCGGCTTCAATCTTGGAAAAATCCAGGATGTCGTTGATCATATTCATCAGCTGGGTGGCGCTATCATGAATCGTACGGGCATATTCGCGGACTTCGTGATGACTCGGCGTATGTTGCTGCGGCTGGATCAGCAGTTCGCTCATACCCAGCACCCCGTTCAGCGGCGTGCGGATTTCATGGCTGACCACCGCCAGAAAATCGGACTTGGCCTGATTGGCTGATTGCGCCTGTTTGGCTGATTCTTCAAGCCGCAGGCCGAGCAGTTCCTGTTCTCGTCGCGCCGAGGCGCTTTCACGCATCTCCCGCACCAGAAACACAACGACCAGCAGGGCCGAGAGGCTCATACCGATCAATAGTGTGATCAACAAGCGATACAGAGCACTTAACTGGGCGCGTTCCTGGGTGGCGGCTTGTGCCTTATAGGCATTGATGGTCATCACCAGACGCTCGGTCAGCTGCGCCAGCGCCTGCAAGCCATCCTCGATACCGGACACCTTCAAAGGGTTTTGCTGTTCATAGGGCATAATCAGTTGATCGAGAACGTCCAGTGCCTGACGAATATCTTCAACCAGCACTCGGGCATTAGGTATCTGACCCAGCAGACGAGTGAATTCTCCCTGGGTTAATACATTGATACGGCTATAGAGGAGTTCAAAGCGCAAGTTAATTGCGTCCTGCTCTTCCGCTGTCAGTGACTTTTCGGGCGTCGCCAGAAGGGCATTCAGTAACTGGATGGTATCCCGGTCAAGCTTATAGACCACCCAGGACGTATCTTCTCGCAAACTCTGCGTCAGGCTGTCCTGTCGCCAGGCTGCCAGGGCCGCCACCATCAAGGCTGAAGCAAACAGAAGGACGGAGACAATAGTGACAAACTTGACCCGCCTGGGGTAACGCAGCAGGGAATGCTGGCGTAAAGACACAGTGTCAGCGCACATCGATCTTCATTACCTGCCAGACAGCTCGGGAACGAAACGTCTCATTCAACAGCTCCGTATTATAATCAAAGGGATAGAGTATCCAGAGCGGGCCGTATTCGCGAATGGAAATAGGCTCATTGTTACGCTTCAAGGCCAGTAACACATCATATTCAACAAAGTCACGGGTAGGAATATAGGCTTCATAACCGTTCAGCGCCGACACATGGACACGATCGCTGTCTGCTCCCAGATGGGCCAGCAGATCGCGCATCAAGGGGCCACTATAATGAAAGGGCTGACGGGTCCAGGGGGTGCCTGTGTAGTACTGATGCTGAGGCAGATCAGTCAGCATGGCCGAGTCAAAATGGGCCTCATCACCGATATTAGTGCGGACAATATTACCGGATACTTTCAGAATGACCTGACCTTCGGGTAAAGGCAAAACCTGCCCGGCATTGGCAACACTCATCGGCAAGGCACAGGCAAACCACAAAATCGCAATCAATGAGTGTTTTTTCATTCTCGACCTCCTGGAAAACGAGATGACGTAAGAGTACGCCATCTCGCTTACAAGGTCAGTCAAAAGGCACTCGGTTATTGGTTACCAAATGCAGCCGGAACGAAAACCGCTACCACAAATCCAGCTAATTACTCAAAGCTCACAAGATCTTCATAGGCGTGCCAGCTGGCGTAACCCAGCACGGGCAGTATCAGCGCCAGTCCAATATAGAAGGTCATGAC
>JBNJGW010000026.1:0-9238 GCA_051748005.1 Pseudomonadota bacterium | reverse complement strand
AGCTAATTACTCAAAGCTCACAAGATCTTCATAGGCGTGCCAGCTGGCGTAACCCAGCACGGGCAGTATCAGCGCCAGTCCAATATAGAAGGTCATGACGCCAATAACGAAACTAATCGTCAACATGGCTCCCCAGAGTAGCATGGGGCGAAAGTTGGCAATCACACAACGTATGCTGGCTTCTATACCTTCCATAAAGCTCAGGTCACGATCCATGACAACCGGAATGGCAATCGCACTGATGGCAAAGGCACCAAACGCCAGTAAACCACCGATAACCGTACCCACAGCTACCAGACCTAAACCTTGGGGCGTTGTCAGCAAGGAGGCATAGAGCACCTCCGGGCTGGGCACTTCAAGACCGAAAAACAGTGCAAACAGCAGGGTTGCCAGACGAATCCAGGCAAGGAAGAAGATCATCATCATCACACCGACCATTGCCAGCTGGCTGCCATGCGGCCGCCAGTGGCCCAGAGCATGTCCCAGATGCGGTGTTTTTCCATCCTCAATGGCTTTGCTGATGCCATAGCATCCTACTGCCACCATGGGGCCCACAAACATGAAGCCGGCAATCAAAGGGAGCAGCCAGTGCCAGAATCCCATCTTGATAGCACCTGCGGTAATGGCAATGCTCAGGCCCACCCAGAATAAACCATAGATGAGACTCACAAACGGTGCCCGGCGAAAATCTTCAAAGCCGGCGGCAAGCCAGGCTTTAGGACGGTCTGTGTCGATGTGCTTGACGTTGATTTTGGTCACGGCTGAATCCGTCTGATCAAGTGGCTTTGTTATTGATGTACCCATAGTGAAACTCCTTTGTCACACTTACCTGTCGCTAGCTGCCGGTAAATATCCAGACTGATTAAGTACCCATTACCATGTGAAGTGTCACTTAATCTCATACATTCACTGTAGCGGACTGCACGGCATCCGCAAATAGTTATTCAAAATATGTACAGAAACCCTACCAAAGTGTTAACCAAGAAGCAAAAGCGCCATCAACAAGCCAAAAAAAGCCCCGATCAAATGACCGGGGCTTTCGGGCGCCGTAACAATGCGCAGTACAACAGCACCTTAGTCTGCGTTGGCCGCTAACGCACTATCATCACTGACATCTTGGCGTGGTGTACAACATGCTCGGCGTTAGGACCCAGCACATAATCAACAAACTTGCGCTTGTTGTGTGATGCCATCACGATCAGGTCGACCTCCAGCTTCTTGCCTGCCTTGATGATGGCTTCCCAGGGCGAACCGTCGACAATCACGCTCTGAGTCACGATGTCCTCAGGAATATGCTCCTTGATAAAGGCATGTTGCGCTTCAGAAATCGCTTCATGCGCCTGCTTGGAGAAGTTCTTGGGAAAATAGGCACCCACCATGGGCATATTGAACTCCGGCATCACCGTCACCACATGCAGCGACGCCCCAAAGGTTTGGCACAGCGTGATCGCCGTTGGCAAAGCCTTCTGCCAGGATTCTTCTGCATTAAGATCAACCGGCAATAAAATTTTCTTGTACATCTGTGCGCCTCCTATGCCGTTGCCGTTTGCGCGTCAGACTTGCTGCGCCGACGACGTTGCAACACAACCACAAACCCGAATACCACAAAGGCTGGAATCCACATCAGTTCCTTTGTCCAGCGTTCCACCGGGGCCAGAACTTCGATGATTTCCTGGTCGAAATCAAAGCCAATGTCGGATGCCTGGCTGCCATAGGTCACCATATCGACAATCGCCCTGTCATCCTCAAACAGCAGCATCAGACCCAGATTATCCAGACGCTCCTGACCGGTTTCACCTTCAGGCACCGGCACTTGCATATAGGTCGTCATTGGATCACCGAAATCATCGAGCCCTTCAATCTGAACCCGCAGGGTTGAATCTTCATCGACATTACCCAGCGCCTGCACAAATTCAGCCGGCGGCACAGAACGGTAAGGGTCATGAACCATATCCATGAAGAAGCCAGGACGGAAAAGCGCAAAAGCCACCAACAGCAGCAGAATCGATTCATACCAGCGGTTGCGGGTAATCATGAAGCCTTGCGTCGCCGCTGCGAATATCAGCATGGCAATGGTGGAAATGATAAATATCACTATCCCCTGTAGCCAGGTCACATCAATCAGCAACAGATCCGTATTGAAGATGAACAGAAACGGCAAGGCAGCCGTGCGCAAGCTATAGTAGAAGGCCTGGAAACCGGTACGTATCGGGTCGCCGCCGGAGACCGCCGCCGCGGCAAAGGAGGCCAGCCCCACCGGCGGTGTCACATCCGCCATGATGCCGAAATAGAACACAAACAGATGCACGGCGATCAGCGGCACAATCAGGCCATTCTGCTGGCCCAACTGAATGATTACCGGCGCCAACAGGGCAGACACCACGATGTAGTTGGCCGTGGTCGGCAGGCCCATCCCCAGGATCAGGCTCAGAATGGCGGTGAAGAACAGGATCAGCATCAGGTTGCCCATGGAGATGGTTTCCACCACATCCGCCAGCACCAGGCCAACACCGGTTTGCGACACAGCACCAACAATAATCCCCGCCGTTGCCGTGGCGATACCGATACCGATCATGTTACGCGCACCGGTGACCAGGCCGTTCCACAAATCCATGGCACCTTCGCGTAAATCGGCCTGCATATCGCCTTTACCACGGAAAATAGCGGTAATCGGGCGCTGCGTCAGCATGATAAAAATCATGAAGACGGTTGCCCAGAAAGCCGACAGCCCTGGCGACAGGCGCTCCACCATAAGGCACCAGACCAGCACAATCACCGGCAGGATATACTGCAAGCCGACCATGACGGTTGGGCGCGTTTGCGGCAGCTTGATGACAGGTTCGTTGGGGTCGTCAAGTTCCAGCTCCGGATATGCCGCCGCCATCTTCAAAAGCGCGATATAAACAACGGCAAGGCCTGCCGCTATGACCCAGGGAGCAGCGCCGCCCAGAGTTGGTTTCAACCAGCCAAGGCCGTAATAAACTGCCAGCGCGGTAATCATCATCAATA
The DNA here is from genome assembly GCA_051748005.1 of Pseudomonadota bacterium. Lineage (GTDB taxonomy): Bacteria > Pseudomonadota > Gammaproteobacteria > Pseudomonadales > Halomonadaceae > Vreelandella. Next base: position 6,229 of record JBNJGW010000026.1, on the reverse strand, counting down.
ACAGGCCACCGAGGAAGCCAATCACCTTGCGTACCAACGGCTTGGGCGGATTACTGCTTTCCAGCCCCTGCATGTTGGCTTTCAGCGCTTCTAGGTGGACGATGTAAATCAGGGCAATATAGGAAATCAGCGCAGGCAGGAAGGCATGCTTGATCACTTCGACATAGGAAATGCCTACATACTCGACCATCAAAAAGGCCGCTGCCCCCATAACTGGCGGCATGATCTGACCATTCACTGACGAAGCGACTTCAACCGCACCGGCTTTTTCTGATGAAAAACCGACCCGCTTCATCATCGGAATTGTAAAGGTCCCTGTGGTGACGGTATTGGCAATGGAAGAGCCGGAAATCAGGCCGGTCATACCAGAGGCCACCACCGCTGCCTTGGCCGGGCCGCCCTTGAAATGGCCCAGCATTGAAAAGGCCACCTTGATGAAATAGTTACCCGCACCGGCTTTATCCAGCAAGGCACCAAACAGTACAAACAGAAAGACAAAACTGGTAGAAACACCCAGGGCGATACCAAATACGCCTTGCGTAGTCAGCCACTGATGGTTGATCAAGCCATACAGGCTAACGCCACCATGGGCCAGCAGGCCTGGCATATAAGGCCCTGCCAGCGAGTAGATCAGAAACACGGAAGCGACGATCATCAAAGGTGGCCCCAGTGCCCGCCGGGTCGCTTCAAGCAACAACACCAGACCTGTGACACCAATTACCACATCCTGCAATAAGGGCGACCCAGGACGTGCCGAGAGCCCTTCATAGAAAAGGAACATGTAAGCACCGCAAAACGCAGCGACGCTGGCAAGTACCCAGTCCTGAATGGGAATACGGTCACGCGGTGAACGCTTGAGCGCTGGATACGCCATATAGGCAAGAAAAAGTGCAAAAGCCAAGTGTATGGAACGCGACTGCGTGGCATTGAACACCCCAAACCCAAGCATATACGGCAACGGTGAAGCAATCCAAAGCTGAAACAGCGACCAGATGGCCGCAATGCTCACTAGCAGCTTGCCCGGCATACCCGTGGGCTTACGTGCCCCGGAGTCGGATGAGGCGACCATATCCTCAAGATCAACAGCCGCATCAGGGGCCCTGTTGTTCTCTGTCATAAGCATGCCCTGCTGTAAGTAGAAGACGCAATCGATACATGGCGTCTTGTTAATCCAATGCCTTTTGGCACCCTAAACACAATGCGCGGCCCCAAGAGAGACCGCGCATCACTTCCGTTGAGGCAGTTTACCTCGCTTATACAGCCAATAATGTTAACAACACTATTAGTGGCTGATTAAGACGGCTTACTCAATCCAGCCCTGCTCACGGTAATAGCGCGCCGCGCCATCATGCAGCGGCGCTGACAGGCCTGATGAAATCATGTCTTCTGGATCAAGGTTTTCAAACGCAGGGTGCAGACGCTTGAAACGATCGAAGTCATCAAAGACAGCCTTGACTGTTTCGTAGACGGCTTCTTCTGATGTTTCCGTTGTGGTGACCAATGTGGCCGCTACACCGAAGGTTTCCACATCATCCGGGTTGTTCTTGTACAGACCGCCCGCAATCACAGATTTGGAGTAGTAGGGGAATTCTTCAACAATGCCATCAATGTCTTCATCGTTGAGCGGAATCAGGTGTGAATCGACCGTGGTTGTCGCTTCCTGAATGGAGCCATTCGGATGGCCTACCACGTAAACCATGGCATCAATGTTGTTATCCGACAGTGCTGCCGCCTGTTCGGAAGCGCCCAGCTCGGAAACCATTGAGAAGGTATCCTCATCCCAGCCCTTGGCATCCATGACGACTTCCATGGTGTTACGCTGGCCAGAACCCGGGTTGCCGATGTTAACGCGCTTACCTTCCAGATCATCCAGTGTTTCAATGCCGGAATCAGCACGGGCCAGCAGTGTCAGCGGCTCGCCGTGAATACGGAAAATGGCACGCAGGTCTTCATAGGCCTCGCCTTCAAAATTGCCGGTGCCGTTATAAGCCTGATACTGAACGTCAGACTGGGCAACCCCCATATCCAGCTCGCCGGACTTGATGCCGTTAACGTTGGCAACAGAACCACCGGTAGACGGGGCGTTACAGCGGATGTTGTGCTCATCGCTACCACGGTTGACCAGGCGGCAGACCGACTGACCCACGACGTAATAGACACCCGTCTGACCACCGGTACCAATGGTAATGAACTGCTCATCCTGGGCCACTGCGGGAGAGGCAAACGTTGCTGCCGCGATCAGCGCACCGGAAAAAGCTGCGGTCGAAAATACATGACGATTCATTGGCTTACCTCTTTTCTTGATGTTATCCAAATCACAAATATAGTGCTGTACAGCGACTGAACACTGCCAGGACCCTTTCTCTTGACGCCTCACTGCTTCAGATTACAGTTCAAGTTAAAGCACTTGATGCATCAGTTTTGCCAGCTGGCAAACGCCACTTTAGCGAAAAAAGGCCTGTTGGCGAATATGCAGGCACTAACAAGCAAGCAAATAACCCTGAGCGTTAAACGTCACACCTGAGTCTAACGGCCTGAAGCGTTGGCATGCGTTTATTTTTATGCCGACGTTGCATAAGACATGACAGAAAAGTTTAGGTTCTGTTAGCTCAGCATGAGCAGCTGCCCGAATAATCACAGATGATTAAAAAAGTTCTGAATTCTGATTAAGCATGGCATAGATGCCTGTTTTTTCAAATACTTTATGGAAACAGTGGCTTCTCAGGTAGGCGGCAAAAGATTTTATACGCCCATAGCGCCTCATCGCAGGCGCACATAAGCGAAATTTCAAGGTGTCATTGCTCAGGCTTCTTGATGAGCTTGGCTGTCACCTTCTGCAACTGCGGCGCACCTACCAAAATCAGCATGAATGCAATTGGCCATGCAATATAGAAGGCTCTCCACCAGCGTCCCAGAAACCCCTCTACCAGACCGGTATTGGCCCAGGTGATCACAAATGTCATCAATGTCACCATATAGATCGACATCAGAACCGCAAAAACCCAGCGCGCGTAACGGGGTGGAAACAACATGACGCCTCCTCATCGAATGTTGATTAACCTGCTTACAGTATAAATAACCATAGGAAATATACTAATAACGCAAATATTCAGCAAGGAAGACACAGGTGCTTTATTACATTAAGTGCAGTGACCGCTAGAACCCGGCAAGGCCACGCAGTCACCTACTCGAATACCGCGCTTGGCGAAGTAACCGGCATTGACTTCAAGCGCCGCCGCATAGGGCGTATCCGGCGTGTAGGAGCGGCAGTCGCTGGGGGATGGTGAGCCGCAGGGCTGCATGGTCCTGATCGCCACGATCGTGCCTTCACTGTTGATAAAGGCAATATCCAGCGGAATCAGGGTCTGAAACATCCAGAAGCCATTACGCCCGGACTGCTCGCGGGGATACATGAACAGCATGCCGTGGTCGGCTGGCAGGTTTTCCCGCCCCATCAGGCCACGCTGGCGCTGCGCTGACGTGCGGGCAACCTCAACATCCAGACGATGCGGCCCTTCAGCCCCATGCACGGCCAAGGCCATCCGTTCAAGCGGGGCTGCTTCTGGTGTAGTGGCCAGTGCCGATAGCGGCCAGGCCAGCGCCAGAAGCGGTACTGCCAGTGAGGCGGTTAAAAACGCACGGCGATTGAGATGCATGGTGGTTTCCTCAGGTTTCATAAACGCCAGGGGATGTGGATACTTCATTGGCCACCGGCCCCATCACATGAATGCCGGATGCCAGCAAGGACACCTTCACCATGGCACCGGGCGCCAGCTGATTACGACGCGCTGCGTGGGTGCTGATTTCAAACCGTAGCATATCGCCATGGGCAACCCTCAGGGCCACCGATGTCATTCCTCCAAGCGTCACAACCTCACTGACCATGGCGGCAACCGGGTTTTCCCGCTCGCCGTTGGAAGGGCGCTCGCGGCGGTGCAATACAATATCTGAAGGCGGCAGATACCATTCCAGCTTGTCACCTATCCTGTAGTCTTGCAGCTCGGCCTGCACTTCGGCACTGACTTCCAGCAGAAAGCGCCCCCACTCAAGGCAGTAGCGGCCCTGATGATATCTCAGCGTGGCGCGAAACAGATTATGGCGGTCCAGCAGCCTGGCAACACCAGGCGATAGCGGACGCCGGAACAGCGCCTGTGGCGGGCCACTTTGCAGGGTAGTGCCATTATGTAATACGCACATGGTATCTGCCAGGGCCGCCGCTTCGGTCAGGTCATGAGTCACCAGCACAATGGGAATGGCTATCTGCTGACGTAGCAGCACCAGTTCGCGCTGTAGACGACGGCGAGTGACCTGGTCGACGGCAGAAAAAGGCTCATCCAGCAGCAGCACCTCAGGCTCCCGCGCCAGGGCACGGGCCAGGGCCACCCGCTGACGCTGGCCGCCAGAAAGCTGATGGGGAAAGCGCCCTCCCAAGCCTTCGAGCTTGACCCGTGCCAGCCACTCCTCCGCCCGATGGGCCTGAGCGGGCTTGGGCAGATGGCGAAGCGGTATGGCAATATTATCCCGCGCACTCAGATGCGGAAACAGCGCATAATCCTGAAAGACAATCCCCACTCGGCGCTGCTGTGGCCTAAGTGAGTGCTTACGCTGAGCATCAAACCAGCATGTTTCTCCACAGCGGATAAGCCCTTCAGCGGGCTGATAAAGACCGGCAATGGCCCGCAGCAAGGTGGTTTTTCCGCTGCCAGAAGGGCCGACCAGCGCCAGCAATTCGCCACTCTGGCAGGTAAACTCAGCCTGTAAAGGAATCGGCCCCGGCTGGGCGAGCTGTAGCGACAGTTCAGCCATGCACCCTCCTGCGTCGCCCGGCAAGGCCATACACCACGCCAATGGTGATAAACGAAACGCTTAGCAATACAGCGGACATCAGAGCAGCGGCGGCCTCGTCAAACGCCTGCATGCGGTCATAGATGGCAATTGCCAGGGTACGCGTTTCAGCATCGATAGAACCGCCTACCATCAGGACAACCCCAAACTCGCCCAAGGTATGCGCAAAGGTCAGCGCAAACGCCGACAGCAAACCCGGCCATACCAGCGGCAACTCAATCCGCCATAGGGTTTGCCAGGGAGACAGGCCACTGCACCAGGCCGCTTCTCGCAAATTGGCGGGGATATTTTCAAAGGCGCGCTGAATTGGCTGAATGGCAAAGGGCAGGTTGGCGACCAGCGAGGCCAACAGAATACCCGTAAAGGTAAAATTCAGGCCGCTGCCAAACACACTGGCCCAAAAAGCACCAAGGGGCGCATCGCGGCTGAACACCATCAACAGGTAGAAGCCCAGCACCGTCGGCGGCAACACCAGGGGCAAGGCCACCAGCGACTCAAAAAACCCGCGCCCCTTGAAACGCGCATAGGCCAGTGCCCGCCCCGCCCAGATGCCCAAAGGCAGCAGAATCAGGCAGGTCAGTACCGCCAGGCGTAAAGAAACAGAAAGTGCTGCCCAATCCATCATTGCGGCACAACAAAACCATAGTCACTCAATATTGCCCGCCCGGTGTCCTGCTGAAGCCATTGATAGAACTGTTCGGCTACTTCACCGGCCTGGTTTGTCAACACCATGCGCTGGCGCAGCGGGTTGTGCCAACTCTCAGGAATCAGCAGGTGCTCACTGCGCGCTTCAAGTGCAGGCGCCAGTGCCAGGGAATAGGCCACCAGGCCACCGCTGACGTCGTCGGAAAGGGCGTATTGCGCCGCCTGGGAAACGTTTTCGCCAAGAATATGCAAGTCGGCCGTCGCCTCCCACAGCCCAGCATGCTCAAGCACCTCCTTGGCGGCGACGCCATAAGGAGCATGCTCCGGGTTGGCCAGGGCAATCCGCTGGCGCTCACCCGCCTGATGAGCAGCCAGCGCCTGTTCCACGGCGGCCAAGGGGTTATCTTCATCAAGCTCAGCCGTACCGGGGCTCTGTAGCCAGGCAAGGCGCCCAATCGCATAGATGACACCTTCATCCTGCACATGGCCTTCCTGATGCAGCGCCAGCACATAGGATTCATCGGCGGAAAGGTAGAGCTCGAACGGCGCGCCCTGGGCAATCTGACGCCGGAAGTTACCGGAAGAGCCAAAATTAAGCCGCAAGGCATGGCCACTCTGCTGCTCGAAACGCTCAGCTGCCTCGGTCAGCGCAAACTGCAGATCCGATGCGGCGGCCACCACCGGCGGCGCTGACTGTGCCTGTACGCTGACAGGCAAACACAGGGTTGCAAGCCACAGG
>JBNJGW010000025.1:0-31582 GCA_051748005.1 Pseudomonadota bacterium | reverse complement strand
TGGAGAGTTGGATGTCCGTGGAAGAATCTACGTTGTTATTAATGAAAATGATTCTGCTCTCAAAGCATCTCGAATCAAGCCAGGAGATGAGCAAAAGGCTCGGCTTGGTCATTATATAAAGCAATTGAATAGCCCTAACGCTTATTATTTAGATGTTACAGGTTCTGAGCATGTTGGTTCAGAACACACATACTTTAAGGGTGCTTCGGTGCTAAATAATAAAAATTTAATGGGGCTCTTTGGAGGTATGTTTAGTGGTGAGTCTGTTGAGCAGGGGCTCAGTTATCACGCTGAAAATAACACTTATAAGATATAGCATTTTCCTTGTTTAACAAGGGTCGAAGCGATAAAAATGGTCGTGCAGTTTTATTTGGGGGTATAAATTATGCGCTGATTTAAACAAGTTTCGTAGGTATTTATTTAGGAATTCGGGGAAAGACCTCATTTTCAGAATTCCATTTTCTAGCTGTTGCAAGCCTGACGGGCGCAGAGGCAGCCACTTAATGCATACAAATTTGTGTCACACGGGTGCCCTTTACGCCGCTTCGCTGTCTAGAGACCACCGATGCGCCCTGCGTTGATGCTGTATCCCTCTGATGCCTGGTTTTGGTAGGATCAGGGAAAAAGGTGATGTGCTGTCAGTATACCGCGTTTCAAGCCCGCCATCACAATCAGAACGCCATGGGGTTTTCTAAAGCTTGGTCACCACTCAAGAAGGTTTATCAATGAAGCAGACAGGTAGTTGTCTCTGCGGGGGCATTCAATACGAAATCAATGGTCCGCTGATGGATGTTCTGCACTGTCACTGTTCAATGTGTCGAAAGCTCCATGCCTCGGCGTTCAGAACCCGGGCTAAAGTGAGGTCTTCGGATTGGCAGACCATCAAAGGTCAGGAATTATTAAAATTCTACGAGTCTTCTCAGGGTGAACATAAAGGCTTCTGCTCACACTGTGGCTCCAGCCTTTATACCAGGTTCGATGCAGCCCCCGAGATCTACGGTTTCCCGCTCGGAACACTCGATAGCGATCCTGAGGTAAGAGCAGGGCGCCATGTATTTGTGGGCAGTAAGGCTCCCTGGTTCGAGATTACGGATGATCTGCCTCAGTATGAAGAATTTGAGTGACCATAAGCCGTATCAGACAGATCCCCGCTGGACGCTTTTGTGTTGGGGAAAAAAGAGTGCCCACAACCTCTGGTGTCTGCTAAATTAGCACCTGTAGATAGAAAGTATCTACAGGTATCTATATCAACGATAGCGACAGGAGGTGATTTATGGCTGAGTGGCGTAAGGTAGCGAAAGGCTTTGCCTTGGGTGACGGGCACGTTAGCACTAAAGAAGTGGACTTGCTGCGCGAGCTGATCCTGAAGGATGATCATGTAAGCCAGAGCGAACTGAATTTCCTGAAAGAAATAAAAGCTGAGGCGAAAACGTCAGTCCAGGTGCTGGACGACTTGATCGCTGAATGTGAAGAAATGGTCAACGGCAAATAAAATCCGTTAATAACCAAGGCGCGGCTGAGCATGCTTGCGTGCTGCGCCTATCGATACTGTTGCAAATGGCGTCATCGCCGCTGGTACGTAGATACACATCCCGTTCAGTTTGTCTTTCAATGCGCCTTTCCAATAGAGTCCTGTACCGCCTACTTGCGCCGCAGCTTCTCACGAGTGTTGCCGTCTTCGGGTAAGCACCCTATCACCGCTTTAACAGTATTAAGCCTAATTCCGCACCTGAACCATAAAGTGTTAAACTGATCTCTCTCATTCATTCAGCCATTGGTTGCAAGGTCAGGAGTTGGCTTGCTTAATCTAAGAGCACTCATTGCTGTTGTCTTTATGTTGCCAGGGACAGCCAGTGCACTTTCGCTGGACGAGGCGCTGGTCACTGCCAGCAGTGAAGCGACCCAGCTGCAAACCCTGGAGGGAGAGACCCAGGAGGCCCAAGCCGTCTATCAGCAGTCCTCTCAGGCGTTTCTGCCCACTGTCACCACGGATGCAGCATGGCTGCGGGCGGATTCTTCGCTGATTACTGGCGTGCCAGTGCCGGTGCTGGGGATACCGCCGCGTATCGAGAACACTGATTTCGGGCCGGTAGAAGGTTCGATGGTGGGGCTTCAGCTTATCCAGCCTGTTTACAATGCCGATGCCCTCCAACAGCGTGAGGCGGCCCGTCTGAATGTCGATGCCCGTCAGGAGGCGCAGCAATGGGGCCAGCAGGCCCTGCGTCTGGAAGTGACTCGCCGCTATTTCAATATCCTGCGCTTACAGCAGCAGGAAAGCGCTGCCCGCCTGTCGTACACGGCGGCTCAAAAGGCTGCCCGGCTCGCCGAGGCAAGCTATCAACAGGGGATGGCAGCGCGCCTGGACATGGAACAGGCTAATGCCCAGCGGGCGGCTGCCGAAGCGCGTGTTGCCCAGGCGCAAAGTGACGCATTGGAAGCGGAATACCAGCTAAAGAACCTGCTGGGTATGGCACCACAGGAGCCGCTGCACGTGACAGACTCCATGCCGCGCCCCCATCCGCCGGTCACACGGGATGATAGCTTGCCGCGCAGAGACCTGCAGGCCCGCAAACTGGCCGTTGATGCCGCAGAGGCCAGGGCCAGCGCCTCACAAGCCGAGTGGCTACCCCGGGTGAATCTGCTGGCCAGGCAGCAGTGGGTACAAGGCAATCAGCCGCTGGAAGATCATGCCGATGGCTGGCTGGTGGCGGTCAACCTGCAATGGACGCTGTTTGATGGCTTTGGCCGTGAAGGGCGTATGGCCGAATCCCGAGCAAAGGCCCGGCAGGCAAAGGTTGAAATGGAAGATACCCGGCGGCGGATTCAGCAGGAACAGGCAATGGCTAGCCGCCAGTGGCAGGCGGCATACACCGCCTGGCAGGCCGCTGAAAACGCTGAAAAAGCCGCTGAAAGTGCCGCACGCCTGGCCATACGACGCTATGAAGAAGGCCTGGGATCAATGACAGAGCTGCTTGCTGCCCAGGCGCGCCTGGATCAGCAGCAAGCCACCCTGATTGATGCCCGCTACAAGACCCTGCTTGCCGGTATGAATTACCATTTGCAAAACGGCCGCGACCCCTTACTCGCGCTTGGTCAACCGTCACTATGAAGATGCTTGTTTCAATACCTCTGCTGGCAGCGATGCTGTTGCTTACTGGCTGTTTCAGCGAGGCGCCGCCATCCAAGCAAACCGCCAGCGAAATTCCCGATGTTCAGGTTGCCGAGGTTCAGGCCTGGCAGGGGGTGGTCAGCCAGAAGCTGCCCGGTGTGGTGCGTCCCGGCAAGCGTGCGGCCCTGAGCACCCGTTTTGCCGGCACCCTGCTGTCAGTCGAGGTCGAGCCGGGCGACAGGGTGGCCATCGGTGACCTGCTGGCCAGGGTAGACGCCCGGGAAGTCAATGCTGCCATCGCAGCGACACGCACCAGAATCAGCGCCACTCAGGCTGGCGTGGAGCAGGCCCGGCTGGAAAGCCAGCGGCTGGAGCGATTGTACGCCGAAGACCTGATAGCTCGTGTTCGAATGGAAAGGGCCCAGGTCAAGTATCAGGAACTGCAAGCTCAGCTTCAGGCCGCCGAATCCGAACTGGAGGCCCAGCAGGCAAACCTGAGTTACACCCGGTTAACCGCACCTTTCACCGGCAGGGTAACTGAAACGCCGGTAGATACCGGTAGCTTTGTCGGGCCTGGTCAGCCATTGGTGATCATGGAATCCCGGGAACAGTTACGCGTGGACGTTCCGGTGTCCAGTCAGGTGGCCTCGCGCCTTACGCCCGGTGAGCAGCTTTCCGTGGTTGTTGGGCCGCAGGGTAAAACCCTGCCGGCCTCTTTGATCAGTGTGGTGCCAGCGCTAGGGGAAGAGGCCACCGGTCAGCGCCTGAGGTTGAGCCTGGAAACTGCCGGTGACCCGCTTGCGCCAGGTCAGGTCGTCTCTGTACTGGTGCCGGACAGGGTCCAGAACGCGCAGACCAGCGAGTGGGTGGGGCTACCCCGGGCGGCACTGTTGCGCAGAGGCCAGCTGACTGGAACGCTGGTGGTCGAGCAGACTAGCAGTGGCTCGGTCGTGCGTCTTGAGTGGATAAAGCTGGCTAACCCGCCAGCCAATGACAGCGAGCTGATTCCCGTGATCCAAGGCTTAGCGGTGGGCGCCAAGGTGATATTGAACCCTTCTGCCAAACTTGAGGATGGGCAAACGGTCATGGTCAAGCCATCAGGGTCGCAACATGCAGGAGAGTAAGCTGGGTCTGGCAGGGCGGATTGCCAATCGGCTGCTTGATTCGCCCATCGTGCCGCTTTTTGTGGTGGCCTGCCTGCTGTTGGGCAGTTATGCCCTGGTGGTTACCCCCCGGGAAGACCGGCCCGATATTGATGTACCCACTGCCACGATACTCATCCCCTGGCCGGGAGCTGGCGTTGAGCGCGTCGATAATCAGCTGGCGCGTAAGGCGGCCAGCTGGGTGCGGGAACTCCCCGACGTCAGCGATGTGCGCAGTAGCAGTGCTAACCATGCAGCGTTATTATCGGTGGAGTTTGCCGCAGGAACGGCCAAGGAAAAGGCGTTCTCGCAACTGAGTGAACTGTTTGGCGCCCGCAGCGATGAGTTGCCCACTAACGCCGGCCCGGCCACTATTGAAACCTATGGGGCGTCGCGCCTGGTGGTGCTGACGGCGACTCTCAGCAGCAAGACCCTGGGCCCGGAAGGGTTGGAAGAGGTGGCGGCTGAACTGGGTTCAGAACTCCTGCGTATTCCCGGTGTGCGCAACGTCGAGCGTTTCGGCGGCGACCGCGCTGCGGTTGAAATCCTGCCGGACCCCAGCCAACTGGCGGCCCGCAAGATTCCCCTGAATCAGTTGGCCGATGCGGTAGCGGGGGCCAATCTGCAGGTGCCCACCGGCCGCCTGGAAAGCCCGCCGGTCACCAATCTTCAGGCAGGAATGAAGCTGGATCAGCTTGAACAGCTGGGGCGCATCCCCGTCGGTAGCGATGGCGGAGGCCCGGTTTATCTGGAGCAGGTGGCGGATATCCGCCATGGCCGCGTGGAAAACAATCAGGCCGTACTACACTGGCAGCAAGGCCATTCAGCGCCTTTCCCGGCCGTGACGCTGGCAGTGACTACCCTGGAAGGCCGGAACGTTAGCAATGTGACTGAAGCCGTCATCACGCGTCTGGAGCAGTTCCAACAAGAGGTCCTGCCGTCGGACGTCCACCTGGATATCACCCTGGATGCGGGAGAGGATGCCACGGCCAGGGTCTATAGCGTGCTGTCGCAGCTATTAACCGGAACCCTGGTCGTCGTGGGGATTATCTGGCTGGGTCTCGGCTGGCGGGCCGCCGTGGTGATCGCCATCATGATGCCGTCTTCGCTGGCGATTGTGCCCTACCTGTACCATCACCTGGGGTTCACCCTGAACCCGGTATCGATTGCCGCCATGATTCTGGCCATCGGCATTCTCTCGGATGATGCCGTGGTCATACTCGAAAACGTCGCGAGGCATTTTCAGCGCGCGGGCGAAAAAAGTCGTGAGCTTACTGTCAAGGCGGTCAATGAGGTGGGTAATCCGACCATACTGGCAGATCTGCTGGTGGTCGCGACTCTGTTGCCCACCGCCTATATTACAGGCGAAATGGGCCAGTATATTCGCGCCATTCCACTGGGCGCCTCGGCTGCCGTGCTGTTTTCCCTCTTGGTCGCCCTGACGATAACGCCTTATTTCGGCTATCGCCTGTTGAAAGTGAAGCAATCCGAAAGCGATGAGAAAGAAGAGCAGCAAAGCCACAAAGAGCGTGGAGAAGACAGCCCCTTTGTGGTGCGCTATCGCTGCCTGCTGGCGCCCTTTGTCCGCTTTGCCATATTGCGCTGGTTTTTCTATCTGGGCCTGGTGATCCTGTTGCTGTTAAGTCTTGCGTTGGTGGCAACACGCAGCGTGCAGATTGGCCTGACGCCCTTGCTGGACCGGAATCTGTTTGCGGTCAAGGTGGAACTGCCCGCTACGGCTACCCTGACCGAGTCGCTTGGCGTGGCCTCTGATCTGAACCGACAGCTGCGTCAATTGCCGGAAGTCAGGGCGGTCACCGTGTATGCCGGCCTGAATCCGCCGATGATCTATCCGCCGGAAACCCTCACGGCCCCCACTGAGAAAGCCCCTCGGGATCTGACCCTGCATGTAAGCCTGGTGCCTGAACAGCAGCGTGACCGTCAGAGCTACCAGGTCAGCCGAGAGGTGGCTAAACAGCTCGGCAGTTGGCTGGCGCCTCACCAGGCCACTGGCCATATAGCACGGATTCCTTCCGGCCCCGCCAGTGACCGGGCCATTACCGCCGAGATCTACGGGCCAAGCCCGCAGGTGCGTCAGGCCGTGGCCGACGAGCTTGAGCAATGGCTAGGCGAGCAAGAAGGAGTGATCACCACCAGCCAGAGCCCCATGACGGCCCTGCCGTCTTTGAACCTTAACGTTAACCCGCAGCAGGCAGCGACCTATGGGGTCATCCCGGCTGAGGTGACGCGCACTCTGTCGCTTGCCATTGCGGGCAAAACCCTCGGCGACTGGTCCGGCAGTCGATATGCCTGGGACTCAGTGCCCATCATCCTGCGCCTGGCCAAGCAGGAAAGGGGTTCCGAACAGGCCATCCGTAGCCTTTATACGCTGAGTGCCAGCGGCCAGCCGGTGCCGCTGGAGTCGTTGCTGGATTTCAGCCACGACGATGGCGAACCTGCCAGGTATCGGCGCAATCTGATGCCGGTAACCACCGTCTTTGCTGATCTGGATCGTTCCGTGGCGCAGCCGCTGAGCGTCCAGCTTGAAGCGCTGGTGAGTGAACAATGGCCAGGCACGGAGATTCGCTGGCGCCAGCCGCCGGATGAAGCCGCCTCGCCTTTGCTCTACTGGTCGGGTGAATGGGAAATGACCCGAGGCGTCTACAGGGATCTGGCCGTTGCCGGGCTAGTGGTGATGGTGCTGATCTATGTCCTGCTGGCCGGCTGGTTTGGGTCCTACACGCTACCTTTGTTGATCATGCTACCCATTCCGCTGATCTTTATCGGGGTGATACCCGCCCACTGGCTATGGGGGATCAATATTGCCGGCACAGGGGTATTGGGGGTGATTGCTCTTGGCGGCATAGTGACCCGCAACGCCATCCTGCTGGTGGACTTTATCGAACAGCGGCTTAACGAGGGGATGGCGCTGAAAGAGGCAGTGGTCCAGGCGGGCGCTCAGCGCACCCGCCCGATTCTGCTGACCGCGGCGACGGTGATGTTTGGCAGCGGCGTGCTGATTTTTGAGCCAGCCCTGGAGCCACTGGGCCTGACGCTCGCCAGTGGTGTGCTGGTATCCACCCTGCTGACACTGGTGCTGATCCCGATCCTCTATTACCACGCCTTTAGCTCCAGGGATAACCCTGTGACCAAGGAGTGAAGAGGGTCAGGTGGTGAGAGTGGCGCTGCGGATGGTTGGCGTTCATCACCTGCTGCCCCCGGCCTGGTTGACAGCAAACATGATCACTATCCATAACACCACCAGCAAGGGAAGATACCTGCCGACCAGATAGATCCGCCACTCCCACCAGCGGTTGGTGGTGCCCAGGACGGTGCGAATGCGCTCAGGTGGAATGAACCAGCATAGTAATGCCGCCCCGGTCACGCCCGAAAAAATAATGACGTCACCGCCGGCAACGCGGTCAATCACATCGAGCACCGGTTCTCCTGCAATACGCCATTCCAGCGGTGTGAAGCTGAGTGCAGAAGCGCTTCCCAGTATCAGCATCACGCCGGCCACCAGGCCCACAGCCGCCATATTGGATAGGCGGAACTCTTCAGCAACGGCGGCCACAATAACCTTCAGGCCCGCGAGGGAAGAGGTGAAAGCGGCGGCGAAAAAGAGGCCGAAAAACAGTATGGCCAGCCAGCCACCGCCGGGCAGTTGCTCGAACACCCGTGGCAGCGTCTCGAAGGCAAGTGCAGACCCCTGACCGGGCTCCATGCCAAAACTGAAGACAAAGGGAAAAATCATCCACCCGGCAAGCAGGGCAATACTGGTTTCAACGCCTGCTACCGTGATGCAGGCGCGGGGCAGGTGGGTCTTGCGCGGAATAAAGCTGCCATAGGTGGCCAGATAACCCTGGCCAATGGCGAGGGTATAAAACGCCTGGCCAAAAGCAAACCCCCAGAGCTGCCCGCTCCACAGGCGCGCCCAGTCAACCTGAAAGAAAAAATCCTTGGCTTCCCCCCACCCGGGGGTCTGGGACGCCTCATAGACAAGGAAAACCACGATCACCACCAGGGCGGGCATCAGGATTTTGGATAGTTTCTCGATGGCCGAGACACCCCGCGCCAATACAAGCGCTGCAAGCAGTGTGGTGACAATAAAAAACCACAGCGAGTTGTAGCCGCCGCTGAAATCTTCAAAAACGCGTAGCTGGCCTCTCACCGCATCGACGGTATAACCAAGTGTCCAACCGGTTATCACCAGGTAATAGCTGGTGATGGCCACCGTCACCAGGACCACAAACCAGCCGTAGACAGCACCAAACCCGCCTACCTGGCGGTAGGTGCCGACGGTGCTGCCCTTGGAAAGTCGGCCAGCGGCAACTTCCAGGATCATGATGGGCAGCACAACCACCACGAGTGCCACCAGATAGGCCACAACAAAAGCCCCACCGCCGTTTTCACCCATGATATAGGGAAAACGCCAGAGGTTACCCAAGCCCACTGCCGCCGCAGCCATGGAGGCAATAAAGGCAGGCTCGGAGCTCCATTGCTTGCGTGATTTCTCTACAACTTCGTATTTCCGGTTCATGGGCTGTCAGTCCGTTAACAAGGTAGGTCAGGTGTTCGGCGCTCTTTCCTCAGTTCTGCATTGGGATATCGTCCTTCCAGCGAAAGCCGATCCCTCCGGCTTGCCATATGCCGTCGTGGTTAAAGGGGTGGGGCCCGGCAAGATTGATATGCTGGGGCAGGCCGAAGTGGGGCGCCAGATTCTGTTTGGCCTTGACCGTGACGCGATCCATGATGCGCAGGCCCTGCTGCTCAGCGGACATATGCGCTTCCGGCGCTGCCCGGTGGGCCAGCGCCCAGTTATCCACGTAGAGCAGGTCGCCGGTGTCGTAGTGGTAACGAATGCCGTAGCCCTTGTCGAAGGAAGCGTTTAGCAGGTCGTTGTAATCATTGAATAACTGCTTGAGTTCGTCGGCATTGAGCAGACGCATCCGGGCAACATCCGCCGGCTGGCGCTGCAGCTCTTCAATGGGCACACCATCTTCTGGCAAGCGTTCAATCACTGCCCCCGTCATGCCCAGGTGCAGCCAGACACTTTTGCGCCCGGAGATAGGGTGAGTATGCACCACAGGGTGGCTGACCCCGGAGGCGGAGTTGACCGATACCAGGCGTTCCCAGTAAGTCTGTTTATCCTCGGGCAGAGCATCAAAGGCGGCGCCCTGGTGAGCAAAGTGGGTGCCGCCGCCGTGTTCCGGCGCGCGGGCCATATAATAGGCCGAGTGGGAGAAAATCGCCGCCTCGAAGCTGCCGTCGTTGTGCCACTGTGGGCCAACGCCAAGAATACCGTAGCGGTCATCATTGGAGCAGCGGAAGATGTCCCGGTTCATATCCGGAGTGGCGGGGTGAACGCCGTGGGTCGAGTGGATTTCTCCGGCGCCCCACCATTTGCTGGCTTCCACCAATTCGTTGGCGGAGAGCTCGGTCTGGTGCTTGAAGACAATAAAGCCACGCTGGGCCATTTCAACTTCCAGCGCCTTGGTCACCGCCTCAGGCAGCGCTGAGCGCACATCGGCGCCGCGGATTTCAATGCCCAGTGGTTCAAGCTCGGTGGCCGTCAGGCCGTGTTGCTCAAGCAGCGCAAGATGTGCCGGGTCGATGGCAGGAATGGTCGAGGATGTATCGTCCAGGCGTGTCTGCAGGTTACCCATGATAAAATCGCCTCTATGGGTGAATTCACCTTCAGCCTAACCGACTGTATAAAAGTGACAAGCCCGATTTTGCAGGCCCGCTCGCGTATAAGGAGAGAAAGATGCAAACCTCTCAAGAGGTGCTCAGCTGTCTGCGCCGTGTGCGCACACTGCATTTTAACGCACAAAGTCAGGCAGGTACCGGCTGGGAAGGGGTTGGCAAGGGGAAGGTCAAGGTTTCAGCAGCGCAGGAGAACAGCCTGGTATTTCACGAATCAGGCAACTGGCAGCCGAACCACAAAAGCGCAGAGCATCCGTCTGCGTTTGCCTTCACCAACACCTTCCGCTGGACAGCAATAGGGCATCAGCTGCGTCTGGAGCATTTGCGCTTTGGTGTGGATAAGCCGGTGTTGCTGTTTGATATGGCCCCGGATGAGGCAGGGCAGTGGCGGGAAGTCGATCCGCACCTGTGCGGCCAGGATGTGTATGCCGCCTCGCTCACGATTGAAGGTAACCAGATCCGGGTGGCCTGGTCGATTAAGGGTCCACGCAAGCAGGAGTCGATTGTGTATAGCTACCAGACTGACCCGACTGCCTAGCGGCCCTGTTCCAGCGCCTCAATCATCTTGCGGGCGGCATTGGAAAGGGTACGGTTGCTATGGGTGAGATAGCCCAGCGGGCGGTAAAATGGCGGCGTATCGACGGGTAGTTCAACCAGATCCTCATCCAGCATTCTTTCGGGCAGCAGGCTCCAGCCCAGCCCCACGCTACACATCATCTTCAGGGTTTCGAGGTAATTGGTCGACATGCTCACCGATAGTGCCAACCCCTTATGGGCGAAACGCTCTTCTATCAGGCTGCGGGTAAAGGTCTGGGCGCCGGGTAACACGCAGGGGTATTCGCACAGCGTGGTCAGCGCCAATGGCTTGGCCGGGCGGCTGACCTGCCTGGCCAGTGGGTGGTCGTGGGCACTGACAAAACACATGCGATCGCGCCAGCGCTCGGTGACGCTGAGCTGCTCGACCGGGTGAGGCGCCAGGGTGACCACCGCCAGCTCAAGATGGCCATTCAACACACCCTGATAGGCAAGCTCAGAATCGACAAAGCGCAAGTCCAGATCCACCTCCGGATGTTGCTGGGTATAGGCCTTGAGAATCGGCGGCAAGCGGTGCAGGCCAATATGGTGGCTGGTGGCCATGGTCAGGCGTCCGCCGACCTGGCCGGACAGGTTGGCCAGGGCGCGGCGGCTGTCTTCCACGCTGAGCAGGATATGGCGCGCCTGGGGCAATAGCAGCTCACCAGCTTCGGTCAGGGCGATGCGCCGCCCGATGCGATCAAACAGCCGGGTGTTGAGCTGCTGCTCCAGCATGGCAATCCGTTTGCTGACCGCGGGTTGGGTCAGAAACAGCTGATCAGCGGCTTTGGAGAAACTTTGTGTATCGGCTACGGCCAAAAAGGCCTGCAGATGTTGAGTATCCATTCGTATTCCTGTTGGGAATCTAATCCATAAATAACATGAATTGATTTTATCTGCGAGCGGGGTAACATTATGTTCACTACCCTGCAGTACGCCATCAGGTTCACGTCCAGGGTTACCTCATCGCTGGAAAATCACAGGGCCATGGCCCGGGAGAGCATATGTCAGCCAAGACACTTTACGACAAGCTGTGGGATCAGCACCTGGTCAAGCAGCGTGATGACGGCACTGCGCTGATCTACATCGACCGCCACATGCTTCACGAAGTCACCTCGCCTCAGGCCTTTGAGGGACTGCGCCTGGCCAACCGCAAGCCCTGGCGCCTGGATGCCAACCTGGCAACCACCGACCATAATGTGCCAACCACTCTGATCGAACGTGCAGAGGGCAATAAAGGCATCAAGGATCCGGTGTCCCTGATTCAGGTTCAGACCCTTGACGACAACTGCCTTGAATACGGTATTACCGAATTCGGCATCAACGACCCGCGCCAGGGCATTGTCCACGTCATCGGCCCCGAGCAGGGTGCGACGCTGCCGGGTATGACGGTAGTGTGCGGTGATTCCCACACTGCCACTCACGGTGCTTTCGGCGCACTGGCTCACGGCATTGGCACCTCGGAAGTCGAGCACGTGCTGGCGACTCAGTGCCTGCTGACTCAGAAGATGAAAAACATGCAGGTGCGGGTTGAAGGTGAACTCGGCCTGGGCGTGACCGCCAAAGATGTAGTGCTAGCGATTATCGGCAAGATTGGCACCGCGGGCGGCACTGGCTATGCCATCGAGTTTGCGGGTAGCGCGATTGAGTCGCTGTCGATGGAAGGGCGCATGACGGTGTGCAACATGGCGATTGAAGCCGGTGCACGGGTCGGCATGATTGCCGTGGATGACACCACCATTAACTACATTGGCAACCGTCCTTACGCGCCCACCGCTGAGCAGTGGGAAGCGGCAGTGGCCGACTGGCGCAATCTGGTCTCGGACCCGGATGCCGAGTTCGATAAGATCGTGACGCTGGATGCCGCCGAGATCGAACCGCAGGTCAGCTGGGGCACCAGCCCCGAGATGGTGACCGGCATTTCTGGTCAGGTGCCTGACCCGGAAGCCGCCCTGGATGAAACGATCAAACGCAGCCATGTACGCGCTCTGGAATATATGGGCCTGCAGCCCAACCAGAAAATCACCGATATTCAGCTGGATAAAGTCTTTATTGGCTCCTGCACCAACTCGCGTATCGAAGACCTGCGTGAAGCCGCCAAAGTGGCCAAGGGCAAGAAGGTTGCCAGCAATATCCAGCTGGCCATGGTCGTGCCGGGTTCTGGTCTGGTGAAGCGTCAGGCGGAAGAAGAAGGCCTCGACAAGATCTTTATCGAGGCAGGCTTTGAATGGCGCGAGCCGGGCTGCTCCATGTGTCTGGCCATGAATGCCGACAAGCTGGGCGCCGGTGAGCACTGTGCCTCGACCTCCAACCGCAACTTTGAAGGTCGTCAGGGCTACGGTGGCCGCACGCACCTGGTCAGCCCGGCAATGGCCGCCGCCGCCGCGATTGCCGGCCACTTTGTCGATGTACGCAGCCTGCCTGCCAACGATGCCAACCACGCCCAGGAGGCTTGAAGTATGAAAAAGTTTGAACGTTTTGAAGGGGTGGTGGCGCCGCTGGATCGCGCTAACGTCGATACCGACCTGATCATCCCCAAGCAGTTTCTCAAGTCCATCAAGCGCACCGGCTTTGGTGTTAACCTGTTTGATGAACTGCGTTACCTGGACGAAGGCCAGCCGGGCCAGGATTGCTCGAACCGCCCACTGAATCCTGATTTCGTGCTTAACCAGCCCCGTTATCAGAATGCCGAAATCCTGCTGACCCGGCGTAACTTTGGCTGCGGCAGCTCCCGGGAGCACGCCCCCTGGGCGCTGGAAGATTTTGGCTTCAAGGTGATTATCGCGCCGAGCTTTGCCGATATCTTCTATAACAACGCCTTCAAGAACGGCCTCTTGCTGGTGCGCCTGGAAGAAGACGAGATTGAGCGCCTGTTCCAGGAAACCGAAGAGCGCGAAGGCTATGCGCTGGATGTGGATCTGGAAAATCAGCGCATTATTACGCCCAGAGGCGAGATCCTTGAGTTTGACGTGGACGAGTTCCGCAAACACTGCCTGCTGGAAGGCCTGGATGATATTGGCATCACACTGCAGGATGACGCCGTGATTCGTCAGTTTGAACAGCAGCATCGTGAACAGCGCCCCTGGCTGTTCCGCTAAGCGGTTGGTTGTCTTCCCGGCTGAATAACAGTATTCAGCCTGACTCATGATTGAAGGATCCTGTAATGACGCACAACGTTTTACTTCTTCCAGGTGATGGCATCGGCCCTGAAATTGCTGCCCAGGCCAAGCGCTTACTGCACGCCTGCCAGGACGCCGGGCTGGATATCCAGCTGGAGGAAGGCCTGGTAGGTGGTAGCGCCTATGATGCCCACGGTGAACCGCTACCCGAAGAGACTTTGGCCAAGGCCAAGGCGGCCGATGCCATCCTGCTCGGCGCAGTGGGCGGCCCTCAGTGGGACACCCTGGAAGACCTTTCCAAGCGCCCGGAAAAAGGCCTGCTGGGCTTGCGCAAGAACCTTGGCTTGTTTGGTAACCTGCGCCCGGCCATGTTGTACCCCCAACTGGCCAGCGCCTCCAGCCTTAAGCCAGAGCTGGTCGCGGGTCTGGATATCATGATCGTCCGTGAACTGACCGGCGGCATCTATTTTGGTCAGCCTCGCGGCATTGAAGAGCGCAACGGCGAACGCGTCGGCTTTAACACCTATGTGTATTCAGAAAGCGAAATCGAGCGGATTGGTCGAGTGGCTTTTGAAATGGCCCAGAAACGCGGCAAGAAGCTGTGCTCCGTGGACAAGGCCAACGTGCTTGAAGTGACCATACTGTGGCGTGAGGTGATGAACCGGCTGGCGCCGGAATACCCGGATGTCGAGCTTTCCCATATGTATGTGGACAACGCCGCCATGCAGCTGGTGCGCGCGCCCAAGCAGTTTGATGTCGTAGTGACCGGCAACATGTTTGGCGATATCCTTTCCGATGCGGCGGCCATGCTGACCGGTTCGATTGGCATGCTGCCGTCGGCATCGCTGAACGAAAGCGGCCAGGGCATGTACGAACCCTGTCATGGCAGCGCCCCGGATATCGCCGGGCAGAATATGGCCAACCCTTTGGCAATGATGCTGTCAGTGGCGATGATGATGCGCTACTCACTGGGTGAGGCGGCCATGGCCGAGCGTATTGAAGCCGCGGTCGGCCAGGTACTGGATGATGGTCTACGCACCGCTGATATTGCCTCTGAAGGCATGCAGACAGTGGGTACCGATGCCATGGGCGATGCGGTGCTTGCCGCTTTTGCCAAACAACAGTAGTACAGCAGGATCGGCATCCAGGGCCATTGGCCCTGAGCCAATGGTCGGAAAAATTATTTTTAATAGTTGTGTATAATGGGCGGTTCATTCTTTATTGGAGGACTTCACGATGTTGAAAGTCGGTTTCGTAGGATGGCGCGGTATGGTCGGTTCTGTGCTGATGCAGCGCATGCAGGAAGACGGTGATTTCAACGGCATTGAGCCGATTTTCTTCACCACTTCCCAGGTTGGCCAGCCGGGTCCCGATATCGGCGTTGACGTACCTCCGCTCAAGGACGCCCATTCACTGGATGAGCTCAAGCCGTTGGATGTGATTGTTACCTGCCAGGGTGGCGACTACACCAAGGCTGTCTACAGTGATCTGCGCAACAGCGGCTGGAAAGGCTACTGGATCGACGCCGCCAGCTCGCTACGTATGGAAGACGACGCCACCATCGTACTGGACCCGGTCAACCGCAAGGTTATCGATGCCCAGCTGGCCAAGGGCGCCAAGACATTTGTGGGTGGCAACTGCACCGTCAGCCTGATGCTGATGGGCTTGGGCGGCCTGTTTGAAGCCGATATGATCGAGTGGATGACCTCGATGACCTATCAGGCAGCTTCTGGCTCCGGCGCCAAGCACATGCGTGAACTGCTCAACCAGATGGGTACCCTGCATGACTGTGTGGGCGAAGAGCTCAAGGATACTTCCAGCGCGATTCTGGATATCGACCGCAAGGTGACAGCAGCCATGCGCTCTGGGGATTTCCCCGCCGATAACTTTGGCGCGCCCCTGGCAGGCAGTCTGCTGCCGTGGATCGATACCAAGCTGGACAACGGCCAGAGCCGTGAAGAGTGGAAGGGGTCAGTCGAGACCAACAAGATTCTGGGTCTCGATAATAACCCTATCCCGATTGACGGTCTGTGTGTGCGTATCGGCGCCATGCGTTCGCACAGCCAGGCATTCACCATCAAGCTCAAGCAGGACGTGCCGATGGATGAAATCGAGGAGCGCATTGCCAAGCACAATGAGTGGGTCAAGGTGATTCCCAACGACAAGGATGCCACCATTGACGGCCTGACGCCGACCGCCGCCACAGGTACGCTTCAGGTACCGGTAGGCCGCTTGCGCAAACTGGCCATGGGCGGTGAATACCTCTCAGCCTTCAGTGTGGGTGACCAGCTGTTGTGGGGCGCGGCAGAACCGCTCAAGCGTATGCTGAAGATCCTGCGTGAGCAGTGACTGAGCCCAGTTATTGAGCAAGCAGGTTAATGAATGACCGAAAAGGAAGCCTTAAGGGCTTCCTTTTTTGCTGGTAACTCTGTCAGGAACACCGCTAGGCGCTACTTAGCAAAGCACCGAAAGAAAGGCCTTGCCATAGTGCTCAAGCTTAACAGCGCCCACCCCCGAAATTTCACCCATCTCGTCAAGCGAGCTGGGTTTGCTGGTCAACATCTCTCTGAGCGTGCGGTCATGAAATACCATAAAGGGGGCGATACCCTGTTCATCTGCCAGCTGCTTGCGCATGGCGCGGAGTGCTTCCCAGAGCGGCTGGTCGGCTTCATCAATCGTAGCAGGTACAGTGCGACGAGGTGTCTCGGCTTCGACTGGCCGAGCATCACGCCGCAAATGCAGGGTGGTTTCGCCTCTTAAGACTGGCCGGCAGTGTTCGGTGAGCCGCAGGCCACCGTAGCCTTCAGGGTCAACCTCCAGCAAGCCATTGGTCACCAATTGGCGCAGTACAGAGCGCCACTCGGTGGCCGAGAGTGACTGGCCAATGCCGTAGGTCGATAACTGATGATGGCCAAACCGTCGCAGCTTTTCACTGTCGCTGCCGCGCAGCACATCGATCACATGGTTGGCACCAAAGCGCTGACCGGTGCGGTAGACACAGGATAATGCCTTGCGCACGTCTTCTGTGCCATCCCAGGTGTCAACCGGCTCAAGGCAAGTGTCACAATTGCCACAAGGTTCCGTCAGCTCATCACCAAAGTAGCGCAATAACGCCTGACGCCGGCAATGGGTGATTTCACAAAGCCCCAGCATGGCGTTAAGCCGCTGCTGCTCGTAGCGTTGGTGTTCATTGCTGCCCTGAGACTGGGCCATCATCTGGCGCAGTTTGACCACATCCTCAAAGCCATACAGCAACATGGCCGTAGCAGGTTCGCCATCACGTCCTGCCCGCCCGGTTTCCTGGTAATAGGCTTCAATGCTTTTCGGCAAATCGAGATGCACCACAAAGCGCACATCGGGTTTGTCGATGCCCATGCCAAAGGCGATGGTGGCTACCATGATGACGCCATCTTCGCGCAAAAAACGCTTCTGGTGTTGTTGGCGCATCTCGCTCGATAACCCGGCATGATAGGGCAAGGCGTTGAACCCTTGCTGCACCAGCCAGTCTGCGGTCTGTTCCACCTTCTTGCGCGACAGGCAATAGACGATACCTGCTGCTTCCACGCCCTCCTGCTTGAGAAAGGTCAGTAGCTGCTTGCGGGGCGTCTGTTTGGCCTTAATTCGGTATTGGATGTTGGGTCGGTCAAAACCGCTGACAAAGGACTCGGACTGGGTGAGGCCAAGTCGTTGCTGAATATCCAAGCGGGTACGCTGGTCGGCGGTAGCGGTCAGGGCAATGCGCGGAATGCGCGGAAAACGCTCCTGCAGGATGTTCAGTCGCAAATAATCGGAACGAAAATCGTGTCCCCATTGCGAAACGCAGTGAGCTTCATCAATGGCGAACAAGGCCAATTTGGCCTCACTCAAAAGTGCCAGAGTGCGCTCCTGTAACAAGCGCTCTGGCGCGATGTAGAGCAGATCGATGTCACCCGCCAACAGAGCCGCTTCGGTCTGGCGGACGGCATCAAAACTCAGCGTGGAATTCAAAAAGCCTGCCCGAACGCCAAGTTCACGCAATGCATCGACCTGATCCTGCATCAAGGCAATAAGAGGGGAGATTACGATGCCGGTGCCGTCTCTAACCAGAGCCGGTATCTGATAGCAAAGCGATTTGCCACCGCCTGTCGGCATCAACACCAGGGCGTCGTTACCCTGAACCAGTGTCTGGATAACCGCTTCCTGATGGCCGCGAAAGGCGTCGTAGCCGAAGACCCGCTGTAAAACACTATGAGGCGTCTTTTCCATCATGACAGTCCACCGAATCCTTTTTTGAAGCCTAGGGAATTCACTCTCCCGCGTCAAAGTGTTCCACTCGACAGGTGTCTAGGCCCCACGTCAGTGAAGCGTAGAAGTCAATGTTACCCAAATCACCGTCTCATCGCCTGTCTACTCCATACAGGAAACTATAGCTGCCATTGCGTGCAGTTATTTAAGATTTTACTGTTTAAGCAGATATAAATTATATTGGGTAAGGGTTTTCATATCGATAAGTCGCTAAAAAAGTTAATTTGTATTAAAAATAGGCTAGCATTGGCAGCAGAGTCATTATCTGACGGTGATGGACCTTGGGTTATTCAGCCATGATGGCGTGAGATAAAGAGGGGGTTCAATGAAGCGATTAATCTTATTGGCGGTGCTGGCAGCATGGGGAGCCGTCAGCCCTTTGGCAATGGCGTTGGATGTCGGTGAACCAAACGTTGAGTCTTCTCTTGATGCTCCGCTGCAAGCCACGGTGCCGCTGACCGATACCGATGGCTTCTCGGCCGGTGATATGCGTGTTGGCCTTGCCGAGCCTTCGGCTTTCCGCGCCCTGGGCCTTGACTGGACGTCTTTGACAGAGAATGTGTCTATATCGCTGGAGGGCGGTTCGCGGCCCTATTTGCAGTTGACCTCATCGACCCCGGTAAACGACCCCTGGCTGGATTTGCTGTTAACCCTGGAAACGCCTGATGGCCGCCAGACCCAGGTGCTGACGCTATTGTTTGATCCCCCCAGCACGCCTTCCGCATCATCGTCTGATGCTGGTTTATCCAGGGCGATCAGCTCAGCACCGGCCGGCTCGAGAAGTTCTCGCGAGCCTGCCTATATCAACCGTGGCGATACCCTTTGGAGTGTGGCAGAGCGCGTAAAGCCATCCGAGGCCAGCGTTCAGCAGATGATGCTGGCGCTGCTTGAAGCCAATGAAAGCCGCTTTCCCTCTGGCAACATCAATGATATGCGGGCGGGGTCTACTCTGGAAATGCCTGGTGATGCAGTGATTTTCAGTCAGTCGCCGGCTAATGCAGCCCGTATCATAGATACCATGAACACCGCCTGGCGTAATCGTGGTAATGAGCCAGCGCAGTCAGTATCCACTGCGTCTTCTTCCTCTGCTTCATCATCACAAACGACGGCCACCGAGTTGGGTGAGCCTAGTGAATCCGCTACGCCGTCTGAAGATAAGCCGCTTGTGGATGTAGCGCTTGCTGAAGCTGCCGTGGAAGGTGGAAGCGCCGCTGATAGTAATGATCCCGACGTCGTTATTTCGCCTCAGGCGATTGAGGTTGCGCAGGCCCTGAACCGCCAGTTACGCGAGGTGCGCCTGGATGAGCAGCGCCAACAGCTTGATCAGCTGCGCCAGGAGCGTGAGCTGATGCAGGCTGACATTGAGGCGTTGCGTAACGAGGTGGCCAGCCTTAATCAAGCGTTAGCAGCTGCTCAAACCCTGGCACTACAGGATTCATCACCCCGTCAGCCGGCCGAACAAGCCGCTGTTATGAATGAAGCATCCGCTGAGCAGCGAGGTGCTCTGGCGCAGGCGATGGCCTGGAGCCAGGGCGTGTACACGCAACTACTGCGCGATAGCCGCTGGCCGCTGGCCGCTGCTGCTATACTTCTGCTGCTACTGTTGTTGCTGATGATACGTCGTCGTCAGGCCAGGGAATGGCAGGAAGTCCAGTCGCCCCAGGCGGACGCTGAAACCTCTGATGCTAGCAGTGCCGTTCAGCCCTCTGTGGCACCAAAGACGGCTTATGTGCAGCCAGTTGCGGCTCAGCCTGCGCCGGCTGTTACACATACTGGCCCCCAGACCAGTGACACAAGGGAGACAGATGAGGCAGCCACACACAGTAACCCCAACCGCTTTAGTGCCATTGAAGAGGCGCGAGAAACAGTGCAGGTTACGCCCCGCAATGAAAACACTTCTGAAGTGGCAGCCGGCAGTGTCGAATCGCAGCCAGCAGACCTGGGGCGCAGTCAGGCTTCCGGGTTGGTTGGCAAGGCCTCCATTGAAAGAGCCGTTGAAGAGCCCGAAGAGCGCCAGAAAGCTGCATCAGAAGACGACGCCCAAGCTGACGAACCTGCTGAAACTGAACAGCAGCATGATAATAATAGGCACAAGCATGTTATCGACTATCAGCCGCCGTCCCTCAGTGCGGAACCGCAAAGTGATAAGAACGCAGAAACTCTCATGCAGCCAACCGTGGAATTCGAGGCACCTGATCAACTAGGCCATCAGGCTGAAAAGAAACCGCCTAGCCATAATCAGAAACGTGTCGATACCCGGGCAGTCAGCCAGGAAACGGACCTGGATAATGATTGGGAAATAGAAGAGGTGGCATTCCAGCGCCCAGGTCGGGATAATACGCGATCTCCCTAACCTGATAATTATGTGAACTGATGTCGCTGTTTGATCGCTTTGATGAAAAAACGCCGCTGACAGGCCGCCTTGCCATGGGCGTCGAATATGACGGCACTCACTACTGTGGTTTTCAGCGCCTGAGCCACGCGGCTTCTGTTCAGGCCAGCCTGGAGCAAGGGCTTTCAAGGGTAGCCAGCGAGCCGATCAGGGTGCACGCCAGCGGACGTACCGATTCCGGCGTCCATGCAACCCGTCAGATCATTCATTTCGATGCCCCGGTCAAGCGTAGTGAGAAAGCCTGGATCTTCGGTGCCAATACCCACCTGCCCAAGGATATTGCCATTCGTTGGGTGAAGCAGGTGCCGGACTTTTTTCACTCCCGCCTGCATGCCCTGGCGCGCCGCTATCGCTACCTGTTGATCAACCAGATGAACCGGCCAGTGCTGGAGAGGGCAAATGTCACTTGGTGCCGTGACCCTCTGGATACCGATGCCATGCATAGGGCAGCCCAGGCGCTGGTCGGCGAGCACGACTTCTCCAGCTTTCGCGCCGCAGGCTGCCGCTCCAGAACGCCACGGCGTTTCATGCACTTCATTGACGTGAAACGTTTTGGCCCCCTGGTCATGGTCGATGTGCAGGGCAATGCCTTTTTGCATCATATGATTCGCAATATTGTCGGGGCCCTGGTCAGCGTGGGGCGCGGGACCCAGGATGAAGACTACATCGCACGCCTGCTGGCACTGCGCGACCGTAAACAGGGGGATGTGACAGCCCCGGCCTGTGGCCTGCACTTTGTTGACTCCTGTTATGATGACGCCTTTGAACTGCCCAGGGAGCCACTCGGCCCCAACCTGCTGGCCTTTACGGGAGAGTGGACTGGTGAACGGGCGATTCCCGATAACGCCATGGTGCGCCTGCGCCGCGAACAGGTCAGCGGCCTGCTCAATGTAACCACTGCGGAGAAGCCAGTATCGTGATGCCTATTCAACGAACGCGAATCAAGTTCTGCGGGTTAACCCGTCGCCAGGATGTGGCCACCGCAGTTGCCATGGGCGTTGATGCCATCGGTTTCGTGATGTGGCCTGACAGCAAGCGCGCTATCAGCGTTGAACAGCTTGCCGAGTTGACCGCTGATGTGCCGGCATTTGTGACCCGCGTGGGACTCTTTGTTGATCAGTCTGAAGACACCATAGCGGCCTGTTTACCCCACCTGGATCTGCTGCAGTTTCATGGCGATGAACCAGCGGACGTGTGCGAACGCCATGACCGCCCCTGGATCAAGGCACTGCGCATGCGCGAAGGTCTGGATCTGGCCGCCGCTGCCAAGCGCTACGGCAATGCCAGCGGGCTGCTGCTGGATGCTTACCGCCCCGGCGTGCCGGGTGGCACCGGAGACACCTTTGACTGGTCGAGAATTCCCGCAAACCTGGCAAAACCTGTTATCCTCGCAGGTGGTCTAGTGGCAGATAATGCAGGCACTGCGGTTCACCGGGTAGCTCCCTATGCGCTTGATGTTTCGGGTGGAATTGAAAGTGCCCCAGGCATCAAGGATGCAACCAGAATGCAAGCCTTTGTGAATGCCGTGCGCGCAGCGAACCAAACGTCGTCCTGACTGCCAGATAGTATGTATTTCAACTACCTTTGCCCGTTCGGGCAATCTTGAGAGGTATCCTTGTGACTGTCTCTGCAACCGTCTCCAACACCGCTTCCCAGGCTGGTTCCAAGACCAGGTTCAGCGACCTGACGCAAATGCCGGATGCCCGTGGCCATTTTGGCCCTTACGGTGGGCGTTTTGTGTCGGAGACGCTGAGTTTTGCGCTGGAAGACCTGGAAAACACCTATGCCAGCATGCGCAATGATCCTGCCTTCCAGGCGGAGTTTGATCGTGATCTTGCCTATTTTGTTGGCCGCCCCTCGCCGCTTTATCATGCCGAGCGCTGGTCGCAGAAACTCGGCGGTGCCCAGATCTGGCTAAAGCGCGAAGACCTGAACCACACCGGCGCCCATAAGGTGAACAACACTATCGGCCAGGCACTACTGGCCAAGAAAACCGGCAAGCCCAGGGTTATCGCAGAAACCGGTGCCGGCCAGCACGGCGTTGCAACGGCGACGGTCGCGGCGCGCCTGGGGCTGGAGTGTGATGTCTACATGGGTGCGGCCGATGTGCAGCGCCAGAAGCTGAACGTTTACCGCATGCGCCTGCTGGGCGCGCGGGTCATTCCGGTTGAATCCGGCACGCGCACGCTCAAGGATGCCATGAATGAGGCCCTGCGCGACTGGGTCACCAATGTCGATAATACTTTTTACATCATCGGCACAGTGGCTGGCCCACACCCTTATCCGCAGCTGGTGCGCGATTTCAACAGCGTGGTAGGCCGTGAAGCACGTATCCAGTCAATGGAGCAGATCGGTCGTCTCCCGGATGCCCTGATTGCCTGTGTAGGCGGTGGCTCCAACGCCCTGGGGCTTTTCTATCCCTTCGTGGAAGACGAAGAAGTGGCCATGTACGGCGTTGAAGCCGGTGGCGACGGGGTTGAAACCGGCCGTCACGCAGCGCCGCTGTCATCCAATGCGCCGCGGGGTGTCCTGCACGGTAACCGTACCTACCTGATGTCGGACGAAGCGGGTCAGGTGTCGGACACCCACTCGATTTCAGCCGGTCTTGATTACCCGGGTGTCGGCCCTGAGCACGCGCTGTGGAAGGATGTCGGGCGGGTCAACTATGTTGCCGCCAATGACGATGCGGTGCTGGAAGCCTTCCGTGAACTGACGCGTATGGAAGGCATCATGCCTGCGTTGGAAACTGCCCACGCCCTGGCGCACGCCAAGGTGCTGGCACCTACCATGCGCCCCGATCAGCATATTGTGGTCAATCTTTCAGGCCGTGGTGACAAAGACATCATGACGGTCGCCAAGCTCGACGGTATCGAAATCTAAGGGATAGTAATGAGTCGTATCAAACAACGTTTCAGTGACCTTCAGCAACAGGGCCGCAAGGCCCTGATCCCTTATATCACCGCCGGTGACCCGGCGCCTGAGCATACCGTCGGCTTCATGCATGCCCTGGTAGAAGCCGGTGCTGACATCATCGAGCTGGGCGTGCCTTTTTCCGACCCCATGGCTGACGGGCCAGTGATCCAGAAAGCCTGCGAGCGGGCGCTCAAGCAAGGTACCCGTCTGGTGGACCTGTTTGACATGATTACCACTTTCCGTCAGACCGATACCACAACGCCTATCGTTCTGATGGGATACCTGAACCCGATCGAACGTATCGGCTATCAGGCCTTTGCTGACCAGGCTGCCCGCGCCGGGGTGGATGGGGTGCTGATTGTGGATATGCCGCCTGAAGAAGCAGAAGAGATTGGCCCGCTGCTTAAATCGCATCAGCTGGATGCCATCTTTCTGGTGGCTCCTACTACCTCCCATGAACGTGCCGCTACAATATGCGCCCATGGTGAAGGTTATCTCTATTACGTCTCCCTGAAGGGCGTGACCGGAGCTGCCACGCTGAATGCTGAAGACGTGGCGGAACACCTGGCACCACTGCGTGAAATGACCGATCTGCCGCTATGCGTCGGGTTCGGGATTCGCGATGGTGTAACCGCTGCAGAGGTGTCCAAGGTAGCGGATGGCGTGATAGTGGGTAGTGCCCTGGTAACGCGTATAGCGGAGAGTGCCGACGCCCCTGAAACCATCGCCGGGCAGCTGAAAACTGTGCTAAGTGAAATGCGCACAGCCATGGATGCCTAGTGACTGAATGGTTCCGGGGTCCTTGCAATTGACATTTAACAACAGGCGCTATGCTGTTCCCGTGTGAATGTGTCCATGTCGCCAGTCACCGGGTATTGACGCCTGAAAACCTATCAGCGCCTGGCCATGCCGGGCATTGACGTATAATGGAAGCCTTTTTGATATGAGCTGGCTAGATAAGATTGTTCCCTCCATGGGGCGTATCCAGCGCAAAGACCGCCGCGCCAGTGTGCCTGACGGCCTGTGGCGTAAGTGTCCGAAATGCGAGGGAGTGCTCTATCTTCCTGAACTGGATAAGCATCAGAGCGTCTGCCCGAAGTGCGACCACCACCTGCGCCTGACCGCGCGCAAGCGCCTTGACTGGTTTCTGGACAAGGAAGGTCGTGAAGAAGTTGCCAAGGACATCGCCCCTAATGATCGTCTCAAGTTTCGTGATTCCAAGAAGTACAAGGATCGACTGACAGCGGCGCAGAAAGAAACCGGTGAAAATGATGCCCTGGTGGCCTTCAAGGGTCAGCTGGATGGTTTGCCGATAGTTGCCGTTGCCTTTGAATTCACCTTTATGGGTGGTTCCATGGGGGCGGTGGTTGGCGAGAAATTCGTGCGGGCGGCCAGCCTGGCGCTGAAAGAGCAGATTCCTCTGGTGTGCTTTTCGGCATCGGGCGGGGCACGCATGCAGGAAGCGCTGTTCTCGCTGATGCAGATGGCCAAGACCTCAGCGGCGCTGGAAAAGCTCAAGCAGGCTGGGGTGCCGTATATTTCGGTACTGACTGATCCGGTGTTCGGAGGTGTTTCTGCGTCACTGGCAATGCTCGGTGATCTGAATGTTGCCGAACCGAATGCCCTGATCGGCTTTGCGGGCCCCAGGGTGATAGAACAGACCGTTCGTGAGACGCTTCCAGATGGCTTCCAGCGCAGCGAGTTCCTGCTTGAACATGGCACCGTCGACATGATTGTGCATCGTCATGCCATGCGAGAGCGTCTGGGCGGTATACTGCGCAAGCTGACTCACCATCCAGCTTTGAGCGAGGCGCCGGTCGAAGAACCATTGCCAGTCGCTGATATCAGCGAGCCAGTTGTGGACGAAGCGGCTGTTGCGGCCGAGCCGCAGGGAGCAGCGCCAGAGGAGAGTGCCAAGCCGGTCGCCCAGGATTCAGCGCCTGAGCAAGGGGCAGCGTCCCAGTCCTCTGGTCATGGGGATGATACCCCCCGTCATGGCTAGAACGCTTGCCGCATGGCTCGGCTACCTTGAGCAACTTCACCCTGTGGGCATTGATATGGGGCTGGAGAGGGTGGCGGATGTTGCCCGGCGTATGCAGCTGCTCGACGGTCCGATAGCCCCCAGAGTGGTCACCGTCGCCGGGACCAACGGCAAGGGGTCAACGCTTGCCATGATGGCGACTGTTGCCACCGCCCATGGCATGCGGGTGGGAACCTATACTTCACCTCACCTGGTGCGTTACAACGAAAGGGTGACGCTACTGGGTAACGAAGCCAGCGATGACCTGCTGGTGGCCGGTTTTGAACAGGTTGAAGCGGCGCGTTGCCGCTCCCCTGAAATCAGCCTGACCTATTTTGAAGCCGGTACTCTGTGTGCGCTCTGGTGTCTGGCTCAGGCCAGGCTGGATATTGTCTTTCTCGAAGTCGGCCTGGGCGGCCGTCTGGATGCGGTCAATATTATTGATGCCGATGTCGCCATCGTCACTACCATTGCCCTGGACCACGCCAGCTTTCTGGGAACCGACCTTGCTCAGATCGGGCGTGAGAAAGCGGGGGTTTTTCGTGCTGGCCGACCGGCAGTCTTGGGGAGTCAATGCCTGCCGGATAGCGTGGCAGACACCGCCCGTAACCTGGGTGCTCCTCTGTACGAATTGGGCGAAACCTTTGAGCGCTCGTTGGTTGAAGGCGGTCTTTGGGAGTGGCAGGGCCGGAGCCCTGATGGCCAGCGGTTAACCTTGGATAATCTGCCTGACCCTGGGCTGCCGTTGGATAACGCCGCCACGGCGCTACAGGCGCTGACGCTGGCAGGCTGTAACCTCAGCGCTGAGGCAACCCGGCAAGCGCTGGGTAACGTCGTGCTTTCCGGTCGAATGCAATGGATAGGCCAATGGTGCCTGGATGTCGGGCACAATCCACATGCGGCAGCCTACCTGGCAAAACGCCTTGGGGCGCAGATAAACGGCAGGCTCTGGTGTGTGATTGGCATGCTGGATGACAAGGATATTGAAGGCGTTGTGGCGCACTTGATACCTGTGGTGACTGACTGGGTCTGCGTTGGCCTGTCAGGACCAAGAGGGCGTTCGGCACAATCACTGGCAGCAGCCATTGAGCGCCAGGGGGGGGCGGTACAGGCTTGCGCAGCAACGCCGACGCTGGGGGCTGCATGGCTGAAAGACAAGCTGGTGTCCGAGGATTGCGTGCTTGCGACTGGCTCGTTTTTTACCGTAGGGGAACTGTTGGCAACTGATCTGCCACAGGCGAGGTGCGTTAAATCGATGTGAAAGCATCGAGGGCGCATGCTGAGAGGAGGGAGAAAAACATGAAATACGGCAGAACAGAACGTATCAGCGGCATCGTCATTCTAGTGGCCTTGGCCATTATTCTATTGCCCTGGTTAATGAGCGAGCCTGAGCCCAGAGCTGATCGTCAACAGCCTTCTTTCATCATTGAGCGCCCGATTGATGTGCCGCGCCGCGAGGTGGCGGCTCCTGAGCAACCAGAAAGTATCCAGTTGGCCAACGAGCCAGCGCCGGTTTCGTCAGCTGCCGTAGAGGCGCCAGATGATATCTCAGGCCCTGAGCCGGTGAACGCTGCACTGCCCGCTGATTCAGAAGACGCTGGTGGTGAAACCAGCGGTAACGATGTCATGCCTACAGCCAACTCTGAAGGCGAGTGGGGGGTGCAGATCGGCAGTTTCGGTAACGCTGAAAACGTTGAGCGCTTGAAAGTCGAACTGGAAGAGCAGGGGTTCAGCGTCTTTACCCGTGAGCGCAATGAAGAGCTGACAGCGGTTCTGGTCGGTCCTTTTGAAACCTCAGCACAGGGCGAGCGCGCCATGGCTCTGGTAAAAGAGCGGGTCAACTATCAGGGCCTACTGGTGCGGGTGAGAGACTGATCTATGGCGTTAACCTGGATTGATGCGTTGTTTTTGGCCGTACTGGGGCTTTCCACGCTGGCGGGCTTTGCCCGTGGCCTGATACGCGAAGCTCTGGGCCTGGCGGCCTGGGTAGTGGCGCTTCTGGTCGCGCGGGTGCTGGCGGAGCCGGTGGCGGATTTGCTGGCGGACTTTATCGCCAACGCTGATGCGCGTCTGGTGCTGGCCTTTGTGCTGGTGATTTTTGCAGTGATTTTGCTGTGTGGTATTGTCATTCGCCTTGTGCATGCCGCCATTGTCTGGGTCGGTATGGGGTTTCTGAACCGGCTGGCAGGTGCTGCCTTCGGTGCTGCACGAGGCGCTGCGATTTTGGTGGTGGTGACGGTGATGATTACTCTGACCCCACTGGTCGAGCTTGACGCCTGGCAGGAAGCTTCCCTGAGACCCACGTTTGAACAGCTGCGCGAATGGACATTGAGCCAGCTAGACCAGTGGGAAGGCCGCTTGCCGCAGGCACCGGAATCGCTAAAGGATATCCCCTTGCCCCAACTGCCTCAGCGCAATGCTGGATAGGCGGCTGACAGCAAGGATTCACAACCGGCTGATGGCCATTGTCTGATTGTCTGTATAACCAGGGTGCCGAAACACAGTGCTTCAGGTCACCCGTGTTATCGTATCGAGTGAGGTATAAAGTATGTGCGGTATAGTGGGCCTTCTGGCCAAGCAAACGGTGAATCAGGCAATTTATGATGCCTTGACCGTACTTCAGCACCGAGGCCAGGACGCTGCGGGCATGATGACCTGGAGCGAAGGACGCTTTCTACTGCGCAAGAGTAACGGTTTGGTGCGCGATGTGTTCCATACCCGCCACATGGCACGCCTGAAAGGTAACCTGGGTATTGGTCACGTTCGCTACCCGACGGCCGGCTCGTCCAGTGAGGCCGAATCACAGCCTTTCTATGTGAACTCGCCCTATGGGATTGCCCTGGCGCACAATGGCAATCTGACCAACTCAGACCAGCTCAAGCAGGAGCTGTTCTCGACCGATCTGCGTCATATCAATACCAGTTCAGATTCAGAAGTATTGCTTAATGTGTTTGCCCACGAGTTGGGCAAGCAGGGTCTGCATCTGGAAGCGGAAGATATCTTTGACTCAGTGCGCCGCGTACATCGGCGCTGCAAGGGCGGCTATGCCGCTGTCGCCATCATTAACGGCTTTGGAATGGTGGCCTTTCGCGACCCCTTCGGCATTCGTCCGGTGGTGTTTGGCACCCGCCAGGTAGATGGCCAGCAGGAAGTGATGATTGCCTCTGAATCCGTGGCGCTTGATGTGGGCGGCTTTGAACTGGTACGGGATCTGGCGCCTGGCGAAGCGATTTTTGTCGATATGCAGGGCAAGATTCACACCCAGGTATGTGCCGACCGCCCGGTCCTGCGTTCATGCATTTTTGAGCACGTTTATCTGGCTCGCCCTGACTCGATCCTGGACGGTGCCTACGTGTATGGAACCCGCATGCAAATGGGTCGCAAGCTGGGTGATCGCGTGTTGAGCGAATGGCCGGATCACGATATCGATGTGGTGATCCCGATTCCCGATACGTCACGCACCTCGGCGCTGGAAATGGCTCAGCATCTGGGCGTAACCTATCGCGAAGGCTTCATGAAAAACCGCTACATTGGCCGCACCTTTATCATGCCCGGGCAGACCCAGCGCAAGAAATCCGTGCGTCAGAAGCTAAATGCCATTGATGTGGAGTTCAAGGACAAGAATGTCCTGCTCGTGGATGACTCTATCGTGCGGGGCACGACCTGTAAGCAGATTATCCAGATGGCCCGGGATGCCGGCGCGCGCAACGTCTATTTTGCCTCGGCGGCACCGCCGGTACGCTATCCGAACGTTTATGGTATCGATATGCCGGCGGCATCAGAGCTGATCGCCCACGGCCGCAGCGAAGAGGAAGTCGGCGAGCTGATCGGTGCTGATCGCATGTTCTATCAGGACCTTGAAGACCTTAAAGAAGCCTGTCGTGAAGTTAATCCCGCCTTTGACGGATTCGACTGCTCGGTGTTTGATGGTAATTACGTCACCGGGGATATCGATAGCGCCTATCTGCAAGCTCTTGAGGAAAGTCGCAGTGATTCCGCCAAGGATCATAGTGCCGGTGATCATGCCCTGGTGGATATGCATAACCAGGATGACGATCTGGATGACTGATGATCGAGCAAGAGGAGCTCCCCATGCACGATGATTCTATTCACAAGGGTCCTGTTCACAAAAACGCTACCGACGAAAATTCCGGGCACGACGAAGCGCTGTCCCGGACGCTGGACGAGGTATCGTTGGAAGAAGCGTCGGTAGAGGATATGTCATTCGCGGAAATGTCCCTTGAAACGCTGGCCGTCAGGGCCGGCCATGAGCGTACGGCTGAGCAGGAGCATTCCGAGCCCATTTTTCCAACGTCAAGCTTTGTATATTCCAGCGCCGCTGAGGCGGCGCGCAAGTTCAGTGGGGAAGAAGCCGGTAACGTCTATTCGCGTTTTACCAACCCGACAGTGCGCACCTTTGAACAACGTCTGGCGGCGATGGAAGGTGGTGAACGCTGTGTGGCCACCAGTTCCGGCATGTCGGCGATTCTAGCCACTGCCATGGCGCTACTGAACGCCGGGGACGAAATTGTTGCGTCGCGCTCGCTGTTTGGCTCAACGGTCAGCCTGTTCGATAAATATCTTGGCAAATTCGGAATTGTCACCCGTTACGTGGAACTGTCAGACCTCGACGCCTGGGAGGCTGCCATCACCCCGGCCACCCGTATGCTGTTTGCTGAAACGCCCTCCAATCCGCTGTCTGAAGTGGCTGATGTGCCTGCTCTGGCGGCACTGGCCAAGCGGCATGGTGTCCTACTGGCGATTGATAACTGCTTTCTGACGCCGGCGTTACAGCAGCCCCTGGCGCTGGGGGCGGATCTGATCATCCATTCGGCCACCAAGTATCTTGATGGCCAGGGACGTGCGGTGGGCGGCGCTGTAGTAGGCAGTCATGCGCTGTTGGAAGAAGTGTTTGGTGTGGTACGCACCTGTGGACCTTGCATGAGCCCCTTCAACGCCTGGGTTTTCACCAAGGGGCTGGAAACCCTGTCGCTGCGCATGAAGGCGCACTGTGAGCAGGCGTTAAGTCTGGCCAGGTGGCTACAGCAACATCCGGCTGTCAGCCGTGTCTATTACAGCGGCCTGGAAGACCATCCCCAGCATGCACTGGCACGCCGTCAGCAGAAGGGCTTCGGGGCCGTTTTGGGATTTGAGGTCATCAATGGCCAGCAGGGCGCCTGGCAGGTGATTGATGCGACCCGCATGCTGTCAATTACCGGCAATCTTGGCGATGTCAAAACCACAATCACCCATCCTGCCACCACCACCCACGGTCGCCTTTCCGAGGCACAGCGAGAGGCCGCTGGCATTACCCCGGGGCTTATTCGCGTTGCGGTTGGGCTTGAGCACCTGGACGATATCCGGCGTGATCTGGCCCGTGGCCTGGATGCGCTGGCCGGATAGGCAGCTGTCACTTACCAGCATCATAAAAACCGGGCACGACGACCCGGTTTTTTTATTCTCGGGCTGGTACCTTTACGCCGCTGCGATGAAGGGTATTTTTTCCGAATGAAGTGTTCAGCTTTTTTCAGCAGTTAAATACCTTCTTAAACGCTATTATGGCATTACTAAGCGTCAAGCCAGCTGATAAACCTTTTGGTTCAAATTTTTAGCCATACTGGTTCTCGACAGCGACATGACTTTAATTGAAGGGCATCATCATGTGGAAGAACAGTCGGACGGGCTGGGGACTTATCGCCATCTTTATGCACTGGGTAAGTGCCGCTGTGATAATTGGCCTGTTTATACTGGGCTGGTGGATGACCGGGCTGGGGTATTACGACCCATGGTATAATCAGGCACCCTGGATCCACCGTTCGCTGGGTGTCCTGCTGTTGGGTTTTATCATACTGAGAGTTATTTGGCGCTTTGTTCAGCCAACCCCTGCCGGCGAAGGTAAGCGTTGGGAAAACATTGCCGCTCATGCCGGTCATGGTCTGCTATATGTGCTGCTACTGACGGTATTTGTCAGCGGTTATCTGATGTCAACGGCCAAAGGCAGCCCGATTGATGTATTTGGCTGGTTTGACCTTCCCGCCACTCTGCATGGCTTACCCAACCAGGCCAGCCTGGCGGGGGATGTTCACTGGTACAGTGCTCTGGCACTGATCATCCTGGCGTCAGGTCATATGTTGGCGGCTCTCAAGCACCACTGGATCGATCGCCACACGACCTTAAAACGTATGCTCGACCCGCGTTACTCAGTGCGCGATAAATAACTGTTACTTGAATAACGATTCCATAAAACTGCAAAAGGAAGTTTATCATGTTGCATAAAACCGCCATTGCTGGCGCCATTGCCGCTGTTAGTCTGGTTCCGCTCAG